>NZ_PTSR01000005.1:0-162209 GCF_002965345.1 Escherichia sp. MOD1-EC5950
ACCTACAAATCGCATTGAACCGTAGGCCGGATAAGGCGTTTACGCCGCATCCGGCACTTATTGTCGGATGCGATGCTGGTGCATCTTATCCGACCTACAAATCGCATTGAACCGTAGGCCGGATAAGGCGTTTACGCCGCATCCGGCACTTATTGTCAGATGCGATGCTGGCGCATCTTATCCGACCTACGAATCGCATCGAACCTGTAGGCCGGATAAGGCGTTTACGCCGCATCCGGCCAATAGTTAACAGCGCTTACTTCTTCGCCTCTGCAACCACTTTGCTACCCACGCCGCGGTTATTGTATTCCCACATACGGTTGTAGTTTGTGTCATTCAGATTGCGCTGCACTTCGTCATCATCATCAACGCTGCCGGTGTTACCCGCAAACGGACGATTAGAGATCACCGCATCGGCCCACGGTTTGACAGTGTTGAAGCCTTCGTTGATCACACTGTCACGGATTACCACCTGACCGTTGGTATTGGCATCAACATCCAGCGAGCGGCCTAATTGCGCGACACCATCACCAGAAGCATTGAAACGGCTGTTTACCGCGAGGAAACCGTAATAGATGTTAGACAGCGTCGCCGGTGCAAAAACATACGCTTCCTGCTGGGTACGAGAGTTCACCACGCGGAATTCGGTGTTATCGAACACCACTGCGCCACGACCGGAAACGATATCCACATCCCCTTCAATGTAGCTATTTGTCACCAGTGTACGCGGCTGGCGATTGGTTTCCAGACGGTTCTGCACACCGCTGTTGGTGACAAAGAAGGTATTCTGACGACCGAGAATATTGACGTTATTGATCTGCACTTTATCGCCATCGGTACGCAGCGCCACTGCCGGATGATTACCCGCATCTACGCTATCGCCCAGGGTGTTTTCGATGGTCAGATTTTGCAGTTGCAGACCATTGTTTTGCGACCAGAAGACCGCAGAACACAGTACACCGATACTGTCGCTGCGTTTGCTCTGGCAGCTATCGTACATATACCACGCTGGTTTACCTGGCATATATTTGCCGCGTGGGTTGACGTCGTGACGCCAGTCGGCAGGACTCATTCCACCATCAAGGGAAAGCCCAATTTTGACATCAATCGGTTTTTCACCCGTACCGTACAAAGTGATTCCACCCGGAGCTGCAGGAACGTAAACCGTGCCTTCATACTCACCTGGCAGCACGGCAATATACTGGCGCTTATTGGTGCGCTTGATAATTGCCGCATCCACCGCAGCCTGAATGGTCGTGTGCGTCACACCTTGTGTACCCGCTGGTCCAACAACAAAGTCAGGTTGCGCGGGCAGGGTAATCGGTGAAGGATTCCACGCTGCAGCACCTGGCGTCAGTGAGGAGAAATAGTGCTGCGCATCGAAATTCTGCGCTTCTTTTGCCGACAGAATCGGGCGAGAAGACGTACCAGGCGCGGTTTGATCAGAAGGACGTTGATCGGGCGGTGTTGAGCTACAGGCGGTCAGCGTCACGCCAAAAGCCAGTGCCAGCGCCAGACGGGAAACTGAAAATGTGTTCACAGGTTGCTCCGGGCTTTGAAATGGAAAAATGAATCCGTTGAAGCCTGCTTTTTTATACTAACTTTAGCGAAACGGGAAGGTAAAAAGACAAAAAGTTGTTTTTAATACCTTTAAGTGATGCCAGATGGTATCGCGCCATCTGGCAGAGTATTTAACTGAACATCGCGGTAATCGAGGCACTTGCCAGAGAGTGGAAATGGACGTTAAAGCCGACCATCGCGCCGCTGGCACCTTCATCGACATCAATACGTTCTACATCCAGTGCGTGAACGGTAAAAATGTAGCGATGGGTTTCGCCTTTCGGTGGCGCAGCGCCATCGTATCCGGTTTTACCAAAATCGGTACGCGTCTGCAAAACACCGTCTGGTATAGCCACCAGATCAGAGCCAAACCCTTGCGGCAATACGCGGGTATCGGCAGGCAAGTTAACAACTACCCAGTGCCACCAGCCAGAACCCGTTGGCGCATCCGGATCGTAACAGGTGACAACAAAACTTTTGGTTCCCGCAGGAACGTCGTCCCACGCCAGGTGCGGCGAAATATTATCGCCATCGTAGCCCATGCCATTAAAGACATGACGATGCGGTAACTTATCGCCATCGCGCAGATCATTACTGATGAGTTTCATGAACCCTCCTTTCTTGTTTGCAGAAAGTGTAGCCAGAAACACTCACGCTGACTTCTCGTTATTGGCAAAAAAATGTTTCATCCTGCACCGCTCGGTTAACGGCTGCCGTCAGGCGCTGTAACTGTTCCGGGCGAATAATATAGGGTGGCATCAGGTAGATAAGTTTGCCAAATGGCCGGATCCATACCCCCTGTTCGACGAAGAATTTTTGCAGAGCCGCCATATTTACCGGGCGTGTGGTTTCGACCACACCAATTGCCCCCAGCACGCGGACATCGGCAACCATTTCGGCGTCACGGGTGGGTGTGAGTTGCTCGCGTAGTTGTGCTTCAATAACCGCTACCTGCTGCTGCCAGTCGCCAGATTCGATCATCGTCAGGCTGGCATTTGCTGCTGCGCAGGCCAGCGGATTACCCATAAAAGTTGGCCCATGCATAAAGCAGCCAGCTTCGCCGTTACTGATGGTTTCCGCAACCAGGCGCGTAGTGAGTGTGGCGGAAAGCGTCATTGTACCGCCCGTTAAGGCTTTGCCGAGACATAAAATATCCGGTGCGATACCCGCATGTTCGCAGGCAAAAAGTTTGCCGGTACGGCCAAAACCGGTGGCAATCTCGTCAGCAATCAGCAAGATACCTTCGCGATCGCACATTTTGCGGATTCGTTTTAACCACTCCGGATGGTACATACGCATCCCGCCTGCGCCCTGAACAATAGGTTCAATGATTACGGCAGCGATTTCATGACGATGCGCCGCCATTAGCCGCGCGAAGCCCACCATATCGCGCTCATCCCATTCGCCGTCCATACGGCTTTGCGGGGCGGGAGCAAACAAGTTTTCCGGCAGGTAGCCTTTCCACAGGCTGTGCATTGAGTTGTCCGGATCGCACACCGACATCGCGCCAAAAGTATCGCCATGATAACCATTGCGGAAGGTCAGAAAACGCTGGCGCGTTTCGCCTTTGGCCTGCCAGTACTGCAACGCCATCTTCATCGCCACTTCTACCGCCACGGAACCGGAGTCCGCGAGAAAAACGCACTCCAGCGATTCCGGCGTCATTGCCACCAGTTTGCGGCACAGCTCAATGGCTGGCGCATGGGTAATACCGCCAAACATCACGTGTGACATGGCATCAATTTGCGATTTCATCGCGGCATTGAGCTGTGGGTGATTGTAGCCGTGGATCGCCGCCCACCAGGAAGACATACCGTCAACCAGGCGTCTGGCGTCAGACAAAATCAGTTCGCAACCTTCTGCGCTCGCCACTGGATAAACCGGTAGTGGGGAGGTCATGGATGTGTACGGGTGCCAGATATGGCGTTGGTCAAAGGCAAGATCATCCGTTGTCATAATCGACTTGTAAACCAACTTGAAAAGTTTTAGGTTTACAAGTCTACACCGAATTAACAACAAAAAACACGTTTTGGAGAAGCCCCATGGCTCACCGCCCACGCTGGACATTGTCGCAAGTCACAGAATTATTTGAAAAACCATTACTGGATCTGCTTTTCGAAGCGCAGCAGGTTCACCGTCAGCATTTCGATCCTCGCCAGGTACAGGTCAGTACTTTGCTGTCGATTAAAACCGGCGCTTGTCCGGAAGATTGCAAATACTGCCCGCAAAGCTCTCGCTATAAAACCGGTCTGGAAGCTGAGCGGTTGATGGAAGTCGAACAGGTACTGGAATCAGCGCGCAAAGCGAAAGCGGCTGGCTCGACGCGCTTCTGCATGGGCGCGGCGTGGAAAAATCCGCACGAGCGCGATATGCCGTACCTGGAACAAATGGTGCAGGGGGTAAAAGCGATGGGCCTGGAAGCGTGTATGACGCTGGGCACGTTGAGCGAATCCCAGGCGCAGCGCCTCGCGAATGCCGGGCTGGATTACTACAACCACAACCTTGATACCTCGCCGGAGTTTTACGGCAACATCATCACTACACGCACTTATCAGGAGCGTCTTGATACGCTGGAAAAAGTGCGCGAAGCCGGGATCAAAGTCTGTTCTGGCGGCATTGTTGGTTTAGGTGAAACGGTGAAAGATCGCGCCGGATTATTGCTACAACTGGCGAATCTACCGACGCCACCGGAAAGTGTGCCGATCAACATGCTGGTGAAGGTGAAAGGCACGCCGCTGGCAGATAACGATGATGTCGATGCCTTTGATTTTATTCGTACCATTGCAGTGGCGCGGATCATGATGCCGACCTCATATGTGCGTCTTTCTGCCGGACGCGAGCAGATGAATGAACAGACTCAGGCGATGTGCTTTATGGCTGGGGCTAACTCGATTTTCTACGGCTGCAAATTGCTGACCACGCCGAATCCGGAAGAAGATAAAGACCTGCAACTGTTCCGCAAACTGGGGCTGAATCCGCAACAAACCGCCGTTCTGGCGGGCGATAACGAACAACAGCAGCGTCTGGAGCAGGCGCTGATGACCCCGGACACTGACGAATACTACAACGCGGCAGCCCTATGACCTGGCAGGAGAAAATCGACGCGGCGCTTGATGCGCGGCGCGAAGCTGATGCCCTGCGTCGTCGCTATCCGGTGGCGCAGGGAGCCGGACGCTGGCTGGTGGCAGATGGTCGCCAGTATCTGAACTTTTCCAGTAACGATTACCTCGGTTTAAGCCATCATCCGCACATCATCCGCGCCTGGCAGCAGGGCGCGGAACAATTTGGTGTCGGTAGCGGCGGTTCCGGGCATGTCAGCGGTTATAGCGTGGTGCATCAGGCGCTGGAAGAAGAACTGGCGGAGTGGCTGGGCTATTCGCGGGCGCTACTGTTTATCTCCGGTTTCGCTGCCAATCAGGCGGTCATTGCCGCGATGATGGCGAAAGAGGATCGCATCGTTGCCGACCGTCTTAGTCATGCTTCGTTGCTGGAGGCTGCCAGTTTAAGTCCGGCGCAGCTTCGCCGTTTTAGCCATAACGATGTCACTCATCTGACGCGTCTGCTTACAGCCTCCTGTCCGGGGCAGCAACTGGTGGTGACAGAAGGCGTGTTTAGCATGGACGGTGATAGCGCGCCGTTGGCAGAAATCCAGCAAGTAGCGCAACAGCACAACGCCTGGTTAATGGTCGACGATGCCCACGGGACGGGCGTTATCGGTGAGCAGGGGCGCGGCAGTTGCTGGCAGCAAAAGATGAAACCAGAATTGTTGGTGGTGACTTTTGGCAAAGGATTTGGCGTCAGTGGGGCGGCGGTACTTTGCTCCGATAGCGTGGCAGATTATCTGTTGCAGTTTGCCCGCCATCTTATCTACAGCACCAGTATGCCGCCCGCTCAGGCGCAGGCATTACGTGCATCGCTAGTGGTGATTCGTAGCGAAGAGGGTGACGCACGGCGGGAAAAACTGGCGGATCTGATTGCACGTTTTCGTAGTGGAGTACAGGGTTCGCCATTTACTCTCGCGGACTCATGCAGTGCCATCCAGCCATTAATCGTTGGTGATAACGCTCGCGCGCTACGCCTGGCAGAAAACCTGCGTCAGCAAGGTTGCTGGGTGACGGCGATTCGCCCGCCAACCGTACCCGCTGGCACCGCGCGGCTGCGCCTGACTTTAACCGCAGGACATGAAATACCGGATATCGACCGTCTGCTGGAGGTGCTGCATGGCAACGGTTAATAAGCAGGCCATTGCGGCGGCATTTGGTCGGGCAGCCTCACAGTATGAGCAACACGCAGAGTTGCAGCGCCAGAGTGCCGACGCCTTACTGGCAATGCTCCCACAACGCCAGTACGCCCGGGTGCTGGACGCTGGTTGCGGGCCTGGCTGGATGAGCCGCCGCTGGCGTGAACGTAGCGCACAGGTGACGGCACTGGATCTCTCTCCGCTTATGCTTGTACAGGCACGTCAGCAGGATGCCGCACATCATTACCTGACGGGGGATATCGAATCCTTACCGCTGGCGAACACGACGTTTGATCTCGCGTGGAGCAACCTTGCCGTGCAATGGTGCGCTGAATTATCTACGGCATTACGCGAGCTTTATCGGGTAGTGTGTCCTGGCGGAATTGTGGCGTTTACCACCCTGGCACAAGGCTCATTACCAGAGCTACATCAGGCATGGCAGGCTGTAGACGCACGCCCCCACGCTAATCACTTTTTACCGCCAGCAGAAATTGAACGGGCGTTGAAAGGTTTTCGTCATCAATACAATATTCAACCCATTACGCTGTGGTTTGATGACGCACTCAGCGCCATGCGTTCACTGAAAGGTATTGGTGCAACGCATCTTCACGAAGGGCGCGACCAGCGAGTATTAACACGTTCACAGTTACAGCGATTGCAACTGGCCTGGCCGCAACAACAGGGGCGATACCCTCTGACTTATCATCTTTTTTTGGGAGTGATTACTCGTGAGTAAACGCTTTTTTGTTACCGGGACGGACACCGAAGTGGGGAAAACCGTTGCCAGTTGTGCGCTTTTACAGGCCGCTAAGGCTGCAGGTTACCGGACAGCAGGTTATAAACCGGTGGCCTCCGGCAGCGAAATGACTGCAGAAGGTTTACGTAACAGCGACGCGCTGGCGTTACAGCGCAACAGCAGCTTGCACCTGGATTACGCCACGGTAAATCCTTACACCTTCGCTGAACCTACTTCGCCACATATCATCAGCGCGGAAGAGGGTAGACCGATTGAGCCGAAGGTAATGAGCGCCGGATTACGCGCGCTGGAGCAACAGGCTGACTGGGTGTTAGTGGAAGGCGCTGGTGGCTGGTTTACGCCGCTTTCTGCTACTTTTACTTTTGCCGATTGGGTGAAGAGCGAACAACTGCCGGTGATTCTGGTCGTTGGGATAAAACTGGGCTGCATTAATCACGCGATGCTGACAGCACAGGCAGTACAGCAGGCTGGACTCACTCTCGCAGGCTGGGTGGCAAACGATGTCACGCCGCCAGGCAAACGGCATGGCGAATATATGGCCACTCTCACACGAATGATTCCTGCACCGCTGCTGGGGGAAATCCCCTGGCTTGAGGAAAATCCAGAAAGTGCGTTAACCGGAAGATATATCACTCTCACTTCACTGAAGTAGCAAAAAATTGGTTGAATTGCGAGCGAGCTGGCGTTTTCAGTCGTCCGTAATTTAACCAATCAAAGGCTAAAAAAATCGCGAAAAAATTTTTACCCCTGCATTATACGATTAGTATGGGAATTGCCCAGGCGGCTGGACATAGGGGCTGCAGGCAGTTATCCACTATTCCTGTGGATAACCATGTGCATTAGAGTTAGAAAACGTAATGTAAGCGAGAGAATACGCGGCCTGCACGCAAATTGGCGCTAAAGACGGCTTAAAGAAATATATGTTATTTTTTAATTGGTTAGATAAATGCAATGGCTGTCAGGAAAGTGTCATCTCCTGCAATAAATCCGTCATCAGCCATCTTGACAAATGTTAAAAAAGCCATTGCTCTGGGGATAACCCTGCAACACTGGCGTTTTATCTCGTCACTGCGTCAATTTTGCCTACGGTTGACACCTTAGTTTACGGCGTAACAGAGATATTGTGGTGTGAGCCTGTTTTTTTATCCAGTGTTATTTGTTGGCATTATTAATCATGACGAGTAAAATTACACACCTGCCCGCCCACTCCTTCAGGTAGCGACTCATGAGTAAACCATTCAAACTGAATTCCGCGTTCAAACCTTCTGGCGATCAGCCGGAGGCGATTCGCCGCCTCAAAGAGGGGCTGGAGGATGGCCTCGCGCACCAGACTCTGCTCGGTGTGACGGGGTCGGGGAAAACCTTCACCATTGCTAATGTCATTGCTGATCTGCAACGCCCAACGATGGTGCTGGCACCCAACAAAACGCTGGCAGCGCAACTTTATGGTGAGATGAAAGAATTCTTCCCGGAAAACGCGGTGGAATACTTCGTCTCCTACTACGACTACTATCAGCCGGAAGCCTACGTACCAAGCTCTGATACGTTTATTGAGAAAGATGCCTCGGTAAACGAACATATTGAACAGATGCGTCTTTCAGCAACCAAAGCGTTGCTGGAGCGGCGGGATGTTATTGTTGTTGCGTCAGTTTCCGCTATTTATGGTCTGGGTGATCCTGATTTATATCTCAAAATGATGCTGCACCTCACGGTCGGCATGATTATCGACCAACGTGCGATCCTGCGTCGCCTGGCGGAGTTGCAATATACCCGCAATGACCAGGCATTCCAGCGCGGGACCTTCCGCGTGCGTGGTGAAGTGATCGACATTTTCCCGGCGGAGTCCGACGACATTGCGCTACGCGTGGAGCTGTTTGATGAAGAAGTTGAACGATTGTCGTTGTTTGATCCATTAACCGGGCAAATCGTTTCAACAGTCCCACGTTTTACCATCTACCCGAAAACGCACTATGTTACGCCGCGTGAACGCATTGTGCAGGCGATGGAAGAGATCAAAACAGAACTGGCGGACCGACGCAAAGTGCTGCTGGAAAACAATAAACTTTTGGAAGAGCAGCGTCTGACTCAACGAACCCAGTTTGATCTGGAGATGATGAATGAGCTGGGCTACTGTTCGGGGATTGAAAACTATTCGCGCTTTCTCTCCGGGCGTGGACCTGGTGAACCACCGCCGACGTTATTTGATTACCTGCCTGCCGATGGTCTGCTGGTGGTCGATGAATCTCACGTCACCATTCCACAAATTGGCGGAATGTATCGCGGTGACAGGGCGCGTAAAGAGACTCTGGTGGAGTATGGTTTCCGATTGCCATCGGCGCTGGATAACCGTCCGCTGAAATTTGAGGAGTTTGAAGCGCTGGCTCCACAAACGATTTATGTTTCTGCGACGCCAGGTAATTACGAACTGGAGAAATCCGGTGGTGACGTGGTGGATCAGGTGGTGCGCCCGACTGGCTTGCTCGATCCGATTATCGAAGTGCGTCCGGAAGCGACCCAGGTCGATGATCTTCTTTCGGAGATTCGCCTGCGTGCGGCAATTAACGAACGCGTTCTGGTGACGACGTTGACCAAGCGAATGGCGGAAGATCTAACGGAATATCTGGAAGAACACGGTGAGCGCGTGCGTTATCTTCACTCCGACATTGATACCGTTGAGCGTATGGAGATTATCCGCGACTTGCGTCTGGGCGAGTTCGACGTACTGGTGGGGATCAACTTACTGCGTGAAGGTCTGGATATGCCGGAGGTCTCATTGGTGGCGATCCTCGATGCTGACAAAGAAGGGTTCCTGCGTTCAGAACGTTCGCTGATCCAGACCATTGGCCGTGCGGCGCGTAACATCAACGGCAAAGCGATTCTCTACGGTGATAAGATAACCCCGTCGATGGCGAAAGCGATTGGCGAAACGGAACGTCGTCGTGAGAAACAGCAGCGGTACAACGAAGAGCATGGTATTACGCCACAAGGTCTTAATAAAAAAGTGGTCGATATCCTGGCGCTGGGGCAGAACATTGCCAAAACCAAAGCGAAGGGCAGAGGGAAATCGCGCCCGATTGTTGAGCCGGATAATGTGCCGATGGATATGTCGCCAAAAGCGTTGCAGCAGAAAATCCATGAGCTGGAAGGGCAGATGATGAAACATGCGCAAAACCTCGAATTCGAAGAGGCGGCGCAAATCCGTGACCAGTTGCATCAGTTGCGTGAGCTGTTTATTGCCGCGTCGTGACGAGATGAAGAAGCAGGAATGTTCTTCTGGTTTGAGGCTAATGAGAACGCAAAATTGCCTGATGCGCTACGCTTATCAGGCCTACATGATCTCTGCAATATATTGAATTTGCGCGGCTTGTAGGCCGCATCTGGCATGGATAACGTGCACTTTGTCAGCAATATGAATCCGGAATTCTCTTCCGACTTTCCGTTAACCCAATGCCTGTAACGCCTTTTCCAGTGCGTTATGTAACAACTGGCGGTCATGACGATAGGGGATATCGCTGGCCTCCAGTACGTCCTGAATCACTATTCTGTCGCTGACCGCAGAAACATCCACTTTCGGCCCAACGACTACGGCATCAATCACTTTCTTCCCGACATACTGTTCCATAATCGCCAGCTTATTTTCCAGCTTCAGATTCGCCGCAGGCAGGCTCAATTCACGCCCCAGATTGCCGATATAAACCATCGGCGCTGGCGTGCGGCGTAATGCCTGTGCCATTTCCTTAAGCAGCAGAATTGGCATCAGGCTGGTATAAAAACTGCCAGGTCCGATAAGGATCAGATCTGCGTCATTGATAGCATGAACCGCTTCACGCGTTGTGGGCACATTCGGGGTTAAGAGCAATTCCTGAATTGGCGTAGTTAACTGGTCGATATTGACCTCGCCATAAACTTCATGCCCCTGATCGTCAATGGCCATCAGATCAACGGGATGCTCTGACATCGGAATTAATTGCGCGTCCACTTTCAACAGATTACGAATTAAATTGATGGCTTCCAGAGGCCGCACGCTAAGGTGATCCAGCGCCTTTAACATCAAGTTTCCGAGATTATGACCGGAAAGCTCGCCATTGCCGCCAAAACGGTATTCAAACATCGCGGAGGCGACGCTCGGTTCCGTTATCAGTTGGTTGAGGCAGTTGCGCATGTCGCCCCAGGCAATGCCGCCTTCTGAGCGGCGAATACGGCCTGTTGAACCGCCATTATCGGTGGTGGTGACAATGCCCGTTAAACGAGAGCCTAAAGATGAAAGTGATGAAAGAACGCGTCCTAATCCATGCCCTCCGCCGAGTGCAACAACACGATCAAGGTCAGCCAGCGTACGATTGCGCATATAGATTCCTGAAGTCAGATTATCCGCGCTACAGTAGCGCAACTGACAGGGAAACGGCAATTAACCTGCCAATATTGAGGATACAAATATTTTCTTCTACCTCTAAAGGACGAGGTTCGCTGTGCATCCCTGATGATGTATATCAAAGTAAAACCGTCATATTCCCTTATTCTGTAGCGAAATAGCACGATCATGACGCTATATATATGATTACATAGCGGAAAGTGTGAATGGTAAAAATCTCATTTACACGCTAGTATCGACATAACCACTAAACACTCTAGCCTCTGCACCTGGGTCAACTGATATGGTGCTTTGGCCGTGACAATGCTCATAAAGATTGCCACCAGGGCGAAGGAAGAAATGACTTCGCCTCCCGTATCTGGAAAGGTGTACATGGCTTCACAACTGACTGATGCATTTGCGCGTAAGTTTTATTACTTGCGCCTGTCGATTACCGATGTGTGTAACTTTCGTTGCACCTACTGCCTGCCGGATGGCTATAAGCCGAGCGGCGTCACCAATAAAGGCTTTCTGACCGTCGATGAAATTCGCCGGGTTACTCGCGCCTTCGCCAGTTTGGGCACCGAAAAAGTACGTCTGACAGGCGGTGAACCGTCTTTACGCCGCGACTTTACCGATATCATCGCAGCCGTGCGGGAAAACGACGCTATTCGTCAGATTGCGGTCACCACCAATGGTTACCGCCTGGAACGCGACGTGGCGAACTGGCGCGATGCCGGACTGACGGGGATTAACGTCAGTGTCGATAGCCTCGACGCTCGCCAGTTTTATGCTATTACCGGTCAGGATAAATTCAACCAGGTGATGGCGGGGATTGATGCCGCATTTGAAGCCGGGTTTGAGAAGGTCAAAGTCAATACCGTGCTGATGCGCGATGTCAATCATCACCAGCTCGACACCTTTCTGAACTGGATCCAGCATCGCCCCATCCAGTTACGTTTCATCGAACTGATGGAAACGGGCGAGGGTAGCGAACTTTTCCGTAAGCACCATATCTCTGGTCAGATTCTGCGTGACGAACTGCTGCGTCGCGGCTGGATCCATCAACTTCGTCAACGCAGCGACGGCCCCGCGCAAGTCTTTTGTCATCCGGATTACGCCGGAGAAATCGGCCTTATCATGCCGTATGAAAAAGATTTCTGCGCCACCTGCAACCGTCTGCGCGTCTCCTCCATTGGTAAACTCCATCTCTGCTTGTTTGGTGAAGGCGGCGTTAACCTGCGCGATCTGCTGGAAGATGATGCCCAGCAACAGGCGCTGGAAGCGCGTATTTCAGCGGCGCTGCGGGAGAAAAAACAGACCCATTTCCTGCATCAAAATAACACCGGTATTACGCAAAACTTATCGTACATTGGCGGCTAAAACGTCAAAAGGAGAGATCAGATGAGTCAGGTAAGCACTGAATTTATCCCGACCCGTATTGCTATTCTTACGGTTTCTAATCGTCGCGGTGAAGAAGACGATACCTCCGGTCATTATCTGCGCGATTCGGCGCAGGAAGCGGGCCATCACATTGTCGATAAAGCGATTGTTAAAGAAAACCGCTACGCCATCCGCGCGCAGGTATCTGCGTGGATCGCCAGCGACGATGTGCAAGTGGTGCTGATTACTGGCGGCACCGGACTGACGGAAGGCGATCAGGCACCAGAAGCGTTGCTGCCGCTGTTCGATCGTGAAGTCGAAGGCTTCGGTGAAGTATTCCGTATGTTGTCATTCGAAGAGATTGGCACCGCAACGTTGCAATCTCGTGCGATAGCGGGCGTTGCTAACAAGACACTGATTTTCGCTATGCCGGGTTCGACCAAAGCGTGCCGCACCGCATGGGAAAATATCATCGCGCCGCAACTGGATGCCCGTACACGTCCATGCAATTTCCATCCACATTTGAAGAAATAAGTATGTCGCAACTGACTCATATCAACGCCGCTGGCGAAGCGCACATGGTGGATGTCTCCGCCAAAGCGGAAACTGTACGTGAAGCACGGGCGGAAGCCTTTGTCACCATGCGCAGCGAGACGCTGGCGATGATCATCGATGGTCGTCACCACAAAGGCGACGTATTTGCCACCGCGCGGATTGCCGGTATTCAGGCGGCAAAACGTACATGGGATCTGATCCCACTGTGTCACCCGCTAATGCTCAGTAAAGTTGAAGTCAATTTGCAGGCAGAGCCGGAACACAATCGGGTACGTATAGAAACCTTATGCCGCCTGACCGGGAAAACCGGCGTCGAAATGGAAGCGTTAACCGCGGCCTCCGTGGCGGCGCTGACCATTTACGATATGTGTAAAGCCGTGCAAAAAGATATGGTGATTGGTCCGGTACGCCTGCTGGCGAAGAGCGGCGGCAAGTCGGGTGACTTTAAGGTGGAAGCGGATGATTAAAGTTCTTTTTTTCGCCCAGGTGCGCGAGCTGGTGGGGACCGATGCAACCGACGTTGCCGCGGATTTTCCAACCGTTGAAGCGTTACGCCAGCACCTGGCAGCGCAGAGCGATCGTTGGGCGCTGGCGCTGGAAGATGGCAAATTACTGGCTGCCGTCAACCAGACGCTGGTGAGTTTCGACCATCCGCTAACTGACGGCGACGAAGTGGCTTTCTTCCCGCCGGTAACCGGAGGCTAAGATGGCTGAAACCAAAATTGTTGTCGGACCGCAGCCGTTCAGCGTAGGGGAAGAGTATCCGTGGCTGGCTGAGCGTGATGAAGACGGTGCGGTGGTCACCTTTACCGGTAAGGTGCGTAACCATAACCTGGGTGACAGCGTAAAAGCATTAACCCTCGAACACTATCCGGGAATGACTGAAAAAGCACTGGCGGAAATCGTTGATGAAGCGCGTAACCGCTGGCCGCTGGGGCGAGTCACGGTGATTCATCGTATTGGCGAATTATGGCCGGGTGATGAAATCGTTTTTGTCGGCGTTACCAGTGCGCATCGCAGTAGTGCGTTTGAGGCCGGGCAGTTTATTATGGATTATCTCAAAACCCGCGCACCGTTCTGGAAGCGCGAAGCTACGCCGGAAGGTGACCGCTGGGTCGAAGCGCGGGAGAGCGATCAGCAGGCAGCAAAACGCTGGTAGTTTTTTGTTGGCCGGATAAGGCATAGAGCTGCATCCGGCAATTTCACCGTACCGGACATACGTTTACGCTGCGGCGATGCATACCCTCATCATTTGCAGTATCCTTTAGATATTCCTTATATCTTCAGGAGATCTTCATGGACAGATTCCCACGTTCTGATTCAATCGTACAAGCCAGGACTGGCCTGCAAACCTATATGGCACAGGTCTATGGCTGGATGACCGTTGGCCTGTTGTTGACCGCGTTTGTTGCCTGGTATGCTGCTAACTCCGCCGCCGTGATGGAGCTGCTTTTCACCAACCGCATCTTTTTAATTGGTCTGGTAATAGCGCAATTAGCTCTGGTAATTGTGTTATCAGCGATGATTCAAAAGCTCAGCGCGGGTGTGACAACCATGCTCTTTATGCTTTATTCGGCGCTGACAGGTCTGACGCTTTCCAGCATTTTCATTGTCTACACCGCCGCCTCTATCGCCAGTACTTTCGTTGTTACCGCCGGAATGTTCGGTGCGATGAGTCTGTACGGCTACACCACGAAGCGCGATTTAAGCGGCTTCGGCAATATGCTGTTTATGGCGTTAATCGGCATTGTCATCGCCTCGCTGGTGAACTTCTGGCTGAAAAGCGAGGCGTTGATGTGGGTGGTGACCTATATCGGAGTGATTGTCTTTGTCGGCCTGACCGCCTATGACACCCAGAAACTGAAAAATATGGGTGAGCAGATTGATACCCGCGACACGTCGAACCTGCGCAAATATTCAATTCTTGGCGCATTAACGTTGTATCTCGACTTCATCAACCTGTTCCTGATGTTGCTGCGGATTTTTGGCAACCGCCGTTAATTCCGTTTCCCCTCCAAATCCCGGCCTGGCGTCGGGATTTTTTCTAATTAAAACGACAATGAATAAAAGCCTGTTATAAAATGCGCCCATGACATGGGGGCGCATCCATAAATATAATTTTTTGTATATATGGCTTAAGTAAAGATATCAATAAGATAAATGCTGCCATTGCAGGTGTAATGTATCTTTTTTTAATCTCTTTGGTGGTGATTGTCGTTGCGCTTTTATAGGTGCGTTAACTCTCTATTATTATTTTATCGGCTTCTTCGGGATTCTTGCAGCAATAGCTATAACACTTGTTTGGCAAAGGCATACGCGGTTTTTTCATTAGTCATAGAAAAATAGGTAAATTTCTTTCTTGGGTAAAATTGTGAGGAAACGCAATGAGCCCGATGCGCTACGCTTAGCAGGCACAGAGTGGAATTGTAATCTATTAATTTAGCCCGGTTTTGTAGGGCGGATAAGGCGTTTACGCCGCATCCGCCATGAACAAATAGCACGTTGCTAACAATCTGCACAAACCAAAAGAACTTAATCGAACTTCACATCGCCGCTTCATTTTTCGCCCGTAGCTTCTTCGCCTGACTTTCCAGCAACAGGTAACAGATCAGCGCCAGCAGCAGCGGGATAAAGTAATACAGCACACGGTAAGCGAGTAGGGCGGCGATAATTGTGCCTTTGGATGTATTCTCTCCTGCCAGTAGCGCGATAAACACCGCTTCCAGCACGCCAATCCCCGCCGGAATATGCACGATGACACCAGCAATACTACTAACCAGTAACACGCCTAAGACAAAGAAATAATTCACGCTTTGGTCAAGTAACAGCCAGATAATTGCCCCCATCACCATCCAGTTAACGCTGGAAATCAGCATCTGAGCGAGGGCGAATTTCCATGAAGGCAGCACCAGCTTTTGCCCTTTGATGGTCATATGGCGGTGCTTCGCGAAAGCGCAAAACCATAAATAAACCGCGATAATCATCAGTAAGCCAATGCCGAGAATACGCAGCGTGGTTTGATCGACATACCAGTGATCCGGTAACGCCACCACGCCTGCGGTAAAAATAATCCCGGCTAATAAAATATAGCCCAGCCAGTTGGTGGTAATACTCAGCGAGAAAATGCGTGTGATGGTGCCGCCCGGTAATCCCAGACGCGAATAAAGGCGATAACGCATCCCAATCCCGCCGACCCAGGTACTGAGCGTCAGGTTGAAGGCATAGCAGATAAATGACACCAGCATCACCTGGCGCTTCGCCAGTTTGTGACCGCAGTAGAAACGGGCGAGCAGGTCATAGCAGCCGTAAATCAGATAACTGACGACCACCAGCCCGACCGCACTCAATAGCACAACGCGGTTATAGTCGCGGATGACCTTCCAGACCTCTTCCCAGTCCACTTTTTTGGCGTAGACCACCAGCAACACAATCACCGCGATAAAAAATAGCCAGGTAAGGATCTTCTTTGCTAAGCGCCAGCGAGGATGGGATTTACTCATCAGGGCTTTACCCCCGTATTTTCTGTTTCTACCCGATCCTGCGTTTCCATTGCCGGTTGCGCGGGCGGCTCAACCTGTGCCAGACGCGGCGTATGCGCCGGAAGCCAGCCCACCAGCGCCGGGAAGTGGCGCAAAAAGTGGAATGCCAGCACGCTTTTAGTCAGATTCCACCAGGTGCGTTTGGGCAGCATACTTTCATCTACCTGCCGACAATCGGCGGCGATGATGCCATTAAGATTGTCGCGTAGCGTCTGGTTAAAATTACGATCGTAGATGATGACGTTAGCTTCGAGATTCAGCGACAAACTGAGCGGATCGAGATTACTGGAGCCTACCGTCGCCCAGTGATCATCCATTAACGCCACTTTGCCGTGGAGCGGGCGGCGGCGATACTCAAACACTTGAACGCCGCCTTTAACCAGATAGTTATAGAGCAAACGCGCGCCAACCCTGACAATCGGCATATCCGGTTCACCCTGAATAATCAGTTTGATCCGCACCCCGCGCCGTGCCGCTTTACGTAAGGCGTGTAAAAATCGATAGCCGGGAAAGAAGTAGGCGTTGGCGATAATCACTTCCCGCCGCGCCTGAGTGAGCATTTTCAAATAGTGGCGCTCGATATCGCTGCGATGTTCTTCGTTATCGCGCCAGACCAGCAATACCTGCGCTTCCCCCGGTTGGCGGTTTTCTTCCGCTTTATGGTGACGTCGCCACCAGCGGCGTGCCGCGCTCTGCCCAGGCAAGTTTTCCAGCTCAAACTGCAGAATATCTTCAACAATCGGCCCTTCCAGCCGCACCGCGTAATCCTGTTTGGCCTGTGGGCCGTAGCTGGACATATGCTCGGCGGAGTAATTTATCCCGCCGATAAAGGCGATTCGTGTATCGATGACCACAATTTTGCGATGCATCCGGCGGAACACATTCGTGCGCATACCGAACAGGCGAGGACGAGGATCGTAATAACGAAATACCACGCCAGCCGCGGTCAGTTCGCTGACAAATTCATCGCTGAGATCTGGCGAACCATAGCCATCCAGCAAGACTTCCGCTTTAACCCCACGTTGCGCCGCTGCCAGCAGCGCCGCATGTAGCTGTTTGCCGACGTCATCTTCAAACCAGATAAATGTCTCAAGGATGATGCGTTGCTCTGCTTCGTTAATCGCTTTAAACACAGCAGGGTAATATTGCTCGCCGTTTTCCAGTAACTGAATCTTGTTCCCTTCGCGCCAACCACATTTCATAGATGGATCTCCACACTCAAAGGGGCATGGTCAGAAAGATGTCGCCAGGTCCGCAGCGGCAGCGCTGTGGGCGCACTGGCACTGGCGTTTTTGACGTAAACCCTGTCCAGACGAAGAACGGGAAATTGCACCGGAAATGTTCGCGCCGGGCGTCCGTGGGCGCGGGTAAATATCTCATCCAGCCCAGCCAGTACTTTTAAGGGATGATTGGCTTTTTGCCGCCAGTCGTTGAAATCTCCCGCGACTAATACTGGTTCGCCGTTCGGTAGTTGATTCACCCATTCAGCAAGCATCGCAAGCTGCGCCTGACGGTGCGCCTCCCGCAAGCCGAGATGCACGCACATCACATGAATCGCTTTCCCCGTGACTGGCGGAACAATGCGGCAATAAAGCACGCCGCGCTTTTCCGCGCCATCGACCGAAACATCGCGATTCTCATAATGTTCAATGGGATAGCGTGACAGCACCGCGTTCCCGTGATGCCCTTCCGGGTATACAGCATTACGTCCGTAGGCAAAATCACTCCACATGGTGTCGGCAAGAAACTCGTAGTGCGAAGTATCGGGCCAGTTCTTCACATGCAGTGGATGGACTTCGTGCGCCCCCATCACTTCCTGCAGGCAGACGATATCGGCGCTGACGGCACGCACGGCGTCGCGAAGTTCCGGCAAAATGAAGCGTCGGTTAAATGCTGTAAAGCCTTTGTGAATATTGATGGTGAGCACCTTGAACGAAAAATGTTGTGTTTGGTCGGGCATAATTTTCCTGTTTTTGCCTCTTATCTCATTGAAATAGTGTAGTCGGCGTCACAAAAAGGTGCGGTCTTACGGAATTTTCCGTAAAGTTCGGTACTCTGAATTAGTAGAGATAAATTCTTCAGGAGAGAAGCCATGAAGTGGCAACAACGCGTTCGTGTCGCAACTGGCCTAAGTTGCTGGCAGATTATGTTGCATTTACTGGTAGTGGCGCTGCTGGTTATGGGCTGGATGAGTAAGACGCTGGTTCATGTCGGCGTAGGGTTATGCGTGCTGTATTGTGTAACAGTAGTGATGATGCTGGTGTTACAGCGTCATCCTGAGCAACGCTGGCGCGAGGTAGCAGATGTGCTGGAAGAGTTGACCACCACCTGGTATTTTGGCGCGGCGCTGATTGTGCTGTGGCTGTTGTCCCGCGTGCTGGAAAATAACTATTTGCTGGCAATTGCAGGGCTGGCGATCCTTGCCGGCCCGGCGGTAGTGTCGCTACTGGCGAAAGATAAAAAGTTACATCACCTTGCGTCTAAACATCGCGTACGCCGCTGATCCTGTTGTGGCCGTTATCACCAGTAACGGCCACAAACTATTCCACACAATATCCAGACTCGCATCCTTCAAATAGATCTGCTTGGTAATGTCTGTAAAGTGGCGGATAGGGTTAATCCACGTCAGGTTTTGCAGCCATACTGGCATGTTCTCCACCGGCGAAACGTAACCGGAAAGCAGGATTGCAGGCATCATAAAGACAAATACGCCGATAAACGCCTGCTGTTGCGTTGAACAAAGTGATGAAATCAACAGACCGAAGCCCACCAGCGATAAACCGTAAATCACCATCGTAAAGTAGAACAGCGCCAGCGAACCGGCGAAGGGGATTTGATACGCCCAGATACCAATCGCCAGCACAATGGTGGCCTGGAACGTGGCGACAATTAACGCAGGGACGGCTTTACCAATAAATATCTGCCAGGTGGTGAGGGGCGAAACCAGCAACTGATCGAGCGTTCCCTGTTCACGTTCGCGGGCAACAGAAAGCGAAGTGACGATCATTACGCCGATAGTGGTGATCATGGCGATCAGTGATGGCACCACGAACCATTTGTAGTCGAGGTTCGGGTTATACCAGTTGCGCACCACCAGCTCGCTGTTGTTTGGCTTCGGCTTTCCTTCCAGCAGCTCCTGCTGATAGTTTTTGACGATTTGTTGCAGGTAGTTAGCGGCGATTTGCGCACTGTTGGAGTTACGTCCGTCGAGAATTAATTGCAACGGCGCGGTCTGGAAGGTATCCAGTTTGCGCGAGAAATCAGGCGGGAAGCGCACCAGCAATAACGCCTTTTGCGTGTCGATGGTCGGGCGGATCTCCTGTGGACTTTTCAGCAGCAACACATGGGTAAAGGCGCTGGCGCGGGCAAAACGTTGGGTCAGTTCTACCGAATGTGCGCCGTTATCTTCGTCGTAAATGGCGATGGTGGCGTTGGTTACTTCCAGCGTGGCGGCGAACGGGAACAGGATCACCTGAATCAGCACGGGTAAAATCAGAATCGCGCGCGTCTGCGGTTCGCGCAGCAGCGACTGCAACTCTTTGCGAATTAACGTCCATAAGCGATGAAACATGCTCTTCTCCCTAATCCAGTCGACGTTTGGTTTTCAGCCACGTCAGACCGATAAACATCACCGCCGAAGCGATCAAAAACAGCACATTCACGACCAGCACTACCGGAATATTCCCGGCGAGAAACAGGCTTTGCAGGGTGCTGACGAAATAACGTGCGGGAATAATGTACGTCACTGCGCGGATCACCGCAGGCATACTGTCGATCTGAAAAATAAAGCCAGAGAGCATAATCGACGGCAAGAACGCGGCGTTCAGTGCGACTTGTGCGGCGTTGAACTGGTTGCGGGTAATCGTTGAAATCAGCAGCCCCATCCCCAGCGTACTGAGTAAAAACAGGCTGGAGATAAAAAACAGAATCAGCAGCGAACCGCGATATGGCACACCGAGAATAAATACCGACACCAGCATACACAGCAGCATTGCCAGCATGCCGAGGACGTAATAGGGGAGCAGCTTACACAGCAGCAGTTCCGTGCGGGTAATCTCCGTAGAGAGCAAAGCCTCCATAGTGCCGCGTTCCCACTCCCGCGCCACCACCAGCGAGGTGAGGATCGCGCCGATCACCGTCATGATAATGGTTACAGCACCGGGAATAATAAAGTGCTGGCTAATCGCCGCCGGGTTAAACCAGTAGCGAGTCTGGACATCAATAAGCGGCTCAAAAGTCTGCCCGTTGTCTTCCGCTCGCTGCATTTGCCAGATCTGCCAGATCCCTTCGACATAACCCTGCACAAAGTTGGCGGTATTTGGCTCGCTGCCGTCGGTAATCACCTGAATTGGCGCGGTGGCGTTGGCACGCTCCATCTGTTCCGCGAAATCCACCGGAATCACCACCAGACCACGAATTTTCCCCGCCTGCATTTTGGCGATTAATTCCTGGCGATTATCGCTGATAGTGGCGTCGATATAAGGTGAGCCTGTCATGGTGTGGGTGAAATCCAGCGCCGCTTCGCTACGCTGTTCAAGCAATATTCCGACCCTCAGCTTGCTGGAGTCGAGGTTAATGCCGTAGCCAAAAATAAACAGTAGCAACAGCGGGATCACCACCGCAATCAGCCAGCTACTCGGATCGCGAATGATCTGCCGCGTCTCTTTAACGCACAGCGCTCGCACGCGACGCCAGGACAGGATCGGATTACTCATTGCCATGCTCCTTATCCCAGTCGTGGATCAACTGAATAAAGGCTTGCTCCATCGTGGGGTCGGGTTGCTCATCATTGGCCGATTGCGCTTTCAAATCGTCCGGCGTGCCGCTGGCAATCAGTTTCCCGCGATACACCAGTCCGATGCGGTCGCAATATTCCGCTTCATCCATAAAGTGGGTGGTGACCATCACCGTGACACCTTTCTCTACCATGCTGTTGATATGTAGCCAAAACTCGCGGCGGGTGAGGGGATCGACGCCGGAAGTGGGTTCATCGAGAAACAGAATATCCGGTTCATGCATCAACGAGCAGGCCAGCGCCAGCCGCTGCTTAAAACCTAATGGCAGTTCATCGGTAGCATGTGAGGCAATGCTTTTCAGGCCGAACGCTTCGCTCATACGGGTGATTTTTTCAGTCTGCGCCCGACCGCGTAAGCCATACACGCCGGAGAAAAAGCGTAAATTCTGTTCGACTGTCAGGTTGCCATACAGCGAAAATTTTTGCGCCATATAGCCGAGATGCTGGCGCGCTTTACCGGAACTCTCTTTCAGATCCATTCCCAGCACCAGCGCCTGACCGGAGGTCGGCACCAGCAAGCCGCACATCATCTTAAAGGTGGTGGATTTCCCCGCACCGTTTGGCCCCAGCAAACCAAAGATTTCACCGCGTTTGACGGCAAAATTGACGTGATCGGTGGCGGCAAAATCGCCAAACTTCTTGGTCAGCTCTTTCGCTTCGATCACCGTCTCGTCCGGTGAGCCTTCTACCGTATGCAATATTGCGCCCAGCGGTGATTCTGAGGTTCCGGCACCGCCCAGCAAATCAATAAACGCATCTTCAAAGCGAGGTGTGGTTTCGTTGATGTTGATTTCCGGCATTCCGTCGGCGCGGCGAATATCGTCTGGTGTGGCCTCTTTTTTGAGGATCAGACGTACTGATTTTCCCTGAATCATCCCGTCGCTGACCTGCGGCAGTTTCAGCGTTCGTTGCAGCAGTTTGCGGTTGCTTTCGTGCGGGCTGGTCATCAGAAAGCTACGTCCGGCCATGGTTTGCGTCAGAGCCTTCGGTTCTCCCTGATACAGCAACTCACCTTCGTTCATCAGCAATACGTCACGGCACTGTTCGGCTTCATCGAGATATGAGGTACTCCAGAGGATCAGCATCCCTTCGCCTGCCAGTTCGTGCACCATCTGCCACAGCTCGCGCCGTGAGATGGGGTCTACGCCGACGCCAGGTTCATCGAGCAGTAACACTTTCGGTTCACCCACCAGGGTACAGGCCAGCCCGAGTTTTTGTTTCATCCCGCCAGAGAGCTTACCCGCCAGGCGTCCGGTAAATGGGCCAAGAGAAGTAAACTCCAGCAGGCGAGCAAACGTCTGTTTTCGCGCTTCACCGGTTACGCTGCGCAAATCCGCGTACAGATTAAGATTCTCCATCACCGTGAGATCTTCATACAGACCGAATTTCTGCGGCATATAGCCGAGCACCGCGTGTAACGCCGCGTCGTTTTTGATGGGATCAAAGCCAATGACCGTAGCACTGCCGTTGTCGGGTTTCAGTAATCCGGCCAGCATCCGCATCAACGTGGTTTTACCCGCGCCATCCGGCCCCACCAGCCCCGTAACATAACCGGCATGAATGGTACAGTTGAGCGGTGCGACGGCGGGCTTGTCCATACCCGGAAAGCGTTTTTCCAGGCCGTTTAGCGTGATAACGGCATCATTCATGTCCTGCCTCGTCACCGAATTGCACCGTTACTGGCATTCCCTGGCGTAACGCATCATCGGCGTCGGTCACCACAATCCGCAGGCGATAGACAAGGTCGGTGCGCAGATCCGGCGTTTCGACGGTTTTCGGGGTAAATTCAGCGGTTGGCGAAACGAAACCAATCTGCCCGTGATACGGCTTGTCCGGGCGACCATCGGTATAGAGCAGCACTTTGCGGCCTGGCTGGGCCTGGTCGAGATTGCGCTCATCGACATAGGCACGCACCCACACCGGACGCGTTAGTGAAACGGTAAACACCGTGCCACCTTCATTGAGCACTGTGCCAGGCTCTACCGCGCGGGTTAACAGCGTGCCATCAGAGGGGGCTACCAACGTTGAGTCCTGTAAATTCAGCTCCGCCTGCGCCAGTTGCGCCTGCGCCTGTTCCAGGCTGGCTTTCGCCTGGGCGATGTCCTGTTCACGGTTACCGGAACGGTACTGACGCAATTTATCCTGTGCTGATTTCAGCGTTGCCTGGGCCTGGTCGCGCGAGGAGCGGGCATTTTCCAGGTCGTTTGCCGAAATAGTGCGGCTTTTCCACAATCCTTGCTGACGAGCATAGAAATTCTGCGCATAGTCGTAAGCGGCCTGCGCCTGTTTTACGGCAGCGGCAGCCTGGGCGATTTCTTCATCGCGATAACCGGCAAGCATCAGATCATATTGTGCCTGCGCCACCGAAACGCCTGCTTTCGCCTGCATCAGCGCAATCTCATACGGCTTGTGATCCAGTTCGCCCAGCACCTGACCCGCTTTGATGGCATCACCTTCGTCTACCGCCAGAGATTCAACGCGACCACCGACACGGAAGCTAAGATTAACAGTGCGAATATCCACGTTGCCATACAGCGTCAGGCCGTTATCCTGGCGGCTTTGATACCACCAGTAGCCTCCGGCAACCACGGCGGCAAGTACCACTACCGCCAGTCCAATCACGACAGGTTTTTTCATCACTACAAACTCCTTTGCGATAATCCTTGCAAAATCAGGTCGATATGACAGGTTACCGTCTGGTTAATCAGTTCGGTCTTTTCTTCATCGAACGCGGTCCAGCCGGTACGTAACAGAATCGTTTCTTTGCCGAGACGAAACGCCAGAATCTCGCCAATCAGCGCATGAGTATGGAGGATCATGCGGGTATCGTTGGCGTCACAGCCGGTCCAGGCGGCAATCAGGCGCGTAAGGTGGCTGTGTAGCGGACTAATCACCTGTTCATGCACCAGATGGTAGGCCGCCGTGGGAGAGAGCTGCTCACGGGAGATAAACTTGCTGAGGTTGACGGTATCATCCTGGGTGAGCAGTTGAATCATGTTCCTGCAAGCGCGAAGGATCAGTTCGCGGATAGCGGCGCGATCCGGCTGTGGTTGTGCGAACAAGCGTTCGGCTTCCTCGGCGTGCGGACGGAACTGCTCGCCAATAAAATCGGCAATCCACTGGGCGCAGGCGAGGTATAAATCTTCTTTCGAACCGAAGTAATAGGTGATGGCTGCGATATTCTGCCCGGCCTGGGCGGCGATATCGCGGGTGGTGGCGTTCATTCCATACTCACCAAACTGTGCCAGTGCCGCAGCAATTAGCTGTTTTTTGGCCTGTTCACCTTTGGTTGTCATGGCAGGACTATTCATCGCACAGCCCATTCTTAATCAAATGATTGATTAAGATTATGACTCATTTTTAGCGTTGTCCAGTATGGCTAAGAATTTTAGCAACGCCAGTCACAGGGATAATTTATGCGCTGCGTCACAAAAACTGCTACACTCCGCTCCCTCATGACATTGTGGTTTTTGTCATTTTCCTTTTCAGTATCTCCCTGAAAACTACACCGGTAACGGTCGGGGCGGTTCGGAGTAGTTATGTCTTTCGATTCTTTGGGTTTAAGCCCTGATATCCTGCGCGCCGTTGCCGAGCAAGGTTACCGTGAACCCACCCCTATTCAGCAGCAGGCGATCCCCGCAGTACTGGAAGGCCGTGATCTGATGGCCAGTGCCCAGACCGGCACGGGTAAAACAGCGGGCTTTACGCTGCCGCTATTGCAACACCTGATTTCCCGTGAGCCGCACGCCAAAGGGCGTCGTCCGGTTCGTGCGTTGATCCTCACCCCGACCCGTGAACTGGCGGCGCAGATTGGCGAAAACGTCCGTGATTACAGCAAATACCTGAACATTCGTTCGCTGGTGGTGTTTGGCGGCGTCAGCATTAACCCGCAGATGATGAAACTGCGCGGCGGTGTTGATGTGCTGGTGGCAACGCCCGGGCGTCTGCTGGACCTGGAACACCAGAATGCGGTGAAACTGGATCAGATAGAAATCCTCGTCCTTGATGAAGCTGACCGTATGCTCGATATGGGCTTTATCCACGATATTCGCCGTGTGTTAACAAAGCTGCCCGCGAAACGCCAGAACCTGCTGTTCTCCGCGACTTTCTCTGACGAGATTAAAGCGCTGGCAGAAAAACTGCTGCATAACCCGCTAGAAATCGAAGTGGCGCGCCGTAATACCGCCTCTGAGCAAGTGACCCAGCACGTTCATTTTGTTGATAAGAAACGCAAACGGGAATTACTGTCGCACATGATTGGTAAAGGTAACTGGCAGCAGGTGCTGGTGTTTACACGTACCAAACATGGTGCCAACCATCTGGCAGAACAGCTAAATAAAGATGGCATCCGCAGTGCGGCGATCCACGGTAATAAATCGCAAGGTGCGCGTACTCGTGCGTTGGCCGATTTTAAATCGGGTGATATTCGTGTGCTGGTGGCGACCGATATCGCCGCGCGTGGCCTGGATATCGAAGAGTTGCCACACGTCGTCAACTATGAGCTGCCAAACGTACCGGAAGATTACGTGCACCGCATCGGGCGTACCGGTCGTGCCGCAGCCACCGGCGAAGCGTTATCGCTGGTGTGTGTTGATGAGCACAAACTGTTGCGCGATATCGAAAAACTGCTGAAAAAAGAGATCCCGCGTATCGCTGTTCCGGGCTATGAGCCGGATCCGTCAATTAAAGCCGAACCGATCCAGAACGGTCGCCAGCAACGCAGCGGCGGCGGTCGTGGGCAGAGCGGTGGTCGTAGTCAACAGCAACCGCGTCGCGCAGAAAGCGGTGCGAAGGCTGGTAACGCGAAGCCTGCAGCAAAACCGTCTCGTCGTCTTGGTGATGCCAAACCGGCAGGCGAGCAACAACGTCGCCGCCGTCCGCGTAAACCTGCCGCAGCTCAGTAATCTTTTATGCCGGGTAATGCCCGGCATCTGAGACTGATGACAAACGCAAAACTGCCTGATGCGCTACGCTTATCAGGCCTACGTGGTTCCTACAATATATTGAATTTTAACAACTTGTAGGCCGGATAAGGCGTTCGCGCCGCATCCGGCATATCACTACAAGCGCTAGTCAGCAATTTGCAAGCGCGGCAAAAAGATTTCTCTGTTTTACCGCCCACAAGCCACCCGATGCGTTACTTCTCCGCAGCCAATTGTTCGCGCAGCTCCATTAAAAGGTAGCCCAGGCGATTCTTGCCCTGACCATTACCGCCATCTCCCCAGTAAGCATCATTTTTCGTATGCTCAACCAGTTTCGCTGACGCGGTTGCCAGCAGGAGCGCGCGCAGTTCTGCGTGTTGTTCGAATTTAGCGCGAAGCGCTTTGCGCATCACCTCTTCTTTTATCGACTCCCAGTTTTTACGCAGGGGCTTAGAACGGTCACGCCCCATACGCGCGGCGATCATGGGTGAGGAAATCCGGCGGATCTCTTCGTGGTATTTTTCATCAAGGAACTTTTGTGCCTGAAAATAGTGTTCTGAGGTGGGCCAGGTTTTGCCGTCAATCTTGATGGCCCAGGCGGCAAAGTTAGAAAAATCCCCGTAGTCGTCACTGGTGCTGTAGAAATTTATGATGGTGTCTTGCATGACGTGTTGAATCCTTTGTTGTCGAACAGGAATTAGACCGTATTATCCTGGCGGTTATTGCGAGCCACTTTCCAGAAACAGAAAAATCATTACCCCTGAAAACTGAAAAATGCCACAATATTGGCTGTTTATACAGTATTTCAGGTTTTCTCATGGCATTAACCGCCGCGCTTAAAGCGCAAATTGCCGCCTGGTATAAGGCGCTTCAGGAACAGATCCCCGACTTTATTCCCCGTGCGCCGCAGCGGCAGATGATTGCGGATGTCGCCAAAACACTGGCCGGAGAAGAAGGGCGGCATCTGGCGATTGAAGCCCCCACCGGCGTTGGGAAAACGCTCTCCTATTTGATCCCCGGCATCGCCATTGCCCGCGAAGAGCAAAAAACGCTGGTGGTGAGTACTGCTAACGTGGCGTTGCAGGATCAGATCTACAGCAAAGATTTGCCGCTGCTGAAAAAGATCATTCCCGATCTAAAATTCACCGCCGCTTTCGGGCGTGGGCGCTACGTTTGTCCGCGTAACCTGACGGCGCTTGCCAGTACCGAACCCACACAACAGGATCTGCTCGCGTTTCTCGACGATGAACTGACACCGAACAATCAGGAAGAACAAAAACGTTGTGCAAAGCTGAAGGGCGATCTCGATACTTATAAATGGGATGGCCTGCGCGATCACACTGATATCGCCATTGATGACGATCTCTGGCGTCGTCTGAGTACCGACAAAGCCAGTTGCCTCAACCGTAACTGTTATTACTACCGCGAATGTCCGTTTTTTGTTGCCCGCCGGGAAATTCAGGAAGCGGAAGTGGTAGTGGCAAACCATGCGCTGGTGATGGCGGCGATGGAAAGCGAAGCGGTATTGCCAGAACCGAAAAATTTGCTGCTGGTGCTGGATGAAGGTCATCATCTGCCGGACGTGGCGCGGGATGCGCTGGAAATGAGCGCGGAAATTACTGCACCCTGGTATCGGCTACAACTGGATCTGTTCACAAAACTGGTCGTCACCTGCATGGAGCAGTTTCGCCCGAAGACCATTCCACCGCTGGCGATCCCTGAACGGTTGAATGCGCATTGTGAAGAGTTATATGAGCTTATCGCCTCTTTAAACAACATCCTCAATCTCTATATGCCTGCCGGGCAAGAGGCAGAGCACCGTTTTGCTATGGGCGAATTGCCGGATGAAGTACTGGAGATCTGCCAGCGGCTGGCAAAACTGACCGAGATGCTGCGTGGTCTGGCTGAGTTATTCCTCAATGATTTAAGTGAGAAAACCGGTAGCCATGACATTGTGCGTTTGCATCGACTGATTTTGCAGATGAACCGCGCGCTGGGGATGTTTGAGGCGCAGAGCAAACTCTGGCGGCTGGCGTCTCTGGCGCAATCTTCTGGTGCGCCGGTAACCAAATGGGCGACGCGGGAAGAACGCGACGGACAGCTACATCTCTGGTTTCACTGTGTGGGGATCCGCGTCAGCGATCAACTCGAAAGGCTGCTGTGGCGCAGTATTCCGCACATTATTATCACTTCTGCAACCTTGCGTTCGCTGAACAGTTTTTCGCGTTTGCAGGAGATGAGTGGGTTGAAAGAGAAAGCGGGCGATCGCTTTGTGGCGCTGGATTCCCCCTTCAACCACTGCGAACAGGGCAAAATTGTCATTCCGCAGATGCGTTATGAACCGTCCATTGACAACGAAGAGCAGCATATTGCCGAAATGGCGGCCTTTTTCCGTGAGCAGGTAGAGAGCAAAAAACATCTCGGCATGTTGGTGTTGTTTGCCAGCGGGCGGGCGATGCAGCGATTTCTCGACTATGTGACGGATTTACGTCTGATGTTGCTGGTGCAGGGCGATCAGCCTCGCTACCGCTTAGTTGAACTGCATCGTAAACGCGTTGCTAACGGTGAGCGCAGTGTATTGGTAGGTTTACAGTCTTTTGCCGAAGGCCTTGATCTGAAAGGTGACCTGCTAAGTCAGGTGCATATTCATAAAATCGCCTTTCCCCCCATCGACAGCCCGGTGGTGATCACCGAAGGCGAATGGCTAAAAAGTCTTAATCGTTATCCCTTTGAGGTACAAAGCCTGCCGAGCGCCTCGTTTAACCTGATTCAGCAAGTTGGGCGTCTGATTCGAAGCCACAGTTGCTGGGGTGAAGTGGTGATTTATGATAAACGCTTGTTAACCAAAAACTACGGCAAGCGGTTACTTGATGCCTTACCGGTGTTTCCGATTGAGCAACCAGAAGTCCCTGAAGGTATAGTTAAAAAGAAAGAAAAAGCAAAATCCCCACGCCGTCGGCGGCGTTAATGATGTGAGTCAGGTAAGGAGTCATAAATGGACTATCGCAAAATCATCAAAGAGATCGGGCGCGGCAAAAACCATGCGCGCGATTTAGACCAGGATACGGCGCGCGGCCTGTATGCCCATATGCTCAACGGTGAAGTACCTGACCTTGAGTTGGGCGGCGTATTGATGGCGCTGCGTATCAAAGGGGAAGGGGAAGCAGAGATGCTCGGCTTTTACGAAGCCATGCAAAATCACACCATCAAGTTGACGCCCCCTGTTGGCAAGCCGATTCCTGTTGTTATTCCCAGTTACAACGGTGCACGGAAACAGGCCAACCTGACGCCATTGCTGGCGATCCTGCTGCACAAACTCGGTTTTCCAGTAGTGGTTCACGGTGTTAGCGAAGATCCGACCCGCGTGCTGAGCGAAACCATTTTCGAACTGATGGGGATTACGCCAACGCTGCACGGCGGCCAGGCGCAGGCGAAGCTCGACGAACATCAACCTGTGTTTATGCCTGTAGGCGCGTTTTGCCCGCCGCTGGAAAAACAACTGGCGATGCGCTGGCGGATGGGCGTGCGTAACAGTGCGCATACGCTGGCGAAACTGGCGACGCCATTTGCTGAAGGTGATGCGCTGCGTCTTTCCAGTGTTTCGCATCCGGAATATGTCGGGCGGGTGGCGAAATTCTTTAACGACATCGGTGGGAGGGCGCTGTTAATGCACGGCACCGAAGGCGAAGTGTATGCAAATCCGCAACGCTGTCCGCAAATCAATCTGATTGATCGCGAAGGAACGCGGGTGCTGTATGAAAAACAGGACGATGCAGGCAGTGAGCTACTGATACTGCCAGAAGCAAAAGACCCGGAAACCACCGCGAAGTGGATTGAGCGTTGTCTGGCAGGCAGCGAACCGATTCCCAAATCACTAAAAATCCAGATGGCTTGCTGCCTGGTGGCGGCGGGCGAAGTGGCATCCGTTAGCGATGGCCTGGCGCGCGTTAAGCAATCATTTTAATTTCTCCCCCTGCCGGATGATGAGCGTCATCCGGCCTTTACTCCACAGCAACATGAAATTGCAGCATATTTATTGACCTTCCCGCGTGCGGCGCGCAGCATAAAAAAGCAACAGGCATATAACATAAACAGGAGTTAACTATGGCAAGTGGTCATCGCTTTCATGCCCGGACGCTGCACAACTTTATTCTGACTGTGTTTCGTCAGATGGGTAGCGAGGAACAGGAAGCAAAACTAGTAGCAGATCATTTAATTGCGGCAAATCTGGCAGGGCATGATTCACATGGGATTGGCATGATCCCGAGCTATGTGCAGTCCTGGCGACTGGGTTCTTTGCAAATCAACCATCACGCTAAAATTGTCAAAGATGCGGGGGCAGTGGTCACGCTTGATGGCGATCGTGCATTCGGTCAGGTGGCGGCGTACGAGGCCATGACACTTGGCATTGAAAAAGCGCGTCAGCACGGAATTGCTGCTGTGGCACTGCGTAACTCTCATCATATCGGGCGTATCGGTTACTGGGCGGAACAGTGCGCAGCGGCGGGGTTTGTCTCTGTTCACTTTGTGAGCGTAGTGGGGATTCCGATGGTGGCACCGTTCCATGGTCGCGATCGTCGCTTCGGCACCAATCCGTTCTGCGTGGTCTTTCCACGAAAGGATAACTTCCCGCTGTTGCTTGATTATGCCACCAGCGCCATTGCATTTGGCAAAACCCGTGTCGCCTGGCATAAAGGTGTGCCCGTACCGCCAGGCTGCCTGATTGATGTTAACGGCGTGCCGACGACCAATCCGGCAGTGATGCAGGAGTCACCGTTGGGATCACTGCTGACCTTTGCCGAACATAAAGGTTATGCCCTGGCGGCGATGTGCGAAATTCTTGGTGGTGCGCTTTCCGGCGGCAAAACGACCCATCAGGAAACGTTACAAACCAGCCCCGATACCATTCTTAACTGTATGACCACCATCATCGTTAACCCGGAATTGTTCGGCGCGCCAGATTGTGCAGAGCAGACCGAAGCCTTTGCCGAGTGGGTGAAAGCTTCGCCGCATGATGAAGATAAGCCGATTTTGCTGCCAGGCGAATGGGAAGTGAATATGCGCCGTGAGCGGCAGGAGCTGGGGATCCCGTTAGATGCCGGGAGCTGGCAGGCGATTTGTGACGCGGCGCGGCAAATTGGTGTACCAGAAGCGACGTTGCAGACTTTCTGCCAATAGTCAGCCAGCGAAAAAAAGCCCGTCCAGTGACGGACGGGCAAACAAGGGTAACATAGGATCAATGAGGGTTAGAGCACATGCGTCTGTCGGTAAACAGACAGGGAAATCCTTTTGCCGGATGCCGGTCAACGGTTCGGATTTTGTAGGCCTGATAAGACGCGGTAGCGTCGCATCAGGCACTTGTTGCCGGATGCGACGTAAACACCTTATCCGACCTGTGAATTACTTATAGATAACCGCAGTTCCGCTTAATTTATTGTTGTTGGTGGCAGAAGTAATGCTGTATCCACTGGCACCAGCCGCCGCAGCTTTTTCTGCCAGTTTTGCTTCCAGCGCGTCGAGGGTGGATGCGCCATCGGCAGAAACTACGCCGATTTTATTCATGCTTTGTGCCTGGGATGCCGTTACCGGTTGTGCCGCGAACACGCCAAATGACAGAGTTGAAAGAGCCATAGCAGCAACAACAGTATTGATAGTTTTCATAATTAATCTCTCGCAGGTGATTTTGTTTAAGTGACGTTGTTTCGTCGATGTGATGAGTATCACGTTTTTTTACGAGAGATAAAATCGAAGAGAATTGACCGCCTTGTTCAAATAAATTGATTGATATCTAAGATGCTGATAATTCATCTATTTGTCGTGCTTATGATTCAATTTTGTACCGCGTGTCAGTTACGGCTGCGTTAAAGGCACGGAATGCCACGCAAAATGCAAATTATACTTGCTGTACTCCATGCCAGTTGTAGTTAACGTAACTGGCTGTCCTTCGAGCCTCTGCGATTATATCCTGTATAAGAAGGTTTTTGTAAATCTTTCTCCTGCTGGCAGTGGATGCATAAACGTACGCCAGGAATGGCTTCCCGACGGGCCTGCGGGATGGGAGCACCGCACTCTTCACATTCATACAGGCTTTCACCACGCGGGATTTCATCCCGAGCGCGGGCAACCGCATCTTCAATTGTACTGTTGATCTGTTCGTTGACGGCGTCATCATTAGCCCAACCGGATGCCATATCGTCCTCCCCATATCAATGCTTGTACAATTAAGTGTAGCTAATATAGGGACAAACTCTGGCAGTTCAACTGTCAGATCTCCGACCATTCTCGCAGCAGATTGTGATAAAGATTGAGTAGCGACAGGATTTCTTCACCTTCACCAAAGCGGTTTTTCAGCGACTGAATGTTGTTGTCCAAATCGAATAGCATGGCGCGCTTTTTATCATCGCGGATCATCGACTGGATCCACATAAACGAGGCCATCCGCACGCCGCGCGTGACGGGCGTTACGCTGTGCAGGCTACTCGAAGGATACAACACCAGATCGCCTGCCGGGAGTTTTACCCGATGCTGCCCGAAGGTGTCATTGACGACCAGTTCGCCGCCTTCATAGCTTTGTGGATCGCTCAAAAACAGCGTCGCAGAAAGGTCTGTGCGCATCCAGCCGTTTTGCGGATGACTGCGTACTGCGCCATCCACATGAAAACCATAGGTTTCATTGTTCTGATAACGATTAAACAGCGGCGTGGATAGGGTACGCGGCAAGGCAGCGGCAAAGAACAGAGCATGTTGGTTAACCGCGTTAAGCACCTCAGTTTGCAATGCGGCATATAACGCGCTGCGGGTGTCCACTTGCTGATTGCTCTTAACTTGTGCGCCCTGCGCGCCAGTGGTGACACGACCATCAATCCATTCGGCTTGTTCCAGTTGTTCACGAAGACGCGCGACGTCCTGTGGCGATAACACGCCGGGAATGTGGTACATCATACAAGTTCTCCAAAAAGTGGGGCTTCACCCCACACCGATTTTTAACAGCAGGTGCTTTGTTCATGCCGGATGCGGCGTGAATGCCTTATCCGGCCTACCAAATGATGTGAACTCAACGTGTTGCACAACCTTGTAGGCCTGATAAGCGCAGCGCATCAGGCAGTCCTGTTCTCGCCATCAATCTTAGTAAGCCCTGCGCCCCATATCTGAATCAGAAATGCATATTGGCGGTGAGCAGGAAGGTTCTTGGCTCGCCCGGATGATAGCGGTAGCCGCTCTTGTTAATCGAGGCCACGTAATTGGTATCAAACAGGTTGTAGACGTTTAACTGGAAATCGAGGTTGCGATTGACGCGATAGCCCAATTTGGCATCGGCAACCCAATAACCTTCAGTAAACGCCGGAGTTCCCACCGCGCCGTCAGAACCTTTATGCATACTGCCGATATAGCGTGCGCCTGCGCCAATGGAGATATCATCCGTTGCCTGATACTGGCTCCATAAGGTAAAGGCGTGTTCTGGCGTATACGGCAGTGATGACGAACCATCCTGAGCCACGTCCGCACCATTTTTAATGGTCGCTTTTTGCTGGGTATATCCGCCAATCACCTGCCATGCGGGAGTGATATTTCCAGCCACGGAAATCTCATAGCCTTCGACGCGCTTTTTACCGTACTGCGAGTAAGTCCCGTCGTCGTTTTGCTCAACTTCATTTTCGATATCGGTACGGAACAGCGCGGCAGTTAGTAGCAGGCGTTTATCCAGCACTTGCCATTTGGTGCCAATTTCGCTGGTCTTCGCTTTTTGCGGTTTAAAGTCGGTGCGGTTGGCGCTGTTACCGCTGCCAGACTGTGCAAGAGCGAAGTTGCTGCCGCCAGGCGGTTGTTGGGAAACAGCATAGTTGACGTAGACATTGCCATTTTCCGTCAGATGATACAGCGCCCCGGCTTTCCAGTTGACCAGATTGCCTGACCTGGCGGTGTCGACGGTGGTGACCGGAGAACCGTTTGCCGCGCCAGTTGGGCAGGTGACGGCACCGCGACCACTGCCGCCGCAGGCGGTAGCACTGTCATATTCAGTATGATAATTGTCCAGACGGATCCCGCCGTTCAGCTCAAAATCACGGGTGATTTGCAGCGTATCGAAGGCATAAATCGCGAAGGTATCTGTCTGACCGTTAGCATTGGCACCGTTGCGCGTCAGACTGCCAGGATGAATGCTGCTGTCAGGATGGTAAATGTTCACCGGCGGTAACGTCACCGGATTAACGCCGTAGTTGGTCTGCGTTTCGCGGGTAAATTCCACGCCGGTACTGACATCATGGGCGATTGAACCGGTATAGAACGCCGACGTCAGGTTAGTCTGGTTGGTGAGGATTTTATTACTCACATCTTTAGTATTCGCCGTGCGTGACCACGTCCAGCTATCCACATTGCTGGTGGGCTGGGTAATATTCGATGCTCCGCCCATAATCGCCGTCATCAGATAATCCTGCTTCACGCGCGACCAGCGGGTGGTATTACGAATGGTGGTGTTATCGCTGATGTCATGTTCAAAACGCATAGTGGCGGTATCGGTGGTCGAATCGTCGTAATCGGAGTCCGTACCATAAAAGTTATGCGTATCCACTTTACCGGAATGGTTCAGTGCCGCCGTTCCTGCAGAAGGTGCGGAATAACCCGGCAAACCAATGGTCGGAATGCCGCCGTCCGGCGTGTTGTGCTGGGTAACGTGTAAATAGTTGAGATACAAACGCGTCGACGTACCGAGGCCTAATGCCACGGAAGGGGCGACGCCGTAACGTTCATTTTTAACCTTATCGCGCCCGGCATCGTGCGTTTTTTCGCCCATCACATTCAGGCGCACTGCGCTGGTGTCACCAATCACCTGATTGACGTCCAGTGTGCCGCGACGGAACCAGGCGCTACCAATACTGGCAGAGGCGTCAATACCAGAGTCATTACGTGGCTGTTTACTGATCATATTGATCGAACCCGTCGGCGCGCTGCGTCCGTAATCGGTGCCGGATGGGCCTTTAATGACTTCCACCTGTTCGGTATTGAAAGTGTCACGTGAGACACTACCAATATCGCGGATGCCATCAATATAAATGCTGTTAGAGGTATCCGCACCGCGCATATAAATGGCGTCGCCGGTAGTGGAATTACCATTCTCACCGGCAAAAAATGCGCCCACGCCAGGTACGTTTTTTAGCGCGTCAGTAAGGTTGGTTGCGCCCTGATCTTTTATCACCTGTTCAGAAATCACCGTCATTGTGCGGGTGGTATCGATGACCGGGCGGGAGAATTTTGGATCGGCAGATTTAAGTGGCGCATAAAGCGAAGGCGTCGATGCCTCGACAACCAGTGTATCATCAGCGTTTTGTTGCCCTTCTGCGGCGAGAGCCTGTGGCACAGGCGTGATGCCGATACAAAGGCCAGCAAAGAACGTGAGCGAATGAAAGGGTCTGGCAGGGAAATTGCGATTGTTTTCCATTTGGCAGGTGACTTTTTCTTATATGTTTAAATTTTCACTATCACGAGAAAGCATCTCTGCGGATGCGATGCCACTGTTAATCCCGTAATAGTAATCTTGAAGTGATAATAATTTTGATAAGCATTATCACCTGGCGCGATTTTCTATCACCCATTGCGTGAAAAATAAATACATTTATTTACATTGTGTTCATATTTGATGTTTTTTGCTTACAAAACAGGCGAAAACTGCATCCAGAGGCGAATGCAGTTGCGTTGGTGTGGTTATTTGTAGATGGTTGCAGTACCGAACATCTGATCATTTCCGCCTGCGGAATTAATGACATAACCTTTCGCGCCTTGTTCGCGCGCTTTTTCTGCCAGTTTTTCCTCCAGATCGCTTAGGTTAGATGCACCGGTTGCCGAAACGGTTCCGGCTGGCCGTAGTTGACCGCTGTCCTGGTTACTCAGAGGTTGCGCGGCATAAGCCGTGAAGGTGATTCCGCTCAGGACGGTGGCAAGCAGTAGTGCGAGGCACTTTTTCATAATGACATCCTCATAAATACAACGAGTAGTGCCTGATAAGTGTAGGTCTCCTGCGTGATGAGAATGACGCAAAAAATTGACAGAGATGTGCTTGTTTTTTGAACGATATATTTTTACAAAACCAGACAAATCAATGACATGCAGGGTACTGATTTTTATGGTGAATTGCTGAAAAATGCAGTCAGGTTAAGGTTTTGAGTCATGTTAAACGCAGCCAGATATTTACCCTGCCGCGTTATGCGGGTATCTTACGCCGCTGCTTAAAGGAGAATGCTATGTCCGCCCAGAAACCGGGGTTGCACCCGCGCAACCGTCATCACAGCCGCTACGATCTCGCCACGCTCTGTCAGGTGAATCCTGAACTGAAGCAATTTCTCACGCTTACCCCTGCCGGTGAGCAAAGCGTAGACTTCGCCAATCCGCTGGCGGTGAAGGCGCTCAACAAGGCGTTGCTGGCACATTTTTATGCCGTGGCGAACTGGGATATTCCTGACGGTTTTCTGTGTCCGCCAGTACCTGGCCGGGCGGATTATATTCATCATCTTGCCGATTTACTGGCTGAGGCGACCGGAACAATTCCGGCCAGTGCCAGCATTCTGGATATCGGCGTTGGCGCGAACTGTATTTATCCGCTGATTGGCGTACATGAATATGGCTGGCGTTTTACCGGTACTGAAACTAACAATCAGGCGTTAAGCAGCGCGCAGGCGATCATCAGCGCCAATCCGGGGCTTAACCGCGCCATCCGCCTGCGTCGGCAAAAAGAGAATAGTGCTATTTTTAACGGCATTATCCATAAAAATGAGCAATATGACGCAACCTTGTGTAACCCGCCGTTCCACGACTCTGCCGCGGCAGCGCGTGCTGGTAGCGAGCGCAAACGGCGTAATCTCGGATTAAACAGAGACGATGCGTTGAACTTTGGCGGTCAGCAGCAGGAGCTGTGGTGCGAAGGCGGTGAAGTGGCTTTCATCAAAAAGATGATTGAAGAGAGTAAAGGCTTTGCGAAGCAGGTAATGTGGTTCACCTCGCTGGTTTCTCGTGGCGAAAACTTACCGCCGTTGTATCGTGCTCTGACGGATGTTGGCGCGGTAAAAGTGGTCAAAAAAGAGATGGCCCAGGGGCAAAAGCAGAGCCGCTTCATTGCCTGGACCTTTATGAACGACGAACAGCGTCGTCGTTTTGCCAATCGTCAGCGTTAAAGTGTCGGTTCTCCCGGTAGTAATGGTTCTGCCGGGGTAACGCCCGGAGCAGGCAGCACTTGATAAGTCTGTACCGGTGCGCGAACACCCGCCTGGTCGAAATGTTTTTTTACCTGGCTGTCGAGGGCAAAACGTACCGTCCACTGTTTGAGTGGCAGCGTGGTAAACGAAACACGCAGTGTAAACGCGGTATTGCTTAAGCCAACAATTCCGGCAAAGTTAGGTTCACCGATAATCAGCCCGCGAACTTCTTCATTTTCCATCACTTCCGCCACGGCATCTTTTAGCGCCTGATTGGCTTTATCGGCATCTTCATGACGATCAACATCGTAATTCGCCACCACAGAGCCAATGCCGCGGACAAAGTTGGCAAAGGTGGTTATCGAGGACCACGGAATAATGTGATAAGCCCCGGTATCCTGGCGCACGCCCACGGATCGAATCGACATGCGTTCAACCGTGCCGGTCAGCGGCCCGATGGTGACTAAATCTCCGGTATTCATGCCGTTTTCAAACTGAATAAACACCCCGGTAATAATATCTTTCACCAGCGTTTGCGAACCGAAGGAAATCGCCAGCCCTAACGCTCCGGCTCCTGCCAGTAGCGGCGCAATATTGACGCCAATTTCCGACAACACAATCATAATGGTGATGGTACTGATTACCACCGCCAGCGCGTTGCGAAACAGTGTCAGCAGGGTACGCGTGCGGGCGCTGGGCAGCGGGCGACCATGAATATCCGAAGCCAGCCGATTTTCGATCAAACTGGCGAGTACCGTCCAGCCAACTGCCGAGAAGAAAAGGATGAGAGCGATGCGGATCAGGATATCCACCGTTTTCTGCCCCGCGCCGTTTTGCAGCCAGTTCCAGAAATCGAACAGTCCCCAGGCGCTGAATAGTAGCATCACCGCTACGCACACTGTCAGAATACGTGCCGTTTTCAGCGCCGCCGACAGCCAGCCGTTCAGCCGTTTTTGCAGTTCCGGATAGTTACGCTGAGTGTGTGGCGAAAGGGTAATGGTTTTTGCCAGCCAGCGAGAAAACATACCGGAAACAAACGCCGCGATCCCAATAATCGCCAGGCTACGCACCGTCGCGCCCATCATAAATTTCAGGCTGTTTCCTGGGTCAAATAACGAGAAGAAAAACAGCACGATAAAATAGGCGCTTGCCAGCCAGTGCCACACCAGCGCAAAAGCACGAATAAACAGACTGAAAAAGGCCAGTGAGTGTTCCGCGAAGTTGAGCAAATGCTGGGTAATCTCTTTTTTATTACGGAATATCAGATACAACGCCCACACCGTCATACACAGCATGATGATGACGTTCGCAAGTGCCCCGATTTGCACATTCACCTGGTTTGAGATAATCGGTACAGCCACAATCAGGCCATAACCAATCAGGCCGCTTAGCCAGCTAAGGCGGCGGCACCAGTAGCGGGCACTCTCATCCTGAATAGAGAATGGACGCAGTTCAGCAACGTTCGGGCAGAAAATCAGGCGTAAAACAGCTTTGAAAAATTCAATCAGGGCGAAAGCATTGAGAAACAGACTCTGTTGAAAAGCAATGGTGCGGCTGCCCGCATTCAGGTTGTTGCTTAAAACCTGACCGACAAATAATGTCAGTGCCAGTAACAGCAGGTCGATAATAAACGCACCGATAATCATCGCCGGAAGCTGCAACCAGTTACTGCGCTCACGATTTTTCTGCCGCGCCCACAGACCCATTTTGCGATATAACGGCAGTGCGCACAGGCGAACCAGCCAGTAAAAACTAAACACTAAAACGGCCAGCATGGAAAAATGGGTAAGGGCGTTGCTGAAGGTTTGCGGATTAAACGGTTTATGTGGGGAGCCAGTAATATTGCGATAAAGTTGCCCGAAGCGTGCGGAGAGAGCTTCACCATAATGGCGACTGACTTCGGTCACCTTTTGTAGCACGGTTTGCTCTTCAACCAGCGTTGGCGGCACGATCTTCGGTACGGGTTCCGCGGGGGGCGTGGCGGCGACGGTGCGTAACTGATCGACCAGCTCTTTGCGTGAGGTGTCATTATCCAGTACATCCGCCAGTGCACTATAGGCCGCTTTTTTTTGTTCAATATCCGGTTCCGGAGCCGGTTCAGTCGTTGGGGCCGTTGTCGTTGTGGTTGTAACGCCGGGTATGGATACCGCGTGGGCAGGTGCGCCCAGCAGGCAGAAGAGGATGAACAGGATCCACCGCATGACTCCTCCAGTGAGAAAATAGAGCAAAAAGATAAGTATAGATGCTGAGGGAGGGGGAATTTTAAATGAGAGGAATCTGGTGTTCCTCCCTTTCGGGTGAAAGGGAGGAAGGGATATTAAGCAGGTTGCTGATAACGTGCGGGCTTTTTTGCCGAATGCGGCGTGAACGCTCCTACAAATTTATGCAATTTCAATAAGTTGCTATATATTCTGTAGGACTGATAAGCGTAGCACATCAGGCAATGGGTCTTATTAAGAGACGTGCTGTAAAAATTCCTGCAAACGCTGGCTTGGCGGATTCTTGATCAACACCTGTGGATTGCCATCTTCCGCAATCCGGCCTTTGTCGATAAAGATAAGACGTGAAGCCACTTTTTCGGCAAAACCGATTTCGTGGGTTACGATCACCATCGTCATACCTTCCTCTGCCAGATCCTGCATGACCTTCAGCACTTCATGGCGCAGTTCCGGATCAAGAGCCGATGTCGGTTCATCGAACAACATCATTTTCGGCTTCACCGCCAGCGCACGGGCAATCGCCACACGCTGTTGCTGACCACCAGAAAGCTCGGAAGGGTAGTGATGCGCGCGTTCCGCGAGGCCAACTTTTGCCAGCAGTTCACGCGCCAGTTTTTCTGCGTCTTCTTTGTTTGCACCACGCACGCGCAGCGGGCCAAACATTACGTTTTCAAGCGCAGTCAGGTGCGGGAAGAGGTAAAACTGCTGGAACACCATGCCTGCTTCCTGGCGAATCAGACGCTCGTCAACTTTCGGATCGTTAACCTTCAGGCCATCGACAATCAGATCGCCGGAGGTGATTTCTTCCAGTTTGTTGATGCAGCGCAGCAGGGTCGATTTACCCGAACCGGATGGTCCGATAATCACCACCACTTCGCCCTGGCTAATGTTCAAATCGATATTGTGCAGCACCTGGGTTGGCCCAAAGTGCTTGGAGACGTTTTTAAATTCAATCACAGGATTTTCATCCTTCTTTCCAGACGACGCAGAACAAAGCTCAGCACCAGGGTAATAATCAGATAGAACACCGCTACGGCGCTCCAGATCTCAAGGGCGCGGAAGTTACCGGCAATAATTTCTTGTCCCTGACGGGTCAGTTCCGCCACGCCGATCACAATAAACAGCGAGGTGTCTTTAATGCTGATGATCCACTGGTTGCCCAGTGGCGGCAGCATACGGCGCAGTGCCAGCGGTAAAATCACGTAGCGAATGGTTTCCCAGCGTGAAAGACCGAGCGCCAGCCCGGCTTCACGAAAACCTTTGTGGATTGACAATACCGCTCCACGGGTAATTTCCGCGATGTACGCGCCGGAGTTGATCATGATGGTGACCACCGCCGCAGTAAACGGATCGATACGTAAGTCGTTAAACGCCATCGGCAGGGCGAAGTAGATAAACATTACCTGGACGACGATAGGTGTCCCGCGGATCACTTCAATAAAGACCAGCGCGACGTGGTTGGCTATCCAACCACCGAAGGTGCGTGCAAAACCAGCCGCCAGGCCGATCACCAGGCCGCCAGCCAGACCGAGGACAGAAATCCACAGAGTCATTTTAGCGCCTTCGATCAGAAGCGGAATGGCCGGCCAGATGGCACTCCAGTCAAACTGCATATGTTGTTCCTGTTACCGTGGTGTAAATACCCTGAGCCAGAAGACTGGCTGGGCGAAACGCAGGCCCGGTATGCAAAAGGCCACCGGGCCATAAATTAAAGGCAATAATTATTTCGGCTCAGTACCGAACCATTTTTTGTAGATTTCGTTGTAAGTTCCGTTCTCGCGCAGGGTTTTCAACGCGCCGTTGACCTTGTCACGCAGTTCGTCGCTACCTTTCGGGAACGCAATACCGTATTGCTGAGCTTCCAGGGAGTCACCTACCGCTTTGAACTGGCCGTTACCGGCGGTTTTGATGAAGTACAGAATGTTTGGTGTATCGTGCAAAACAGCGTCTGCGCGGTTGGTGCCCAGTTCCATATAGGCGTTATCGATATTCGGGAACTGACGTAGATCTTTGGTTTTGATGTTAGTTTTTGCGTAATCAACGGAACCCGTGCCGCTCTTCACTGCAACAACTTTACCGTCGAGATCTTTCACGCTTTTCACATCGTTATTGTTGGCTTTTACCATCACCAACAGGCCGCTTTTGTAGTAGCCGTCAGAGAAATCGATCGCTTTTTTACGCTCGTCGGTAATAGTGATGCCCGCCAGTGCCAGATCGATGTTTTTGGTTTGTAATGCCGGAATAATGCCGCTGAAATCCATCGGTTTCAGTTCGTAATCCAACTTCAGTTCTTTAGCAATTGCCGCCCACAGATCGACATCAAAGCCCACGTATTTGTCGCCCTGTTTAAATTCAAACGGAACGAAAGCGGTATCTGTCGCGACAACTAATTTTTTATCCGCGGCATGAGAAGAAACCGCAAAAGCCAGGGTCAGTGCAGCCAGTGAAACTTTTAATACAGACTTCATAGCATTTCCTTTTTTCTATCCACGGGACGATCCCCTGCGTGACATTCATATATATGAAAAAATCGTGCCAGTTTTGCAACCCGTTGATTTTTCGAGATGCGACGAAATCTTACTGCACGATCTATGGGGCAATGCCCCCAGATTGCACCATTCTGGGGCACCAAAGTGGTGCGCTAAAATTGTGCAGTCAGCACAATGATCATTTAGCGTAAATCCTGATGAAAAAACAATCTTTATGTAACGATTGTGTGATGTTGTGGATACAAAAAATTTACTTATTCAGCCGGGAACGGTAGATGAATGCACTAAAAAAGTGCATTAAGAAGGGCAGCAAAGCAAAACGGCCTCCTGTCAGGAAGCCGTTTCATTGCGTACTAAAGTTTTGAACCATCAGCGATGGATTTATTCGATGTTAGATTCGATAAACCACAGGAATTTATCCAGGTCGCGGGAAGCGGCGGTCAGAATATCCGCAGTGTCATCATCTTTTGCTTCCCCGATTGCTTTACGTACGTCATTGGCGACAATCGCGTAACGGTCTGCCAGTTCTTTCAGGTGATCCTGAACGTTGTGGATGTCCAGCGGGTAGCTTTTCAGCGGTGTTTTGCTATTGATAACTTGAGTGGTGCCAAGGGCAACACCGCCCAGTTGTACCGCACGTTCCGCCATGGTATCCAGGTGATCAATCAGGGCTGTACGGAAGCCATCCAGCATTTCATGTACGGCAATGAAGTTAGCGCCGCGCATATTCCAGTGCGCTTGTTTAGTAATCAAAGAAAGATCAATAAACTGGATAACCTGACGATTTAGCAACTCTACTGTTGCTTTTTTCTCGCTGTCAGAGACATCGTTGCGGGTATAAAGCAGATTGGTCGCTTTTGATTTAACTAATTTAGCGGTACTCATAATTTCATATCCTCTTGATGTTATGTCCCAGCAATTAACGGGATTAAGTATAGCACCGGCTATGTATTTCGCTATTGTGGCTGTTCCTATCGCACTAATAGCGGTAATAAACGTGAAAAATAAAATCTGATATAAATTCAGTAAGTTATATGTAATGATAAGAACGATTCTTATTTATTTGTTCATCAGAAGCTTTCGGAATAAATATGCTTTTGTATAACCGGATATATAAGGCCGTAGCGGGTGAAAAAAAGCGGAATATTCTGCATGGTTATGCATAACCATGCAGAATTGTAAATTTAAGTAATATCTAATTCTTCTATTTTGTTCTCTTTGCGTGCTGTCAGCGTGGAGCCCATTGAAGCGGCAATGATAGCGCCGAGTGCCAGAAGCTGTATCGGCGTCAGCATCTCACCGAGGAAAATCATCCCGGAAATGGCGGCCAGCGCCGGTTCCATGCTCATCAGAGTGCCAAATGTTCGCGTCGGCAAACGGGTGAGGGCAATCATCTCCAGCGAGTAGGGCAGAGCGGTCGAGAGGATTGCGACAGCCAAACCCAATGGAACCACTGCCCAGTGCCAGAGAGCCTCTCCTGCCTGTAACGCGCCAATTGGCACGAAAATTAACGCTGCAATCAGCGAGCCAACTGCCACCGTTGCAGGGCCGTGTTCAGCACCCGCACGTTGCCCACTTAATATGTAGATAGCCCAACAAGCACCGGCACCGAGAGCCAGCGCACAGCCGGTTAAATCGACATGGGAAACATCTTGCCCCAGCGGCAGCAGGAACCACAGACCGAGCACTGCCAGCAAAACCCAAACGAAATCTACCGGACGACGCGAGGAGAACAGCGCCACCGCCAGTGGTCCGGTGAACTCCAGCGCAACCGCAATTCCTAGTGGTACGGTCTGAATAGAAAGATAAAAAAGATAGTTCATTCCACCCAGCGATACACCGTAAAACAACAGTGGCAACCGTTGTTCTTTGGCAAAACGCAGCCGCCACGGCTTAAAGAAAGCGATAAGAATCAGTGTCCCCAGAGCAAGACGCAGTGCAGTAACCCCGGGCGCGCCAACCAGTGGAAAAAGAGATTTTGCTAATGAGGCTCCACCCTGAATAGATGCCATGGCAACGAGCAATATTAATATCGGTAACCACACCGGCATTTTACGTAATGACCCTGGCATCATTTCTCCCATAAGTTTGTATAGTAAGGTAAAGCGTGGAGTGTACTGGATATACCGCAGGCTGGTTGAGCATTTGTTGAAAAATTTTTCCCCGTTTTGACTAAAATGCGCCAGGATTGATTGACTCATTAGTCTGATGATTAGGAATAATCTGGATGAGTGAGAGTGAAAATATGCGTAATACTTACGCAATTCACTGAAAAAATGATTTAAATTTAGATGGATAGCGGCATGTGGAAACGTTCTGTTACATGAAATGGCCCGTTAGACATCACAAATCGCGAAGAGTTTCCCATTAATTTTTGATATATTTAAAGCTTAGGACTTATTTGAATCACATTTGAGGTGGTTATGAAAAAAATTGCATGTCTTTCAGCACTGGCCGCAGTTCTGGCTTTCACCGCAGGTACTTCCGTAGCTGCTACTTCTACCGTTACTGGTGGTTATGCTCAGAGCGACGCTCAGGGCAAAATGAACAAAATGGGCGGTTTCAACCTGAAATACCGCTATGAAGAAGACAACAGCCCGCTGGGTGTGATCGGTTCTTTCACTTACACTGAAAAAAGTCGTACTAACAGTGCAGGCGATTACAACAAAACCCAGTACTACGGCATCACCGCAGGTCCGGCATACCGTATCAATGACTGGGCGAGCATCTATGGTGTAGTCGGTGTTGGTTACGGTAAATTCCAGGATACTAACTACCCGACCTTCAAACACGACACCAGCGACTACGGCTTCTCCTACGGTGCGGGTCTGCAGTTCAACCCAATCGAAAACGTTGCTCTGGACTTCTCTTACGAGCAGAGCCGTATTCGTAACGTTGACGTAGGCACCTGGATTGCCGGTGTTGGTTACCGCTTCTAATCACTTCGGTGATATAAAAAATCCGCCTCTCGGGGCGGATTTTTTTTGTCTCAAGATTTGGGATCGAATATATCGGTTCCGAGATGGTTGTAATCCACCTTCTGTAACTGGAAGTTTGTGATGTATATCGGCCCGGCTTTCTTTTCAGAAATAAACGGGTATTTGATGTTAATTTCCTTCGCTTTTATCCCCGTCCACTGTGAGAAAAAGCCTAAGAAGTCATTGGCTGAACGGCGTGCTTTAATTACCCGATGCGCTTTATCGTCGCTTGAAATGACCATAAAAGGCACCTGGAAATTTTGCTGATATTTATCGTCGTGAGCCAGATACTGGACTTCTTTACCGCGTTCCTTAAAGGCCAGACCGTGGTCAGAAAAGTAAACCATAGAGAAACTGTTACCGCTGTTGCGTAACTGGTCATAAAGTTTGCGCAGTAAGTCGTCCGTTTGCGTCATGGTGTAGAGATAGCATGACGTTTCTTTCGATTGTACGAAGGTTTCGTATTTGCCTTGTGTCCGGTCGCAGGCCTGCGGATGTGAGCCCATCAGATGTAAAACAATCAGTTGCGGTTGCGAGTGTTCTTCCGCCAACACCTGAGCGGTCATTTGCAGCAACGCTTCGTCTTTGGTGTTCTTATCGGCTTCAAAATTCCCTTCTTTCAGGAAGTACACTTCATCCGCACGTTTGGCGATGCTGGCGATGGCGGTATCGTATTCACCAATTTGTCCCTGATTGGAAAACCACCATGTCTGAAAACCCGCGCGGTTGGCAAGGGTGACAAAGTTATCCTGAAACTGTGGCTTGCCATCGACCACGCGGTTAAGCGTTAAGCCGAGCGATTTTTGCGTGGAACCACTGGCGGCAATGTAATCAGCAAAAATCAGGCCGTTAACGCTGCTGGCAAACGGGGTGTTGTTCCAGTGGCCGCCAAAGGCACCAAGCGCGTCGCGCCGCGCACTTTCACCGATCACCACCACATAAGTGTGGTATTTCGGCTTAACTGCCGTAATCGTCCAGGTGTCTTTCATCCCGGAAAGTTTCGCCATCCGTTCTTGCTCTTCAATTACCTCGTTATTGTTAACGATGACATCCTTAGCAAAACGAAATACCGGATAGCCAGTATCTTTCAGTTTAAATACGCCGCCCCAGGCCAGGTTTTGAACCGGAGCGACAAAAAATGTCGCCACGCTGAATACCAGGCACAGGCTGTCGAATTTATTCCAGCGCGCTTTTTCACTCTCTTTTTTTCGCCGGACAGCAATCACGCCGAGCGCAAAAATAAATAAGCCGACCAGATAGCTGTACCACGGAAAAATCGTCAGGATTTCAGTCGACTCTTCCATATTTGTGGAGTGCAATGCCAGCAATGTATTGAAGTTAGGCGCGCCGTAGGCCTGAGCAAAGGGGAAATAACAAGCTGCCACTAACGAACTGACGCCGATCAGGACTTTTTGCACGCGAGGCAATGTCCGCCATAGCAAAAGCAAAATAGCCGTAAACGCGGCGGTGTAGAGCAAACTGAAGGGATAGCCTAAGCCGAGATTAATTAATAGCGACTGTAAAAAGTAGAACGCAGTCCACGGGCTAAATACCCGGCTACGGGTAACAAGCGATTCTTTGAGGGTTAAATTCATATGCCACTATCGTAACAAACGCCATGTGCTCACCCTGGCGTCAAGGGTCAATACCTGCAAGAGTGCGAGAAGAGAGTGGAGTGGTCCGCATCCGCGAGCCGCAATATACGCAGGGCTGCAAGAAGATAGAGCGAGCCGCCGCTCAGGTCAACTACTGACGAAAAAATCTTTTGCGAAGAGGATAGCAAATCCGACAAAAAGTGGGGTTTTTCAAGCCAAACAATGTTTCTGCTAAAAGCTGGAGTGAAGCGGCGTACCGCGACGCCGCTATTTATTGGAGGGTTTATCTTGCTGCGGTTTGTTGTTGACCATATCGCACAACATCGAGAGCAGCATTAACCGCACTTTAAAGGGGGAGTAACTAAACACGCGTATACACCTCTTGAACTCATTCATAAGACCTCCTGACTTGCTAATCCCGTCGATCCATGAGGGATGATTGCATTACATACAGATATAGCACAGGCTATATTATATAGCTATTGCTAAAACGTTAAATTTTTGTGCCTTCACAACTCTGGTTTACAATGTGCGCACGAAATGAGAGCGCTATATATGTGTCACCATAATGAGGAAGCACAATGAGTCGTCGCGCAGGTACGCCAACAGTAAAAAAAGTGACGCAGTTAGTGAACGTGGAAGAGCACGTTGAAGGGTTTCGCCAGGTCAGAGAGGCACATCGTCGCGAGCTTATCGACGATTACGTTGAGCTGATTTCTGATTTGATTAGAGAAGTAGGAGAAGCACGTCAGGTTGATATGGCCGCCCGTCTGGGCGTCTCTCAACCGACGGTGGCTAAAATGCTCAAGCGGCTGGCAACAATGGGGCTAATTGAAATGATCCCCTGGCGAGGCGTGTTTTTGACTGCGGAAGGGGAAAAGCTGGCGCAGGAAAGCCGTGAGCGGCATCAGATTGTCGAAAATTTCTTGCTGGTGTTGGGCGTCAGCCCGGAAATCGCCCGTCGTGACGCGGAAGGTATGGAACACCATGTCAGTGAAGAGACGCTGGACGCCTTTCGTTTGTTTACCCAGAAACACGGTGCCAAATGAGCCTGCCTTTTTTACGCACGCTACAAGGCGATCGTTTTTTTCAGTTATTAATTCTTGTTGGTATCGGATTAAGTTTTTTCGTTCCTTTCGCACCAAAGTCCTGGCCTGGCGCTATCGACTGGCACACCATCATCACCTTAAGTGGCCTGATGCTGCTGACCAAAGGTGTGGAGTTAAGCGGTTATTTTGATGTGCTGGGGCGTAAAATGGTGCGCTATTTTGCCACTGAACGTCGACTGGCAATGTTTATGGTGCTGGCGGCGGCGCTACTTTCTACGTTTCTGACTAACGATGTTGCGCTGTTCATTGTTGTTCCGCTGACCATTACGCTAAAGAGACTGTGTGAGATCCCGGTTAATCGGTTGATTATATTCGAGGCGCTGGCGGTGAATGCCGGATCGCTGCTGACGCCGATAGGCAACCCGCAAAATATTCTTATCTGGGGACGCTCTGGCCTTTCGTTCGCCGGTTTTATTGCACAAATGGCACCGCTGGCTGGCGTGATGATGCTGACACTATTGCTGCTGTGCTGGTGTTGTTTCCCTGGAAGGGCGTTGCAGTATCATACTGGTACGCAAACGCCGGAGTGGAAGCCGCGACTGGTGTGGAGTTGTCTGGGACTGTATATCGTTTTTCTTACGGCGCTTGAGTTGAAACAAGAGCTATGGGGGCTGGTGATTGTAGCAGCGGGATTTGCGCTGCTGGCACGTCGCGTGGTGTTGAGTGTGGACTGGACGCTGCTGCTGGTGTTTATGGCGATGTTTATCGACGTCCATTTGCTGACCCAACTTCCAGCTTTACAGGGCGTGTTGAGTCACGTGAGTCATTTATCCGAACCCGGATTATGGCTAACGGCAATTGGTTTATCGCAGGTGATCAGTAATGTGCCGGGCACAATTTTGCTGCTGAACTATGTGCCGCCGTCGTTGTTACTGGCCTGGGCGGTAAATGTCGGGGGTTTTGGTTTGTTACCGGGATCGCTGGCAAATTTGATTGCACTGCGTATGGCGAACGATCGTCGTATCTGGTGGCGTTTCCATCTCTATTCGATACCAATGCTGTTGTGGGCGGCGCTGGTAGGATACGTTTTGTTAGTTATGCTCCCGGTTGGATAAGCGCTGGAAAATAAAAAAGGCGGATTATCAGTCCGCCTTTTGCTTAAGTTTTGAAGATTAATTCAGACGAACTGGCATCCCGGAACGGTTTTGAATAGCCTGGTCCAGAACCGCCTGATCAACATCTGGCTGACCGGTCACGGTCTGTACGCTCTTCGTCAGGGTAATTGGTACAATTTCCTGACCTTCAAACTGAGCTTCGGTCGTAGACAGCGGGTTATGGACTTCAATATAACGGCTGCCGTCTGGCTCGGTGGTCGCTTTCACTGGTTCATCAATAAACTGTACGCGCGTACCAACAGGCACTTTCTCGAACAGGAATTTGATATCTTCGTTACGCAGACGCACACAACCGTGGCTTACACGCAGGCCGATACCAAAGTTGGCGTTGGTGCCGTGGATAGCGTACAGGCGACCGATGTACAGAGCGTACAGCCCCATTGGGTTATCCGGACCAGCCGGAACAACAGCCGGAAGCGGTTCGCCTGCTGCACGGTATTCCGCATGCATTTTGGCGGTCGGTGTCCAGGTCGGGCCGGCTTTCTTACGTTCTACTTTGGTGGTCCAGTTGATAGGCGTGTCTTTACCTAACTGACCAATCCCGATCGGCAGCACGATAACGGTGTTAGTCCCTTTCGGATAGTAATACAGACGCATCTCTGCGCTGTTAATTACAATACCTTCATGAACCGTGTCTGGCAGGATCAGTTGCTGCGGAATGTTCAAGACGGTGCCGCCTTTCGGCAGGAAGGTATCCACACCAGGGTTCGCTTCCATCATATTGGAAAGCCCCATCTGATACTCGGCCGCAAAATACTCCAGCGGCTGGGTATTGCCTTCTGGAATGGTGATCACCTGATTCTGACCAACCAGGCGACTCCCGTCGGTTGGCAGAGGATAAGTTACCGCTGACGCGGTACTGCAAAAGCCGACAACAGCGAAGGCCGCTGCGAATAACGTTTTCAATTTCATATTCATGTTAAGCGAGATTTCGTGCCTGGCAGGCCATTAGGTTGAGAATATTAGAGTATTGGAAGCGCATTATATGTTCATTCCTGCTAACAGTGAAATCAGATGTGTACGAAATCACATTTTTTGCCTTTGGGAAGAGTGTAGACCTTAAGCGGCGAGCGGGATCTTCTTTCAGACTTATGGCATAATACGCGGTTTGTCATATCTCTTTTCAGGATACGCCTGTGTTAGTTTCCAGTAACGTCACCATGCAGTTCGGCAGTAAGCCGTTGTTTGAAAACATTTCCGTCAAATTTGGCGGCGGCAACCGTTACGGCCTGATTGGCGCGAACGGTAGTGGTAAATCCACCTTTATGAAGATCCTCGGCGGCGACTTAGAGCCGACGCTGGGCAACGTTTCCCTCGATCCCAACGAGCGCATTGGTAAACTGCGCCAGGATCAATTTGCCTTTGAAGAGTTCACCGTGCTGGATACGGTGATCATGGGGCATAAAGAGTTGTGGGAAGTGAAACAGGAGCGCGACCGCATCTATGCTTTGCCGGAAATGAGCGAAGAAGATGGCTACAAAGTTGCCGATCTGGAAGTGAAATACGGCGAAATGGACGGTTATTCTGCGGAAGCACGCGCCGGTGAGCTGCTGCTTGGCGTGGGTATTCCAGTGGAGCAACACTACGGTCCAATGAGCGAAGTGGCTCCAGGCTGGAAACTGCGTGTGTTGCTGGCGCAGGCGCTGTTTGCCGATCCTGATATTCTCCTGCTCGACGAACCAACCAACAACCTGGACATCGATACCATTCGTTGGCTGGAGCAGGTGCTGAACGAGCGTGACAGCACCATGATCATCATTTCGCACGACCGTCACTTCCTCAATATGGTCTGTACGCACATGGCGGATTTGGATTACGGTGAGCTGCGCGTTTATCCGGGTAACTACGATGAGTACATGACGGCGGCGACCCAGGCACGCGAACGCCTGCTGGCTGATAACGCCAAGAAGAAAGCGCAGATTGCCGAGTTGCAGTCCTTTGTAAGCCGCTTTAGCGCCAACGCATCGAAATCTCGTCAGGCGACTTCACGTGCGCGTCAGATTGATAAAATCAAACTGGAAGAGGTGAAAGCCTCCAGCCGTCAGAACCCGTTCATTCGTTTTGAGCAGGATAAGAAGCTGTTCCGTAATGCGCTGGAAGTAGAAGGCCTGACTAAAGGGTTTGATAACGGTCCGCTGTTTAAAAATATCAACCTGCTGCTGGAAGTGGGTGAAAAGCTGGCAGTACTCGGCACCAATGGCGTCGGTAAATCGACCCTGCTGAAAACGCTGGTAGGGGATCTGGAACCGGACAATGGTACTGTAAAATGGTCAGAAAATGCGCGTATTGGTTACTACGCACAGGATCATGAATATGAGTTCGATAATGATCTGACCGTGTTTGAATGGATGAGCCAGTGGAAACAGGAAGGCGATGACGAGCAGGCGGTACGCAGCATTCTCGGTCGTTTGTTGTTCAGCCAGGACGACATCAAAAAGCCTGCTAAAGTACTTTCCGGTGGTGAAAAAGGCCGTATGTTGTTTGGTAAGTTAATGATGCAGAAACCGAATATTCTGATCATGGACGAACCGACCAACCACCTGGATATGGAATCCATCGAGTCGCTGAACATGGCACTGGAACTGTATCAGGGCACGCTGATCTTTGTTTCTCACGACCGTGAGTTCGTAAGCTCCCTGGCGACCCGTATTCTGGAAATCACTCCGGAACGCGTGATCGACTTTAGCGGCAACTACGAAGATTATCTGCGTAGCAGAGGGATCGAGTAAGTTATTGCCCGTCACCCCGATACAGTCGGGGTGACGGCGGCTGAGGACAAACGCAAGATTGCCTGATGCGCTACGCTTATAAGGCCTACGCAGTCCCTGCAATATATTGAATCTGCAAGATTTTGTAGGTCGCATCCGGCATTAACAAAGCGCACGTTGTCAGCTCTCTGAGTAACATCGAACCGACTTCCTTAACCTCACTTCCACTAATCTATCAACTTTCACACGTCCATGCCCAGCGCGCGTTTACCGTGAACGTTCAGATCCTCCAGCGTAAAGCGGCCTTCCCAGTTTGCTTCATAATCTTCACGTGGGAAGTCACCCGGCGAGACGCCTTTTTCCAGTGCCTTTCTGACCTTGTGCGCATAAGCCCGGTTTTTCTCGCACATCGGCGCGGCGGGAATATACATCACGTTCCCCCAGCCTTGTTGATTGTCTACCGGCGCGACGGAGTGAATCACATCGCAGTGCCACCAGACGGAATCCCCTGCTGTTATTGCCGGAATTGACGTGAGTGCTTTTATCAACAATGGGTGCCATTTCTCTGAAATTGGCAGAACCTTACCAGGCGCGACACCGCACAGCTCGTCGTCCGGTACGTCATCCAGTAACGGACGCAGTAAAACGTATGCCATCGCTTCCGGGATTGGCACCACATGTAATAATCCCTGGCCAGGCAACATATCGGAGAGCGCCGTCCAGCCCTGAAACGTGCGGAACACCGAACATTTGGTGGTGTTATCTACGGTGTATTCTTCTACATCGGTACGATGCGCAGCATCCCACGGATCATAATCATCAAAATTACCGTTGAAAACATTGGCAAAAACGCGCTGATAAGCGGGTAATAGCCAGCGTTCCAGAGCACCAGAATCGGTGTGTGCGCCCAGACCTTTGGACGTCGTGCCTGGTGGGCGACGGCGAATTCTGTCCGGATAAATCACGCTGACATCGGGATCAAACCATTGTTTGCCGTTGCTTTCAGATTTCCACAGGCGGTTAAGGAAAGATTGAACCGCAGACATATTGTCGCTCTGCCGCGCTTGCATCTGCGCCTGTGACCAGTAAATGGGATAGATTTCGGGGCGAGAAGCCTCCAGCGAACCGAAAAAACTGTCGCCAGGACCTCTATACACATCATCAAAGTGATTGGCATCAAGGTAGTCGAGCATTGCGCGATCCCACGCCAGCGCCTGCTCACGAGGGAAATGGCCTTTTATTACCGCACAACCGCGGCGCTTAATTTCATTGCGAGTGACATTGTTTACTGTACCGGCTGCAATATTCCTATAAGAGATCTCCGGCCAAACCGGCAATCCTTGTGCTTTCAGGGCATCTATTTCTGCTACACGCGCTTCGATTTTTGCTGAGAGTTTATCGAAGACATGTTGCACATCACCGATCTGCTGTCGCAGCTCCGCTTTCATCTTACGGATAGCCGCTTTCGTATCTGTTGGCAGTGTCTCACAGGTAAAAGTCATATCAACCTCGCATCTTTCATTCGAAAGTAAAAATGATTACGATTGATACTTTAAGTTAAAAATAAGTTAACGCAAGATAAAGATTTTGAGTCACTGCACAAAGCGAGAAAAAAGAGAGAGGCCGGAGGGGGCGCTCCGGCCAGGGGAAGATTACTTATTGAAAGGATCTGTGTTATCCAGCACCGCCTGAATCACATTCAGCGCGCCGTCATGATTATTATCATCGGTAGTGTAACGGGCGATGTGTTTAATGTTTTCCGCTGCATTGCCCATCGCAAAAGAATAACGCGCCATTTTCAGCATCTCTGCGTCGTTACCGCTGTCGCCAATTGCCACCACATTTTGCGGCGACAGATCCCAGCGTTTCAGTAACCGTGAAATGCCGTTCGCTTTATGCAGGCCGGGAATAATCAGGTCGATAAACCCAAAGCCACTGGTAACGGGTTTCATTATGCCGTCGAGCGCAACGTGCAGTTTGTCAACTACCAGCGGGATCTGCTCATCCGGCAGGTTAAGTGAAAACTTGAACAGAACATCATCAATATCCTGATAATCTTTTACCGGTTTCAGGCGATGGTAGTGTTTTGCCATCAATGCAACGAATGATTCAGGGGCATTTTCACTGATGTATGCACTTTGCAGACCGCAGGCAACAAAATTGAGCTGTTTATCTTTCAGCAGTTCACCAATGACAATTCGAGATTCATGCGGGGTCAGTTCGCCGTGGAACAACTGCTTGCCATGTTCGTAGACCAGCGCGCCATTTTCCGCGACAAAAGAGATCTCATTCTTTAGCTCAGGAAAGAAGGAAATGAGCTGGTAATACTGGTTACCGCTGGCGACAACGAACTCGATGCCGCGCTTTTTCAGCTCCTGATATTGCGCCATAAAACGTGCCCGATTGTACGTTTTGGCATCGTTAAGAAAAGTACCGTCCATGTCTGTGACGATAACTTTTACGCTCATATGTGTGCTCCTGGCTCAAAAATGAAACCGTAACAGTGTAATAACAATGTGACGTGGAGCACAAATTATATTTCGAATGAAAGTAAGGGAGAATTGATTATGTGAATGATTTAGCCCGGTAACGACGGCTACCGGGCGGAGAGGACTACAGCATATGTTCGGTACGGGCGATGATATCGTCCTGAGCGTCAGGAGAGAGCGCGGTGAAGAAGGCGGAATAGCCTGCTACACGTACCACCAGATCGCGATACTGATCAGGATGTTTTTTTGCTTCCAGCAGTGTTTCGCGGGAAACGATGTTGTACTGAATATGCCAGCCTTTATGCACTTCGAAGAAGGTACGCAGCAGAACCATCAGCTTCTGCTTGTCGGACTCATTCTCCAGTGTCGCCGGATTCAGTTTCTGGTTGAGCAGTACACCACCAAGAATCGACGCCGTAGGCAGTTTACCTACCGAACCAATCACCGCCGTTGGGCCGAGGTGGTCGGTGCCGGAGGCCGGGCTTGCACCTTCCGCCAGAGGCGTATGTGCTTTACGCCCATCCGGTGTCGCCATCGTCTGTGCACCAAACGGTACGTTCGCGGAGATAGACGACGTACCTGCGTAATAGTTACCGCCAACCGGGCCACGACCGTAGCGCGGATTATGGTACTGCTTCAGTTCATCGATATAGGTCTGATAAGCGCGAGCCAGCAGTGTATCGACGGTATCATCGTCGTTGCCGTACTTCGGCGCGCCATTAATCAGACGCTGACGCAGTTGCTCGTGAGTCAGCCCTTCAAAGTCATCCGCCAGCGCGGCAGCAAGCTGTTGCTGACCAATCGCGCCTTGTTCAAACACCAGTTTTTTCACAGCGGCCAGGCTGTTACCCAGGTTGGCAATACCGACCTGTAAGCCAGAAACCCAGTCATATTTCGCGCCGCCTTGCTTAATACTTTTCGCTCGCTCAATGCAGTCATCCACCAGCGCCGAGCAGAGAATATCGTGTACGTTCTCTTCCAGCATGGTGTCGACGACATATTCGATTTCGATCGATTTGCGCGTGTAGTAACGGATTTGTGTATCCCACGCGTCCATGACTTCATCGAAGTTGTTGAAGTTACCCGCTGACAACGCTTTTTCTTGTGGCAGGAACACTTTGCCGCTGGTGGCATCACGACCACCTTCCAGCGCCGCCAGCATTACGCGGGCGAAGTTGATAAAGCTCATGCCGGTGCAGCGATAGCCCCATTTGCCGCCGACGGCAGTTTCGATACAGCCAATTGCCGCGTAATCGTAAGCGTCCTTCGGTTCAATACCGAGTTTAATAAATTCCGGGATCACGATTTCATCGTTGTTAAATGCCGGCATCCCGAAGCCACAGCGGATCACTTGCACGCAGGCATCGAGGAAATCGTTACTCATTCCCGCGTGGTAACGCACGCTGAGGTTAGGCTGAGTTGAACGCAGGCGACCACAGGATTCGAGGATTGCGTAGGAGAGCGGATTCACTGCATCCATCGGCTGACCATCAACCAGGTTTTGCCCACCGATGGTGACGTTCTGATACAGCGGGCTACCGGCAGAGGCTTTGGAGTGCGAACCGGAGCGGATTTTGTTCACTTCCAGCAACTTCAGCCAGCAGCTATGCAGCATCTCAATGGCGTGTTCACGATCCAGCGTCTGGTTGAGTTCAACGTCGCGACGATAGTACGGATAGAGATACTGATCCATACGACCAAACGATACCGAGTGACCGTTGGATTCGATCTGCAAAATCAACTGGATGAAATAGCATAATTGCAGCGCTTGCCAGAAAGTCTGCGGTGGCTGGTGGGCGATGAGATCGCAGTTTTCGGCCATTGCCAGCAGCTCATCGCGACGGCTTTCGCGGGTTTCGGTGGCTGCCATTTCACGCGCCAGGGCGGCGAAACGTTCAATGTGTTCACTGACTGCCACCAGCACGATATCAATGGCTTTCAGGAATTGCTCGCCGTGCAAATCTTCCAGTACCGTCAGGTTAATACGCGAGCGGCGCTCCGCTACTTTTTCGCGCAGACCATCAAGCCCTTTTTCCAGCAGCAGCGGGAAATTGACCGCCAGGTGCGCATCGCCGGAGGTCATATTGCCTTCCGCTTTAATGATGCCGGTTGCCAGCAGGCCTTTTTGCTCATCGGTAAACATGCCATAGCAGCGATCCTGTACGGTTTGACCGCGCCACCACGGGCAGACTTCATGTAGAACACGTTTGTTCTCTTCGCTCACCGCAAAACCAGCGCCGGGACGATCCGCCAGATCATCAATCTCTTTTTCGATCCACGACACGGTATATTCCGGGAAGATCGGCGCGGCGCGGACTTCGCTTGCCTGGTTGCCGATGATCAACTCATCGTGTTTGATCCAGATGGTGCGATTAGCCAGGTGATGCGCCAGCGCCAGCGCGCGACGAACCGGGATTGGCTTATCGAGATGTTGTTGATACATCTCGGTATAGTGCTGTGCGCGCTCGGTACAAACCGGTGGTTTCACAATATGTACCAGCGCATTTTTGTGCGCTTTAATGCGGTCGCTGAGCGTATCCAGTTTCAGTGTTGTCATGATTGTTATCCTCGTAAGGTCGCGGTTAACCCTTTCTGGCAGGCATACTGCTGGGCAAAGTCGAGCAGTTCTGGCGCATCAAGCGGTTTTTCCGGGGCGTCATAGGGCAGATTAAGTAAGTGATATTTGTTGATGCCCAGCGTGTGGTAGGGCAGGAAATGAATTTCACCAACCTGTAGTTCATCGGCGGCAAAATCGGTAATGGCTTTCACTGCGGTTTCATCGGCATTAAAGCCCTGAATCAGCGGTACGCGGATGATGATTTTTTTCCCTGCCGCCGCAAGTTTTTTCAGGTTATCCAACACTCTGGCGGCGTTACCGTCGGTCCATTGTTTAAACGGTGCGTCGGCAACGTGTTTTAAATCGGCAAGAAACAGATCGATATAAGGCAGGGAAGGCGCGATATATTTCCACGGCACATGCAGACAGGTTTCCACTGCGGTATGAATACCGGCTTCGTGGCTGGCTTGCAGTAACGCCGCCGCCATTTCCGGCTGCATAAACGGCTCCCCGCCAGAAAGCGTTAAACCGCCGCCGCTGCGATCGTAAAACGGTTTGTCGCGCAGGACGGTCGCCATGATCTCCTCAACGTTTTTTGTTTCACCGCATACGGTCAGTGCCTGAGTTGGGCAGCAGTCGGTCAGCGCGCTCAGATGCTCAGGCGTTAACTTTTCACGATGGATAAGTAAACCATTCAGCGCTCGCTCAATCACTTCCGGGGCCGCCTTAGCGCACAGCTCGCAGCCTTCCAGGCACAGACGTGCGTCATACAGCAGATCCTGCGTGCGGGCGCGGCTTTCCGGGTTCTGACACCAGCGGCAGCCCAATGAGCAGCCTTTAAGAAAAACTACGGTGCGGATACCGGGACCGTCGTGGGTCGAGTAGCGTTGAATATTGAAGATCATAGATGCCCCTCTGTTTCGTTCAAACATTAAATAGCTTTCGAATGAAAGTTAAATTGATGTGCATCAACTGTTCAGAGGGTTTTTTCGTGATAGTCTGATTTCATACAAAAGTACATTTGAGGATGGCTATGGAACTGTATCTGGATACTTCAGACGTTGCTGCAGTGAAGGCGCTGGCGCGTGTTTTCCCGCTGGCGGGTGTGACCACTAACCCAAGCATTATCGCTGCAGGCAAAAAGCCGCTGGAGGTTGTGCTTCCGGAACTTCACGAAGCGATGGGGGGGCAGGGGCGTTTGTTTGCCCAGGTAATGGCTACCACCGCTGAAGGCATGTTGAACGATGCACGCAAACTGCGTTCTATTATTGCGGATATCGTGGTTAAAGTACCGGTGACCGCCGAGGGGCTGGCAGCCATCAAGATGTTAAAGACGGAAGGGATCCCAACGTTGGGCACGGCGGTGTATGGTGCGGCGCAAGGTCTGCTGTCAGCGCTGGCGGGTGCGGAATATGTTGCGCCTTACGTGAACCGTATTGATGCCCAGGGCGGAAGTGGTATTCAGACCGTGACCGATTTGCATCAGTTGCTGAAAATGCATGCACCACAGGCGAAAGTGCTGGCGGCGAGTTTCAAAACCCCGCGTCAGGCGCTGGACTGCTTACTGGCAGGATGTGAGTCAATCACGCTGCCGCTGGATGTTGCGCAGCAGATGATTAGCTATCCGGCGGTCGATGCCGCCGTGGCGAAGTTTGAGCAGGACTGGCAGGGGGCGTTTGGCCGGACGTCGATTTAACAGGACGTTCACCATCCTCAAAAATTGATTATGACGTGGCGGAGTGCACCGACGCTTGCCGCGTCTTATCAGGCCTGGAAATCTGCGCCCGAACCGTAGGCCAGATAAGGCGTTCGCGCCGCATCTGGCGTCTGGAGCAAATGCCCATGCGATGCCTGCCGCGTCTTATCAGGACTACAGGCGACAATTACTGTCCGCACACCTCACATCCAGGATTGCGCATCAGCTTCATTTCGCGAAACTGACAGGTCATCGCATCGTACATCACGATTTTCCCATTGGCAGGTTTGCCATAACCTGCCAGCAGTTTGATCGCTTCCATTGCCTGCAACGAACCAATTACGCCGATCAACGGTGCCATTACGCCTGCTTCCACGCAGGTTAACGCGTTTTCGCCAAACAGACGACTCAGGCAACGGTAGCACGGTTCACCATCCTGCCAGGTAAAGACGGTGATTTGACCTTCCATACGAATCGCCGCGCCAGAAACCAGCGGCACCTTTGCGGCAAAACAGCCCGCGTTAAGTTGATTACGCACCGTGACATTATCTGTACAGTCGAGCACCAGATTGTGTTTGGCAATCAACGCAGCAAGTTCAGCGTCGTCAAGCAGCGCATTCACCGGTGTAATCGCGATGTGAGGATTGATTCGCGCCAGTGCCTCACGGGCGGATTCAACCTTCGGTTGCCCGACCGTGGCATCACTGTGTAGTGTCTGACGTTGCAGATTCGAGAGCGAAACGGTGTCAAAGTCGAGCAACGTCAGGTTGCCGATGCCCGCACTTGCCAGATATTGCGATGCTGCACACCCCAGCCCGCCCAGGCCAACGACCAACACGCGAGAATCTTTCAGCGCTTCCTGACCGTCAAAATCAAAACCACGCAGGATGATTTGCCGGTTATAGCGCAGCATCTCCTGATCGCTGAGTTCCGCCATTACAAGCCCCCGAACAACGCGTTAAATGGCTCGACTTCTACCCATTCGCCCGCTTCTACATTTCCGCGATCGCGTTCCAGCACGATAAAACAGTTACCGAGACTAAAAGAACTAAAAATATGCGAACCCTGATGTCCGGTGGTCGACACTTCCAGTTCGCCGTTGGCGTTGCGTTGTAGCACGCCACGCTGGAAATCAAGACGTCCGGGGGATTTCTTCAGTCGAGATACTGTGCGTACGCGCTGACGCGCTGGCAGGCCGCTGGCGGTGTTGCCGCTTAATTTTGCCAGTAACGGTTGTACCAGTTGATAGAAAGTCAGCGTCGCAGAAACCGGGTTGCCCGGCAGGCCACAGAACCAGCTATTAGAGAGTTTGCCGAACGCAAACGGTTTACCTGGTTTAATCGCCAGTTTCCAGAATGCGATTTCGCCCAGCTCTTCGAGAATGTTTTTGGTGTAATCCGCTTCACCAACCGAAACGCCGCCGGAACTGATCACCACATCCGCCTGACTGTCAGCTTCAATAAATGCCGCACGTAATGCGTTCGGGTCGTCACGGATAATCCCTAAGTTAATTACCTCGCAACCTAACTGTTCCAGCATCAGGTGCACGGCGAGACGGTTGGTATCGTAGATTTGACCATCACCCAGCGGCTGACCGGGTAACTGTAACTCATCACCCGTGGAAAATAGCGCCACACGCACTTTGCGAATCACCGGAACTTCGGCAATCCCCAACGAAGCAATCACGGGCAGTTCGGCGGTAGTCAGGCGAGTACCTGTCGGGAAAACAACTGCTCCCGCGGAGATATCCTCACCGCGTCGACGAATATTTTGCCCGCGACTTACTTCAGCGGTAAAACGTACGCCATTGTCCGTTTGTTCAGTCTGTTCCTGCATTACCACAGCTTCACAGCCTTCCGGCACCGGCGCGCCGGTCATAATACGAATACAGGTGCCAGCAGGCCACTCGCCATGATATGGCTGACCCGCAAACGACTTACCGGCGACGGGCAGTGGTTGACCGGAAGCGACATCGGCTAAACGAACCGCGTAGCCGTCCATTGCGGAGTTATCAAACCCAGGGACATCCAGCGGCGAAGTGACATCGCTTGCCAGAATGCGACCAAAACACTGTACCAGTGGCAGCGTTTCCTGGGTAGTCAGAGGGGTAACGCGAGAAAGCATCTCATTAAGCGCGGTGTCGAGCGGCATCAAACCGGTGGTAAATTCCATGAAAACACTCCTGCGGAGGCAAAATCGAATTTGCTTATTATGTCAGAAAAACGCCCCGGACTGTATGCCACCTCGGGCGTAGCGTGGGTTCCTGCCTTTACATGCCATATACATCTTTCTATATTCAAAAATTGAATGAGTAATTCATAAAAATTCTGATATTTATAGCAAAAGTGGCGAACCACCCTTTAATGGACGAAAACTATGGGCAAAGCAGTCATTGCAATTCACGGTGGCGCAGGCGCAATTAGCCGCGCGCAGATGAGTCTGCAACAGGAATTACGCTACATTGAGGCGCTGTCTGCCATTGTTGAAACCGGGCAGAAAATGCTCGAAGCGGGCGAAAGTGCGCTGGATGTGGTAACAGAAGCTGTGCGCTTGCTGGAAGAGTGCCCACTATTTAACGCCGGTATTGGTGCTGTCTTCACCCGTGATGAAACTCATGAGCTGGATGCCTGTGTGATGGATGGTAACACCCTGAAAGCCGGTGCGGTCGCGGGCGTCAGTCATCTGCGCAATCCGATTCTTGCTGCCCGTCTGGTGATGGAGCAAAGCCCGCATGTGATGATGATTGGCGAAGGAGCGGAAAATTTTGCTTTTGCTCATGACATGGAACGCGTCTCGCCGGAGATTTTTTCCACGCCTTTGCGTTATGAACAACTGATGGCGGCGCGTGAGGAAGGGGAAATGATCCTCGACCATAGCGACGCACCGCTGGATGAAAAACAGAAAATGGGCACTGTGGGCGCTGTGGCGTTGGATCAATACGGCAACCTGGCGGCAGCCACGTCCACGGGGGGAATGACTAACAAATTACCCGGTCGGGTCGGTGACAGCCCGCTTGTCGGTGCCGGGTGCTACGCCAATAACGCCAGCGTGGCGGTTTCTTGTACCGGTACGGGCGAAGTCTTCATTCGTACGCTGGCGGCATATGACATCGCTGCGTTAATGGATTACGGCGGTTTAAGTCTCGCGGAAGCCTGCGAGCGGGTAGTGATGGAAAAACTCCCTGCGCTTGATGGCAGTGGTGGTTTAATCGCTATCGATCATGAAGGTAACGTCGCGTTACCGTTTAACACCGAAGGAATGTATCGCGCCTGGGGCTATGCAGGCGATACGCCAACCACCGGTATCTACCGTGAAAAAGGGGACACCGTTGCCACACAGTGATGAGCTTGATGCCGGTGATGTGCTGGCGGTTGAGAACCTCAATATTGCCTTTATACAAGACCTGCAGAAAATGGCTGCGGTTCGCGGCCTCTCTTTTAGTCTGCAACGCGGCGAGACGCTGGCGATTGTTGGCGAATCCGGTTCCGGCAAGTCAGTTACAGCACTGGCGTTGATGCGTCTGCTGGAACAGGCGGGCGGTTTGGTACAGTGCGATAAAATGCTGCTGCGGCGGCGCAGCCATGAGGTGATTGAGCTTAGTACGCAGAGCTCCGGGCAAATGCAGCATATACGCGGCGCAGATATAGCGATGATTTTCCAGGAGCCGATGACGTCGCTAAACCCGGTATTTACTGTGGGTGAGCAGATTGCTGAGTCTATCCGTTTGCATCAAAACGCCAGTCGTGAAGAAGCGATGGTGGAGGCGAAGCGGATGCTGGATCAGGTTCGCATTCCGGAAGCTCAAACCATTCTTTCACGTTATCCCCATCAACTCTCCGGAGGGATGCGCCAGCGGGTCATGATCGCAATGGCACTGTCATGTCGCCCGGCGGTGCTGATTGCCGATGAGCCGACCACCGCGCTGGATGTCACCATCCAGGCGCAGATCCTGCAATTAATCAAAGTATTGCAAAAAGAGATGTCGATGGGCGTCATCTTTATCACTCACGATATGGGCGTGGTGGCAGAGATTGCCGATCGGGTGCTGGTGATGTATCAGGGCGAGGCGGTTGAAACGGGCAGCGTCGAACAGATATTTCATGCGCCGCAGCACCCCTATACCCGTGCACTGCTGGCTGCTGTTCCGCAGCTCGGCGCGATGAAAGGGCAAGATTATCCCCGTCGTTTTCCGCTGATATCACTTGAACATCCGGCTAAACAGGAAAGTCCTGTCGAACAGAAAACGGTGGTGGATGGCGAACCTGTTTTACAGGTGCGTAATCTGGTTACCCGTTTCCCTTTGCGTAGCGGGTTGTTGAATCGCGTAACGCGAGAAGTGCACGCCGTTGAGAAAGTCAGTTTTGATCTCAGGCCTGGTGAAACGCTGTCGCTGGTGGGCGAGTCTGGCAGCGGTAAATCCACTACCGGACGGGCGCTGTTGCGTCTGGTCGAATCGCAGAGCGGCGAAATTATCTTTAACGGTCAGCGAATCGATACTCTCTCGCCCGGTAAACTTCAGTCGTTGCGCCGCAATATCCAGTTTATTTTTCAGGATCCTTACGCCTCGCTGGATCCTCGCCAGACCATCGGTGATTCGATTATCGAACCGCTGCGCGTACACGGTTTATTGCAGGGTAAAGAAGCTGCTGCACGCGTTGCGTGGTTGCTGGAGCGCGTTGGCCTGTTACCTGAACACGCATGGCGTTACCCGCATGAGTTTTCTGGTGGTCAGCGTCAGCGCATCTGCATTGCCCGTGCGTTGGCGCTGAATCCGAAAGTGATTATTGCCGATGAAGCCGTGTCGGCGCTGGATGTTTCTATTCGCGGGCAAATTATCAACCTGTTGCTTGATCTTCAGCGTGATTTCGGTATCGCGTATCTATTTATCTCCCACGATATGGCAGTCGTGGAGCGGATCAGTCATCGCGTGGCGGTGATGTATCTCGGGCAAATCGTTGAGATTGGCCCACGGCGCGCGATATTTGAAAATCCGCAGCACCCTTATACGCGTAAATTACTGGCGGCAGTTCCGGTGGCGGAACCGTCCCGACTGCGACCACGGCGCGTACTGTTGTCGGACGATCTTCCCAGCAATATTCATCTGCGTGGCGAAGAGGTTGCCACCGTCTCGTTACAATGCGTCGGACCGGGGCATTACGTCGCACAACCACAATCAGAATACGCATTCATGCGTAGATAACATTCAGGCGGAGAATAAAATGGCAAGAGCTGTACACCGTAGTGGGTTAGTAGCGCTGGGCATTGCCACAGCGTTGATGGCATCTTGTGCATTCGCTGCCAAAGATGTGGTTGTGGCGGTGGGGTCGAACTTCACCACGCTCGATCCGTATGACGCGAATGACACGTTATCGCAGGCTGTGGCGAAATCGTTTTATCAGGGGCTGTTCGGTCTGGATAAAGAGATGAAGCTGAAAAATGTGCTGGCAGAGAGTTATACCGTCTCTGATGACGGCCTCACTTACACCGTGAAATTGCGCGAAGGGATTAAGTTCCAGGACGGCACTGACTTCAACGCTGCGGCGGTAAAAGCGAATCTGGATCGAGCCAGCGATCCGGCGAATCATCTTAAACGCTATAACTTGTACAAAAATATTGCCAAAACTGAAGCGGTCGATCCGACAACGGTGAAGATTACGCTCAAACAGCCGTTTTCCGCGTTTATTAATATTCTCGCTCATCCGGCGACAGCAATGATTTCACCTGCGGCACTGGAAAAATATGGTAAAGAGATCGGCTTTCATCCGGTCGGAACCGGGCCGTATGCGTTGGATACCTGGAATCAGACCGATTTTGTGAAAGTGAAGAAATTTGCGGGTTACTGGCAGCCCGGTCTGCCCAAACTGGACAGCATTACCTGGCGTCCGGTGGCGGACAACAACACCCGGGCGGCAATGTTGCAAACCGGTGAAGCGCAGTTTGCTTTCCCTATTCCTTATGAACAAGCCGCGTTACTGGAGAAGAACAAAAATATCGAGCTGATGGCCAGTCCGTCGATTATGCAGCGTTATATCAGCATGAACGTGACGCAAAAGCCGTTCGATAATCCGAAAGTGCGTGAGGCGCTGAATTACGCCATCAACCGTCAGGCGCTGGTTAAGGTGGCATTTGCAGGATATGCAACGCCAGCTACCGGTGTTGTACCTCCGAGTATTGCCTACGCGCAAAGTTATCAACCGTGGCCTTACAATCCGGCTAAAGCACGTGAGTTACTGAAAGAGGCGGGGTATCCCAACGGTTTCAGTACCACGCTGTGGTCATCACATAACCACAGCACCGCGCAGAAAGTGCTGCAATTTACCCAGCAGCAGTTAGCGCAGGTAGGGATTAAAGCCCAGGTGACGGCGATGGATGCCGGACAACGGGCGGCGGAAGTGGAAGGAAAAGGGCAGAAAGAGAGCAATGTGCGGATGTTCTACACGGGGTGGTCGGCATCGACCGGCGAAGCTGACTGGGCGCTTTCGCCGCTGTTTGCTTCGCAGAACTGGCCACCGACGCTGTTTAATACCGCGTTTTACAGCAATAAGCAGGTGGATGAAGACCTTGCTCAGGCACTGAAAACCAACGATCCGGCGGAAAAGGCACGCTTGTATAAGGCGGCGCAGGATATCATCTGGCAAGAATCGCCGTGGATCCCGCTGGTGGTAGAAAAACTGGTGTCGGCACACAGTAAAAACCTGACCGGTTTTTGGATCATGCCAGATACAGGCTTTAGCTTTGAAGACGCGGATTTGCAATAAGCAACGCAGGGAGTGGAATGCTTAATTACGTTATCAAACGCTTACTGGGATTGATCCCAACGCTGTTTATCGTCTCGGTGCTGGTGTTTTTATTTGTCCATATGCTGCCCGGCGATCCGGCGCGATTGATTGCCGGCCCCGAAGCCGATGCTCAGGTTATCGAACTGGTGCGCCAGCAACTGGGGCTGGATCAGCCGCTGTATTACCAGTTCTGGCACTACATCAGCAACGCCGTACAGGGGGATTTTGGTCTGTCGATGGTGTCGCGTCGTCCGGTTGCCGATGAGATTGCCAGCCGCTTCATGCCTACATTGTGGCTGACTATTACCAGTATGGTTTGGGCGGTGATATTTGGTATGGCGGCGGGGATTGTGGCCGCCGTCTGGCGTAACCGTTGGCCGGATCGATTGAGCATGACCATCGCGGTATCGGGGATTTCCTTCCCGGCATTTGCGCTGGGGATGCTTTTGATTCAGGTGTTCTCCGTTGAGTTGGGGTGGCTGCCGACTGTTGGTGCAGACAGTTGGCAGCACTACATTTTACCCTCCCTGACACTTGGCGCAGCGGTGGCGGCGGTGATGGCGCGTTTTACCCGTGCTTCATTTGTCGATGTCTTAAGTGAAGATTATATGCGTACCGCGAGGGCGAAAGGGGTGAGCGAAACCTGGGTCATCCTCAAACATGGGTTACGTAATGCGATGATCCCGGTGGTTACCATGATGGGCTTACAGTTTGGCTTCTTGCTCGGCGGCTCCATTGTCGTGGAGAAAGTCTTTAACTGGCCCGGACTTGGACGTTTACTGGTCGATTCGGTAGAAATGCGTGATTACCCGGTGATTCAGGCAGAAATTCTGCTTTTCTCGCTGGAATTTATTCTTATCAACTTAGTGGTGGATGTGCTTTACGCTGCCATTAACCCGGCTATCAGGTACAAGTAAGGATGCGATTATTTAACTGGCGACGTCAGGCGGTGTTAAACGCTATGCCACTGGTAAAACCTGACCAGGTACGTACACCGTGGCATGAGTTCTGGCGGCGTTTTCGTCGTCAGCATATGGCGATGAGCGCCACATTGTTCGTTATCTTATTGATTATAGTGGCTGTTTTGGCGCGCTGGATCGCTCCTTATGACGCCGAAAATTATTTTGACTATGACAACCTGAATAACGGCCCCTCTTTGCAGCACTGGTTTGGCGTCGATTCACTGGGGCGCGACATTTTCAGCCGTGTCCTGGTGGGGGCGCAAATCTCGCTGGCGGCTGGCGTATTTGCGGTGTTTATTGGTGCGGCGATTGGGACGTTGCTGGGCTTGCTGGCAGGATATTATGAAGGCTGGTGGGACCGACTGATCATGCGCATTTGCGATGTGCTGTTTGCGTTTCCCGGTATTTTGCTGGCTATCGCTGTTGTCGCGGTGTTGGGAAGTGGCATTGCTAACGTGATTATCGCCGTCGCTATCTTTTCCATTCCGGCGTTTGCCCGATTGGTGCGCGGCAACACACTAGTGTTGAAACAGCAAACCTTTATTGAATCAGCACGCAGTATTGGTGCCAGCGATGTGACTATTTTGTTGCGTCACATCTTACCGGGGACAGTCTCTTCTATCGTCGTGTTCTTCACCATGCGTATTGGCACCTCGATTATTTCCGCCGCCAGCCTGTCGTTTCTCGGCCTTGGCGCGCAGCCGCCGACGCCAGAGTGGGGGGCGATGCTCAATGAAGCGAGAGCGGATATGGTTATCGCGCCGCATGTGGCGGTTTTTCCGGCACTGGCCATTTTTCTGACCGTGCTGGCTTTCAACTTGCTGGGCGATGGTTTACGCGATGCGCTGGATCCCAAAATTAAAGGATAATCACGGTTGAATATTGCTTGAAAGGGTTATCACCTCGCAGGAAATTATTGCCTGAAGCAAGTGTTGTAACTTTTTGCTGATTTTGTAGAATCTGGTCATTTAGTTAAAAAGTCGCTGTGGGGAACTATTTATGCAGCGGCACAGCGTACTGGCAGTTATTTTGTTAAATGTATTAACATGCTGAGTTTATACGAAAAGATAAAGATAAGGCTGATAATTTTATTTTTATTGGCTGCGCTGTCATTTATTGGTCTTTTTTTCATCATTAACTATCAGTTGGTATCGGAACGTGCGGTAAAACGTGCCGATAGCCGCTTTGAACTTATTCAAAAAACGTTGGCTATTTCTTTAAAGATATTGAACGTTCGGCCCTGACGTTAAAAGACTCACTCTATTTGTTGAAAAACAGTGAGGAGATTAAACGTGCTGTTATTCTGAAAATGGAAATGATGCCATTTTTAGATTCAGTGGGACTGGTGCTGGATAATAATAAATATTATCTCTTTTCGCGGCGGGCGAACGATAAAATCGTTGTTTATCATCAGGAAAAGGTTAATGGGCCGCTTATCGATGAGGCGGGGCGCGTTATTTTTTCCGATTTTAACCCGTCGCAACGTCCGTGGTCTGTATCCTCGGATGGCTCTGACAGTAGCTGGAATCCGGCATACAATTGCTTTGATCGCCCGGGTAAAAAATGTATTTCTTTTACGCTACGAATTAACGGCAAAGATCGTGATTTGCTGGCTGTTGATAAAATTCACGTCGATTTAAATTGGCGATATCTGAACGAATACCTTGATCAAATCAGCGCAACGGATGAAGTCCTGTTTCTGAAACAAGGTCATGAAATCATTGCCAAGAATCAACTCGCTCGCGAAAAATTGATTATTTATAATAGCGAAGATAGTTATAATATTATTGATTCTGTTGATATAGAATATATCGCAAGGAAATCGGCAGTTCCTAATAATCCATTGTTCGATATCTATTTTTATTATCCTACGGGGGATTTATTTAACGCATCAGACAAACTCTTTTATTTACCATTTGCTTTCATTATTATCGTATTGCTGGTGGTTTACTTAATGACCACCCGTGTGTTCCGTCGACAATTTTCCGAAATGACAACGCTGGTCAATACGCTGGAATTTTTACCCGACTCTGCGGATCAAATGCAGGCACTGAAAATTCGTGAAGGCGATGCAAAAGAGATTATCAGCATCAAAAATTCGATCGCGGAAATGAAAGATGCAGAAGTTGAGCGTTCAAATAAATTGCTCTCGCTGATCTCCTACGATCAGGAAAGCGGGTTTATCAAAAATATGGCGATTATTGAGTCAAACAATAATCAGTATCTGGCCGTTGGGATCATCAAACTGTGCGGACTGGAAGCTGTCGAAGCGGTGTTTGGCGTTGAGGAACGCAACAAAATCGTCAGGAAACTGTGTCAGCAAATTGCCGAGAAATACGCGCAATGTTGCGATATTGTGACATTCAATGCCGATCTCTATTTATTATTGTGTCGGGAAAATGTAGAGATTTTTACCCATAAGATCGCGATGATAAACGATTTCGACAGTAGCTTTGGCTACCGCAATCTGCGTATACATAAATCTGCCATTTGTGAACCTCTGAAAGGCGAAAATGCCTGGAGCTACGCAGAAAAACTAAAACTGGCGATTTCCAGTATCCGCGATCATATGTTCTCTGAATTTATTTTCTGTGATGATGAGAAACTCAGAGAAATTGAAGAAAATATCTGGATTGCGCGCAATATCCGTAATGCAATGGAAAAAGGCGAGCTATTTTTGGTCTATCAACCGATTGTTGATATTAATACCCGCGACATTCTGGGAGCTGAGGCGCTGTGCCGCTGGGTTTCAGCAGAGCGGGGGATAATCTCGCCGCTGAAGTTTATTGCTATCGCTGAAGATATCGGTTTTATCAATGAACTGGGTTATCAAATTATTAAAACGGCGATGGGGGAATTCAGACATTTTAGCCAGCGTGCGGAACTGCAGGAAGGTTTCTTACTGCATATTAATGTTTCGCCATGGCAGTTAAACGAGCCACACTTTCATGCGCGTTTTACAGCTATTATGGAAGAACATGAGCTGAAAGCGAATAGCATCTGTATTGAGATCACTGAAACAGTGATTGAACGTATTAATGAACATTTTTATCTCAATATTGAACAACTGCGTCAACAAGGAGTACGGATATCGATTGATGACTTTGGTATAGGTTTGTCAAACCTGAAGCGTTTTTATGAAATTAATCCTGACAGCATAAAAGTAGACTCGCAATTTACCGGCGATATTTTCGGCACTGCGGGAAAAATTGTACGCATTATCTTCGACCTGGCCCGCTATAACCGGATCCCGGTAATTGCAGAAGGTGTTGAGAGCGAAGAGGTTGCGCGTGAATTAATCAAATTAGGGTGTATTCAGGCCCAGGGGTATCTATATCAGAAGCCGTTGCCATTCTCTGCCTGGGACAAAAGTGGAAAGTTAGTAAAAGAGTAGTTTAGGTATGTCCAGAATCAATAAATTCGTACTTACAGTCAGTCTGCTGATTTTTATCATGATTTCAGCAGTTGCCTGCGGGATCTATACCCAGATGGTAAAAGAACGGGTGTATGGCCTGAAACAGTCCGTTATTGATACTGCTTTTGCGGTGGCAAATATTGCCGAATATCGGCGCAGTGTGTCAATTGATCTCATTAACACGCTTAATCCGACTGAAGAACAACTGTTGGTTGGCTTGCGCACAGCTTACGCTGACTCGGTTTCACCTTCTTATTTGTATGATGTTGGTCCTTATCTGATTTCCAGCGACGAGTGTATTCAGGTTAAGGAGTATGAAAAAAATTATTGTGCAGATATTATGCAGGTTGTTAAGTATCGGCATGTCAAAAATACGGGGTTTATCTCTTTTGACGGTAAAACCTTCGTCTATTATCTCTATCCGGTTACTCACAACCGCAGTCTGATATTTTTGCTTGGGCTGGAACGATTTTCGTTACTCTCAAAGTCGCTGGCAATGGATAGCGAGAACCTGATGTTCTCTTTATTCAAAGGTGGCAAGCCAGTTGTTGGGGATGAATATAACGCGAAAAATGCCATCTTTACTGTTTCGGAAGCGATGGAACACTTCACTTATTTACCAACGGGGTTGTATGTCTTTGCTTATAAGAAGGATGTCTATTTTCAGGTTTGTACTTTAATTATTTTCTTTGCCGCATTAGTGGCAGCGATATCGGGGATAAGTTGCATGTATCTGGTACGCAGAGTCATTAATCGCGGCATCGTTGAGAAAGAAGCTATCATTAATAACCATTTTGACCGCGTGCTGGATGGTGGGCTTTTCTTCTCGGCTGCGGATGTCAAAAAACTCTACAGCATGTATAACTCAGCGTTTCTTGACGACCTGACGAAAGCAATGGGCAGAAAATCTTTTGATGAAGATTTAAAAGCCCTGCCGGAAAAAGGTGGCTATTTGTGCCTGTTTGACGTCGATAAATTCAAAAACATTAACGATACCTTCGGGCATTTGCTGGGCGATGAAGTGTTGATGAAGGTAGTGAAAATTCTCAAATCACAGATTCCGGTAGATAAAGGCAAAGTCTACCGCTTTGGCGGCGACGAATTTGCGGTGATTTATACCGGTGGTACTCTGGAAGAGTTGCTATCAATACTAAAAGAAATCGTCCATTTCCAGGTGGGGAGCATTAACTTAAGCACCAGTATCGGCGTGGCGCATTCAAATGAATGTACTACCGTTGAACGGCTGAAAATGCTGGCAGATGAGCGGCTGTATAAAAGTAAGAAAAACGGCAGGGCGCAGATTAGCTGGCAATAATGCTTATTAGCAGGCCGGGCGGGTAATTTGCCCGGCCTGACATTAATTAAACCAGACTCCCCCACAAATCGTACTCATCGGCGTGTTCGACTTTCACACGCACAATATCACCCGGCTTAACGTTGGTTTCACCATTGAGATAAACCGCGCCGTCGATTTCCGGTGCATCTGCCATACTGCGGCCAATCGCGCCTTCTTCGTCCACTTCGTCGATGATCACCAGAATTTCACGACCCACCTTCTCCTGCAGACGCTCGGCGGAAATCTGCTGTTGCAGTTGCATGAAGCGGTTCCAGCGTTCTTCTTTCACTTCTTCCGGAACCTGGTCAGGCAGGGCATTGGCATCAGCACCTTCAACCGGGCTGTATTTAAAGCAACCAACGCGATCCAGACGAGCTTCTTTCAGGAAATCGAGCAGCATCTGGAAATCTTCTTCCGTCTCGCCAGGGAAGCCGACAATAAAGGTTGAGCGCAGTGTCAGTTCCGGGCAAATTTCGCGCCACTGTTTAATGCGCGCCAGTTGGCGATCTACAGAACCCGGACGCTTCATCAGTTTGAGAATGCGCGGGCTGGCGTGCTGTAACGGAATATCCAGATATGGCAGAATTTTGCCTTCTGCCATCAACGGGATGACGTCATCCACATGCGGGTAAGGGTAAACGTAGTGCAGGCGCGTCCAGATCCCCAGTTTTGATAGCTGTTCGCACAGGCTGACCATGCTGGTTTTTACTGGTTCGCCGTTGTGGAAGCCAGTGCGGTGTTTTACATCAACACCATACGCGGAAGTATCCTGGGAGATCACCAGAATCTCTTTAACACCCGCATCAACCAGACGTTTCGCTTCACTTAACACTTCGCCAATCGGGCGGCTCACCAGATCGCCGCGCATAGACGGAATAATGCAGAAGGTGCAACGATGGTTACAGCCTTCGGAAATCTTCAGATAAGCATAATGACGCGGTGTCAGCTTAACACCTTGCTCCGGCACCAGGCTCAGGAATGGGTTGTGTTTCGGTTTTGGCACGTAGTGATGAACGTGTTCCAGAACCTGCTCGTAGCTATGAGGGCCGGTGATTTCCAGCACTTTTGGATGGACTTCGCGGATTTGATCTTCTTTCGCCCCCAGACAACCGGTCACAATTACCTTGCCGTTTTCATTCAACGCTTCGCCAATGGCTTCCAGTGATTCTTGCACCGCACTGTCAATAAAGCCGCAGGTGTTGACGATCACCATATCTGCGTCGTCATAGCTCGGTACTACATCATAACCTTCAGTGCGCAGTTCAGTCAGAATGCGCTCTGAATCGACGAGGTTTTTCGGACAGCCGAGGGAAACAAAGCCGATTTTCGGCTGGGGAGTTACTTTGCTCATAGCTTAAAAAATATTCAGTTACAGGAAAGGTCAGGGCAGGGATTCTACAGAGTTCTGGATAAAATTTGTATCGCAATCTGGTCAACCGGTGAGGAAAGCGCCCCAAATAAAGGGGCGCAAATGAGGATCATGCTACAGAATTTTCAGTTAGCGTCTCCGTAGGCTGGCTGCTGGATTTGTCCCGCAGCGTAAAGACCGAAATAAGCGTGAAGCAACCGGCAATAGCCCCCAGGATTAGATAGGTTTCAGCAAAGCCAATGGTGTCATACAGATAGCCTGCAATGGGTGAATAGATTGCTGTGGCGATGGATGCCACAAAAAGCACTAGCAGGTAGACCGTTGAAGAGAGTTTATGATCAAAGTTAGCCGCGATAAATTTAAACACAGACACCAGGATCAGTGGTTTTTCGATGGCGTGCATCATTTTAACGGCTGCAATCCACACCGGTCCCAGTTGGATTGCAGAACCGGCAATGCGTAACGACATAATGGTTCCGGCAATCACTAACGCCCATTTTGCACCAGTGCGGTTAACAAACCAAGGCATCAGGCAGAGAAATAAGGTTTCTCCGCAGACCTGAACAGAAGCCAGAATTCCGTACCAGCGATTGCCTTCTTCTGGTGTCGGAAATTGCAGCGAAAAATACTGTGCGAACTGTTGATCGTAGGTGTCATAAATTTGTGTTACGAACAGAGTGAACATCAATAAAAACCAGAACTGACTATTTTTTGCCAGCTCAAGGGCATGGATGGCTTTCAGCGAATTGGTTTTTTCAATTTCGGCCTCGGTAAGTTCGATTTTGGTAAACATAAAGCAGATTGCGGCGATCACAATGGCGCAGCTTGCCAGCCAGAAAGAGAGATTAGGGTTGGTATCAATATATTTACCAACAATCCACGCGGCGGCGGCCCATCCCAGAGAGCCCCACATCCTTACGCGACCATATTCAAAATGATAACGACGCGAAACTTTATCTATCCAGGAATCCAGAACGCCACAGCCAGAATTAAAAATGATCCCCAGGTAAACGCCACCCAAAACAGCGCCCAGCCAGAAGTTATGAACCAGAAGCGGGGCATACACATAAATAAAGAATGGGCCTACGGGAAGTAATAATGCGACGAGGATCCAGATGAGTTGTTTCTTAAGACCAAATTTATCGGAGATGAAACCGAAGAACGGCTGCATTAATAACGCAATGAAAGCATTAACGGAATAAAGTAATCCTGTGCGTGTGGCGGTAATTTCCAGATGCTGTGTCGTCCATATGACAAAAAATGCCATCGTTGCCGACCAGGCGAAGAGGTACAGAAAATCGAAAATACTGAGCAAAATATAATTACGTTTACCGGGCAATAACATAGCCATATCCTCAATCACTGGCGTTGGGTCATTTACCGTTGGCACAGGCATTAGCTGTGCTTACTGGTTATTGTTTTGGTATGCATCTCCGGAAATGTCATACGTTAACAATTTCATTTTTACTCTGGCCCTGACATTGATGATTAGGCAATGTGTTAAATGAATGTTTGAGATTTGCATCACATTTATTGCTGATAATAAAGAAGATTTAGCGAAATGGATCACTAAATCTTCTTTATGAGAACGTATTACTTTTATGCCTTGCGTGTTAGCTCATCTGCCAGCGTGCGAAGGTGTTCGGCAATATTCATCAGATCAGCCTGTGGTGAGTGCAGAGGGCCAGCAGAATTACGCACGACCAGACGGCTGGGAAGGATGGTTGAAGAGCGGAGCATAGCTTGTGCATCGTCCGGCTGTAAAATTTGTTGAACGGCAATTTTCCCTTGCAAATCAAAGTCGATTGCGACGGTCGTCAGTGAAGGTTCAAAAAACGCACTCTCATAGGTGTCGTCATAGCCAATGACAGAAATATCCTGCGGGATTTTACGTTTTTGTTGATGTAAGGCGCTTAACGCACCCAACGCCATCTGATCGTTCGCGATCAGAAGAGCGGTCGCCTGTGGCGTTTCACGTAGCATCTGTAATGTCGCCAGATAGCCGCTTTGAGCGTCCCAGCTACCGTAATGTATGGCCAGCGGTGTCAGTTGGAGTGAGGCGAGGGTATCGCGCCAGGTATTGAGTCGTAACCGCGCCGGTACTGAATTTTCAGGGCCAGAGATCAAGCAAAATTGACGATGCCCCAAGTCGTAAAGATATTTTACGCTGGCGCGTGCACCTTCTGCGGGATTAAAGGTGACGTTAAACACCGGGCTATAAGGGTCCACGTCGAGAAACAGACACAATACATCACTGTTTTCAGCAACCAGAGTTTCAGCCAATGCCGTTTCCAGGGGGGCGTTGATAATAATCTTTGTTACCCGTTGTGCTTTTAAGTCATTAACTGCAGCCTGAATACCTTTAATATCAACATCATCAATCATCGATATCAGCACCTGATATCCCTGCTCCCCGGCATATTTTTTTACCGCCGCCGCAATTTGTGAAGGGGCATGTAGGGCGAGTGAGGTGGTGACCAGCCCCACCGTTTTGCTCTCTTTCCCTACCAACTGTTGAGCTACGCGATTTGGAACGTACTTAAGTTCGGCAATGGCTTGTTCAATTTTTTGACGTGTTTTGGCAGACACGTTCGCTGAATTGTTAAGCACCCGCGACACTGTCTGATAAGAAACATTGGCATGACGAGCAACATCGGTAAGGGTTGCAGCTTTGGTTTTCATATTCGCCCCGGCTAAAAGATTTGTCACAGTATACCGCAGTGAATGTCATACGTATCACGCTCACGTATTTCAGCGCATGTCTGCCAAACCGTGGAGCCTGTTTGAATGGAAAAACGCGTAGTTGCTCACATTTCTACCGGACACTTCTTGCATAACGAAGCAATTAATTACTAGATGACAGTATTGTGAACGAATAACATTTTTTGTCTGTTTAAAACAATTCAGGAGTCAGCATGGACAAGCATCCACCGATCATCCCCACAGCCCCGTGGTTACTTCATGGTGCCGATTACAATCCGGAACAATGGTTACATGTCCCTGGGATCCTGGAGAAAGATATTGCCATGATGCAACAGGCTGGTTGTAACACCATGTCGGTGGGCATCTTTAGCTGGTCAATGCTGGAACCCACAGAGGGGGAATATCGCTTTGACTGGCTGGATGAGGTGTTGGATAAACTTCATGCTGGCGGGATCTCTGTCTTCCTGGCAACCCCGAGCGGAGCCAAACCCGCCTGGCTTGCAGCACGTTATCCAGAGGTTCTGAGAGTTAGCGCGTCACGCGAGAAAATGCTTCACGGCGGTCGCCATAATCACTGCCTTTCTTCGCCAGTGTATAAAGAAAAAGTGACGCAAATTAACCGTAAGCTGGCGCAGCGATACGCGAATCATCCGGCGGTTCTGGGATGGCATATCAGTAATGAGTATGGCGGTGAGTGTCATTGTAACGGATGCCAACAGGCGTTTCGCCATTGGTTGCAGACTCGTTACACCACTCTTGAGGCACTTAATCAGGCATGGTGGACAGGCTTCTGGAGCCATACATACAGTGACTGGTCACAAATTGAGTCACCTTCTCCATTAGGTGAGATGTCTAACCACGGCCTGAATCTTGACTGGCGACGCTTTGTCACATCGCAGGTAAAAGAATTCTATCAAATGGAAGTCGCGCCGCTAAAAGCAGAACGGCCTGAGTTACCCGCGACGACCAATTTTATGTGGTATTTCAATGATTACAACTACTGGTCATTAGCTGAGGTTGTCGATTTTGTAAGTTGGGATAGCTATCCCATGTGGCACAAACAGGAAGATGAACGCGCCGTAGCTTGTAAAACAGCGATGTATCACGATCTGATGCGTACCTTGAAAAATAAACCGTTCATTCTGATGGAATCCACCCCCAGCCAGACAAGTTGGCAGCCAACCAGCAAATTGAAAAAGCCGGGAATGAACATTCTTTCTTCTTTACAGGCCGTCGCTCATGGCGCAGATGGCGTGCACTATTTTCAGTGGCGTAAGAGTCGCGGAGCCGTGGAGAAGTTTCATGGTGCGGTGGTTGATCACGTCGGTCATCTGGAGACGCGTACCGGGCGCGAAGTTATACAGCTAGGGCAACGACTGGCACATCTTAAGCAATTGGTCGGGACGAAAACTCAGGCTAAAGTTGCCATTATTTTCGACTGGGAAAACCGCTGGGCGATTAATGATGCTGCCGGGCCGCGCAATTGCGGTATCCATTACGAACAAACGGTAGTGGATCATTACCGACCTTTCTGGGAGCAGGGGGTGGCGGTTGATATTATCAACGCTGATTGTGATCTTACGGGTTATCAATTAGTTATCGCTCCAATGCTCTATATGGTTCGCGATGGATTTGCTGATCGTGCCCGTGCCTATGTCGAAGCTGGTGGCAATTTTGTCACCACTTACTGGTCCGGGATTGTCAATGAAACTGATTTATGTCACCTGGGCGGTTTTCCTGGCCCGTTGCGTGACCTGATGGGCGTGTGGGCTGAAGAGATCGATAGCCTTAATGATTATCAGCATAACGAAGTTATCTGCGAGCCGAATGCCTATGGATTGCAAGGTAAATGGCAGGCAAGGGAATTATGTGCGGTTATTCACGCCGAAGGCGCACAGGTTCTGGCGCGCTATGGTGAGGATTTTTATGCAGGTACACCTGCGTTAACGGTAAATCACGTCGGACAGGGACGTGCTTTCTATGTGGCTTCGCGTAATGATGCGTCATTTCATCAAGCGTTTGCTGCGATGTTGATCAACTCACTTAATCTTCCAAAAGCCCTTGCGACTGAACTTCCTGTTGGCGTTATTGCAACGCGTCGGACAGACGGCAATCAGGAATGGGTTTTTGTACAAAATTACACTGCTCATGTACAAAATGTGGTGCTTCCTGGTGCATGGCGAGTGGCGGAAACAGGCAAGGCTTGTTCACAAGAATTAGAACTGGCACCCTGGGGATGCGAGGTACTGGAAAGAGAAATAATGTAAATTCTTATTAATAAGATGTGAAGTATTGATCCTTGACAGCACTTTGTTCAAAAAGTAGCCATACTATTTAATTGCACTAAGGCTGCAAAGAGGAGGATCGAAGTATGTTCGTTGACAGACAGCGAAGCGATCTGCTTAATCGGTTGAACGATGCTCGAGTTGACCTCGCCGCATATGTGCGACTGAGGAAGGCCAAAGGATACATGTCCGTCAGCGAAAGCAATCATCTACGAGATAACTTTTTTAAACTGAATCGCGAACTGCACGATAAATCGCTGCGGTTGAATCTTCACCTGGATCAGGAAGAGTGGAATGCTCTTCATCATGCTGAAGAAGCATTAGCGACAGCCGCAGTATGTTTGATGAGTGGGTATCATGATTGCCCAACTTTTATTACCGTCAACGCCGATAAGCTTGAAAATTGTCTGATGAGCTTAACGCTGAGTATCCAGAGCCTGGAGAAGCACGCCATGCTTGAGCAGGCCTGAAAGCTAAGGGGGAGAAGGCGTCTCCCCCTTCATATTTAAGTTTATGTAAAAATAAATTTGTCACGCCCCTGACTGACTACGCTTTAAGCCAGAGTCAATCCGGAGGTGTTATGTATCGACAATCCTTTTACCTTGTGCCCCTTCTCTGTATTCCTTCCGCTCTTTGGGCGGCACCCGAAACGGTAAATGTCGAAGTACTGCAGGATAAACTCGACCATCCGTGGGCGCTGGCCTTCTTACCGGATAATCACGGCATGTTAATCACCCTGCGCGGCGGCGAGTTACGCCACTGGCAAGCAGGAAAAGGATTATCTGCGCCGCTTGCCGGTGTGCCGGAAGTCTGGGCGCACGGGCAGGGCGGTTTGCTGGATGTGGCATTAGCGCCTGATTTTGCCCAGTCGCGCCGTATCTGGTTAAGTTTTTCTGAAGTCGGTGATGATGGTAAAGCCGGAACTGCCGTAGGTTATGGCCGCTTAACTGATGACCTCGCAAAAGTGACGGACTTCCGCACCGTTTTTCGCCAGACGCCAAAACTTTCTACCGGTAATCATTTTGGCGGGCGGCTGGTATTTGATGGTAAAGGCTATCTGTATATTGGTCTGGGTGAAAACAATCAGCGCCCGACGGCGCAGGATCTGGATAAATTGCAGGGTAAATTAGTGCGCCTGACCGACCAGGGCGAGATCCCGGATGATAATCCCTTTGTGGAGGGGGCTGGTGTGCGAGCCGGGATCTGGTCTTATGGCATTCGTAACCCGCAAGGGATGGCGATGAATCCGTGGAGTAATACGCTGTGGTTGAATGAACACGGTCCGCGCGGCGGCGATGAAATTAATATCCCGGAAAAAGGTAAAAACTACGGTTGGCCGCTGGCAACCTGGGGGATGAATTACTCAGGTTTTAAAATACCGGAAGCGAAAGGGGAAATCGTTGCCGGGACTGAACAACCCATTTTTTACTGGAAGGATTCACCGGCGGTGAGCGGCATGGCCTTCTATAACAGCGACAAATTCCCCCAGTGGCGGCAAAAATTATTTATTGGCGCGCTGAAAAATAAAAATGTCATCGTGATGAGCGTTAAAGGCAACAAGGTGGCAGAAGATGGTCGCATATTAACGGACAGGAGGCAGCGAATTCGTGATGTTCGCAGCGGACCCGACGGTTATTTATACGTTCTGACCGACGAGTCCAATGGAGAATTACTCAAAGTTAGCCCACGCAATAATTAGCTAACAGGGATCATCACAACTTTACGCACCGCGGGGCGTTCGGTGAGTTGCTGATACCAGCGTTGCAGATTCGGACGTGGTGTCCAGGTCAGGCCAACGTTAAACAAATTGTAGATAAACGGCGCGATGGCAATGTCGCCCACACCAAATGCATCGCCGGAGAACCATTTCACTTTTGCCAACTCTGCATCGAGAAGGGCAAACAGGGCGTCGCATTCCTTGCAACTGGCATCAATGGCGGCCTGATCGCGCTCTTCCGGTGGCGTTCTGACCAATCCCATCAGGATCCCTCGATGGGCATTACTGAGCGTCTGGTTTGCCCAGTCCATCCACTTTTCGGCTTCTGCGCGGCGTGCCGGTGAGTCGATCCATAAACGGTTTTGCCCGTACTGTGCTGCAAGGTAGCGGACAATGGCGTTTGATTCCCAAAGAATTAAATTACTTTCGTCGTCACGCAACAGCGGCACCAGCCCGTTAGGATTCATCGCCAGAAAATCGGCGTCATGGTTTACCCCAAACTCACGACCCGCCAAAATTTGCTCATAAGGTAGTTCCAGTTCTTCGAGCGTCAGCAACACTTTTTTAACGTTGGTTGAATTATTCCGACCCCACAGCGTAATCATAGTCACCCCTTTTATACAGGCAGCCACAGGCTGAACAGGATTCCGATGGTGAAGTAAAGTTAACTTTTAAGCAACAGTGAGTAAAAAAATGACACCAGAAGCAGCGAAGCGGCAGGATATTGCATAAACTTTAAAAACTTTACCAACTTACGGTTTCTTTAAGCTTGTGTGTGCGTTATTAATCACCGAACTTATCATACGGCGATATAACGTATTTTTTTTGAATGGATACTCGGGTGGCATTTATGACGCAATACTCCTCTTTCCTTCGTGGTCTTGCAGCGGGTTCTGCATTTTTATTCCTTTTTGCCCCAACGGCATTTGCGGCGGAACAGACCGTTGAAGCGCCGAGCGTGGATGCGCGTGCATGGATTTTAATGGATTATGCCAGCGGCAAAGTGCTGGCAGAAGGCAATGCGGATGAGAAACTGGACCCCGCAAGCCTGACTAAAATCATGACCAGCTATGTGGTTGGACAGGCGCTTAAGGCCGATAAGATCAAACTCACCGATATGGTGACGGTCGGTAAAGATGCCTGGGCAACGGGCAATCCAGCGCTGCGCGGTTCATCGGTCATGTTTCTTAAACCGGGCGATCAGGTCTCTGTGGCGGATTTGAATAAAGGTGTGATCATTCAGTCCGGTAATGATGCCTGTATTGCACTGGCAGATTATGTTGCGGGCAGCCAGGAGTCATTTATTGGTTTGATGAATGGTTATGCGAAGAAACTGGGCCTGACCAACACCACCTTCCAGACGGTACACGGCCTGGATGCACCGGGGCAGTTTAGTACCGCGCGCGATATGGCATTGCTGGGTAAAGCGTTAATTCACGATGTACCGGAAGAGTATGCCATTCATAAAGAGAAAGAGTTTACCTTTAACAAAATTCGCCAACCTAACCGTAATCGCCTGTTGTGGAGCAGTAACGTTAATGTTGATGGTATGAAGACCGGAACCACGGCAGGTGCGGGATACAATCTGGTCGCTTCGGCTACCCAGGGTGATATGCGTTTGATCTCTGTGGTGCTGGGGGCGAAAACTGACCGTATCCGTTTTAATGAGTCTGAGAAATTACTGACCTGGGGTTTCCGCTTCTTTGAAACCGTGACACCAATTAAACCTGATGCCACCTTTGTGACTCAGCGGGTTTGGTTTGGTGATAAGAGCGAAGTGAATCTCGGTGCCGGTGAAGGGGGATCGGTGACCATCCCTCGTGGGCAACTGAAAAACCTGAAAGCCAGTTACACGTTAACGGAACCGCAGCTTACCGCACCGCTGAAAAAAGGTCAGGTCGTCGGCACTATTGATTTCCAGCTTAACGGCAAGTCGATTGAACAGCGTCCGCTGATCGTGATGGAAAATGTGGAAGAGGGCGGATTCTTTGGTCGGATGTGGGACTTCGTAATGATGAAATTCCATCAGTGGTTCGGCGGCTGGTTCTCTTAATCTTCTGATGACCGGATGACGCGTTAACGTCATCCGGTTATGCATCATCAATACATCAACTTAATATGCTGCGTCTGTGCGTACTTCACATACTCATCTTCCGGGCAACGATCGCTTACCACAATATCAAATCGTTTCAGGTCACTCATGCGTGCCGGGCGTACCTTGCCAAACTTACTGTGGTCGACAACCAGCACATGCTTTTGCGCCATCGACATGGCCCAGTGTTTTACCGGCAACTCTTCAAGATTAAAACAGGTAGCACCTTTACTGATATGCACTCCGGCTGCGGAATAAAAAGCGATATCTGGACAGAAATTATTCAACGTCAATTGAAAATCGACGGGTTTAAAAATGGCGTTACTGGCATGAAATTCACCGCCGCAAAGAAACACCCGGCAATGGGGTTTCTCTTTCAGTGCCAGAAAGGTATTTAGTGAATAACAAACGGCGGTGAAAGGGATTTCATTATCTATCGCTTCAATAATCCACGGCGTGGTAGTGCCACAGTCAAAAAAGAGGGTCTGATCGGGTTCTACCAGCGTCGCAGCCAGTTTTGCCGCCCGGCGTTTTTCTTCCACCAGACGGGATTTTTGATCGCTTAACAGGTAATGGCTGGCACTGCGCGGTTCCAGAACGATATAACCGCCGAGTAATACGACGGGGGCGCTGTTGTTATTCAAATCGCGGCGAATCGTCATCTCTGAAACCCCGAGCAGGGTGGCGGCGTCCTTCAGATGTAACTTATCGCTGCGTTTTAATTCTTGCAGTAATTGCCCGATACGCTCTTCGCGACGTGTTTCCATAATCCCTCTGAATTGTTATTGAAGCGAGCCGCCTGATATTACACTTTTTATCCGAAATCAGCCACGCACCCAGCCTTTACGTATTAGTAAGGCGAAACAGATGCGATACCACAATTGCAGCCGCTGGTAGAGCCTGGATCCCACAGCTTGCCAGATAATCTGGGCGCTAAGGCAACCAATCATTCCCGCCAACAATCCACCAAGCATGTCCAGCGGCCAGTGAACACCGAGATAAACGCGCGACCAGGCAATAACTACCGCCAGTACCATGAGGATTGCTCCTGACCACAAACGATGCCAGCATAAAAATGCCAGCGCAAAGGTAAATATCACCGTGCCATGATCGCTCGGGAAAGAGTCATCTGCTGCATGATGCAGGAAGTTATAGCCGACATTCTCGACAAATGGACGGTCATGCGGAAACAGATGGCCCATCGTCCAGGAAACAAACAGACTGACCGCTAGCGCGATGGCGATTTTTATCACCAGTTGTCGTTGCGCCGTAAATCCCCATAGCCAAAGCACCGTAGCCAACAATGGCACCACGGTAATTAAATCTTTGGCAATAAAAATTGCTAACGAAATCATCCATGCGGATGAGTCTGGCGTCGCATTAATAAGAGAGAATAATGAATAATTCAGATTTTCCAGCATAACTTTCAGACTCAAAAGGTGATTAGTGGGCAGCCATCAGGCAGGTCGATGAGAATAAATCGCTTGTTAAACAGGGTAAAGCGGCATCGTCTTATTTACCTCAACCGGATTGGCTTACAGCAGAGAATGGTAACGCGAAGAAATTAAATAAAGCTTAAAGAAAGGGGGGCTATACTCGGAATAACGTAAGAATGTGCTTAACCGTGGTTTCAGCTACAAAATTTGCTTTCTCGTTTGCCACGCTTTTATTAAAATTTGCGCGATTATTATTGGCGAAGAAATTGCATGCAAAATAAATTAGCAACAGGTGCCAGACTTGGGCGTCAGGCATTACTTTTCCCCCTCTGTCTGGTGCTCTACGAATTCTCGACCTATATCGGCAACGATATGATTCAACCCGGTATGCTCGCCGTGGTGGAGCAGTATCAGGCGGGTATTGACTGGGTTCCTACTTCGATGACCGCTTACCTGGCGGGAGGGATGTTTTTACAGTGGCTGTTAGGACCACTGTCGGATCGTATTGGTCGCCGTCCGGTAATGTTAGCTGGCGTGGTGTGGTTCATAATCACCTGCCTGGCGATATTACTGGCGCAAAACATTGAACAATTCACGCTGTTGCGCTTTCTACAGGGGATAAGCCTCTGTTTCATTGGCGCTGTGGGTTACGCCGCGATTCAGGAATCTTTTGAAGAGGCGGTTTGTATCAAGATCACCGCGCTGATGGCGAATGTGGCGCTGATTGCTCCGTTACTCGGGCCATTGGTGGGTGCCGCGTGGATTCATGTGTTGCCCTGGGAAGGGATGTTTGTGTTGTTTGCTGCATTGGCGGCGATCTCCTTCTTCGGTCTGCAACGTGCGATGCCAGAAACGGCTACGCGCATTGGCGAGAAACTGTCGCTGAAAGAGCTTGGTCGAGACTATAAGCTGGTACTGAAGAACAGCCGCTTTGTTGCAGGAGCGCTGGCGCTGGGATTTGTCAGTCTGCCGTTACTGGCGTGGATTGCCCAGTCACCGATTATCATCATCACCGGTGAACAGTTGAGTAGCTATGAATATGGTTTGCTGCAAGTGCCCATTTTCGGCGCGTTAATTGCGGGTAATTTGCTGCTGGCACGTCTGACCTCGCGCCGTACCGTACGTTCGCTGATTATTATGGGGGGCTGGCCGATTATGATTGGTCTGCTGGTCGCCGCAGCGGCCACGGTCATCTCATCGCACGCGTATTTATGGATGACCGCCGGGTTAAGTATTTATGCTTTTGGTATTGGTCTGGCGAATGCAGGGCTGGTGCGTTTAACGTTGTTCGCCAGTGATATGAGTAAAGGGACGGTATCGGCGGCGATGGGGATGTTGCAAATGCTGATCTTTACCGTAGGTATTGAGATCAGTAAACATGCCTGGCTGAATGGCGGTAATGGATTGTTTAATCTGTTTAATCTTGCCAACGGAGTTTTGTGGCTGCTGCTGATGTTTATCTTTTTAAAAGATAAACAAACAGGAAATTCTAACGACGGATAAGAAAATGCCTGGTTGTTTTATACAATCAGGCATTCAGGGATTAGTGGTGATGGTCGTCGATCTGATGTTCGATTACCATCCCTTCGCCTACGCTGGCAAGGTGACGGACATATGGATGTGCACGGTAAGCCGGAGCTGGCGTAGGGGCCACGTATACGGTTTGCGGCACGCTGGCAACGCTGACGGCTTGCGGAACGCTGACTGAATCAGGGACCACCACCACTTTGTATCCACTCGGCACATCAACGGTGACACTTTGCGCCATTGCCACACCAGTAAAACTCAACAGAAACGCGCCCAGCAGTACACATTTTTTCATCATCATTTCGCCTGAAATAATCCAGAAGGGTAATTTCCGCGGATTATGCATCCTTCATTCAGGCATTGTGTTGCCGGGCGTGCTGCCGTTTTATTGATTAAATGGCGCTTCGTGTTTAAGAACTTTATCGATAATGTCCAGTACGCCTTCATGGTTATTGGAGCCTGCACGGTATTTCGCCGCCGCTACGACTGCGTTGCCAGCATTTTCCATTGCAAAGCTAAAGCCCGCCTGACGCAGCATCTCAATATCATTACCGCCATCGCCAAAAACCACCACTTCGCTGTCGTCTATGCCCCATAATTTCTGGAGTTGACGCAGGCCATTGGCTTTATGTACGCCGGGGATAATCAAATCGATACTACCGTTGCCGGTATGGACTGGCACCATAATATCGCCAATAGAATCATGTAACTCTTTTTGCACTTGCGGAATCAGTTCGTCAGAGAGATTTAACCCAAACTTGAAGAAGATATCGTCGATATTGTCAAAGTTATCGACATATTCCAGGCGATGATAGTACATCTCCGCCACGGCCTTCATTTCGGCGTCATACTTTTTCAGGGTATAGGCGCTATTTTTTCCACAGGCAATAATTTCCACCTCCGGGCGCGTCAGTAAATGCTCCACAATAGTGGAAAATGCGTCCTTCGACAGTTCGCCATTAAAAACATCTTTGCCTTCGTTCACCACCCAGCCGCCGTTTTCCGCCACAAAGGCAATTTCATTGGCAATTTCGGGAAAGAACGAAATTAACTGATAATATTGATTTCCACTGGCGACCACAAAGCGAATACCTTGTGCTTTCATCTGCTGATACTGGGCCATAAACCGCTCACGGTTATAGGTTTTTTGATCGCTTAAGAAAGTACCGTCCATATCTACCGCAATTAATTTAATGCCCATCAACTATTCTCCATCGCAGTTTGCGTTTTTGTATCGGGTTTGGCGACGGCTTTAGCGACAATAGCCGCAAGAATAACCAGCGCCAGCACAACCAGCATTGCACTACGTAATCCATAATGTTCTCCGAGATAGCCCAGCAGTGGCGGCCCGACGAGGAATGCCAGATAACCCGTCGTTGCCACTACGCTGACACGGGTCGGCGCATCGGGGCCGGTATCGCTGGCGGCAGAAATGGTTAGTGGGAAGCCCAGAGAAGCGCCCAATCCCCAAAGCACAACAGACACCCCAGCGACCCATGCGCTATCGACAAAAATAATCAGTCCGATACCCAACGCACCCATCAAGGCACTGGCACGTACTACGGCAACGCGGCTGTAACGGTCGATGAACCAGCCACCGGTGAAGCGTCCAACGGTCATCCCCAATGTGAAACCGGCATAAATCAGTGAGCCTGACGTTGGACTAAAACCGTGGCCATCAACCATTAATAAGGGTAACCAATCGTTGGCAGAGCCTTCTGCAAAAGCCATTGCCAGTACTACGACACCAATCAACAGCAACTGGATGTCACGGTAAAAAGGCACACCTTTTTCGTCATGCTGCGAGCCATCGGCAGCGTTTTTGCCCGTACCGCCAGGGATTGCTTTAATAGCAATATAAATAGGTGCGATGCCCGCCAGTGCCGCCAACAAAATATGTACAGTTGCCGGAACACCAAAGGCTGTCAACGCCATCCCGACACCAGCGCCTGCCAGCGTGCCCAGGCTATAAAAGCCGTGCATCATAGGCAAAACCGTTTTATTCATTTCTCGCTCAACGGCTGCGCCTTCAACGTTTATCGCCACTTCAGCGGAACCAAAACTGGCCCCAAAGACACCAAGACCAACGGCAAAGAGGACGGGGGATGTCAGCCAGAGCGCCAGACTTAATATCATCATCCCGATCAAAGCGCAGGACATAGTGACCAGAATGACATTACGCGTCCCAAAGCGTTTCACTAACCACGCCGAGCAGAGGATACCGCTCATCGAACCTATCGACAGGCCAAAGAGTACACCGCCCATTTCAGCGATAGAGACAGAGAGAATATCCCGAATTGCTGGCGTGCGGGTGGCCCAGGAAGCCATTAGCAGTCCTGGCAAAAAGAAGAACATAAACAACGCCCAGGTACGGCGTTTCAAGGCATTACGTGAAAAATTTACTGTCATAGATCACGTCAAAAAAAGAAGAGGGAAGACAACCTTAGCAAGGTTGTGTACATTTGTACACAATTGCAGAGAGAGGGTAAAAATATGCGCCGCGCTAATGATCCCCAACGGCGAGAAAAAATCATTCAGGCCACGCTGGAGGCAGTGAAACTTTACGGGATACATGCCGTTACGCACCGTAAAATCGCTACCCTCGCCGGAGTGCCGTTAGGATCAATGACCTACTATTTTTCAGGAATTGATGAGTTGTTGCTGGAAGCGTTTAGCCGTTTTACGCAGACGATGTCGCGGCAATATCAGGCTTTTTTTGATGATGTCAATGACGCCCCCAGCGCCTGCCAGGCCATAACAGACATGATCTACAGCTCGCAGGTCGCAACGCCGGATAACATGGAACTGATGTACCAGCTCTACGCATTGGCCAGCCGAAAACCGCTATTAAAAACGGTGATGCAAAACTGGATGCAGCGTAGTCAGCAAACGCTTGAACAATGGTTTGAACCGGAAACTGCCCGGGCGCTGGATGCTTTTATTGAAGGGATGAGTCTGCATTTTGTCACCGACCGTAAGCCGCTATCGCATGAGGAGATTTTGAGGATGGTGGAGCGAGTGGCAGGGCTGGAGATAAATTTCAGGCAACAAAAAACCCATTTATGTAAACGGGTTAATGAAAACAATAAGTTAGAGTAAAAACAATAAGTTGGGTTGGTGGTCAGTGGTGGTTATTACGGGGTAATGCCAACCGCTGCCGCCACTTTGTCGCCACTAGTGCTTTGTTTTTCGAATTCATCTAAGGCTCTTTCAACATCAGAAAGATACTCTTTGAATGAGTTCAAGATCATGCTTAACGAGCCCCCCATAAATAGGACCTGTTTTCCATCTTTTTTAAAAAAATCAGGATATTTTTCTATAAGTTCAATAATGCTTTTAATATTTTGCCCATCGTTTTCTAAGTATTTTGCATCATTATGCGCACAACTGTTTCTTAATTTTGTTATTTTTTTGATATTCGAATAGTGGGATGTTGACTTCATCCCTATCATTTTTTTGATAAATAGATGGCTCCTCTCAAATCCACTTCCTTTGAGATCTGAAACATTTATAGGAGAATGATGTCTATTAGCAAAGTTGTTACAGAATTTTTCTATTTCGTGCTCAAAAATTCCGAATATAGTTAAGAATACTGACCTGCGGATAATACTTGGGTAGTATTCTAAAAACATTTCATCGAGATCTAGCGATGAGCTGGTGAGTCCCATGTAATGATCAATTGACTGGTATACACCATCTTCCGGAGATATTTCAATTATATATTCTTCAGGTCCTTTGTCTTTATATTCTGCTATGCCCTTAGCGATTGATGATTCGCTATGAGTGATTAACGTCTCGATAATATCAAATGTTAAGGAGAAGTCGAATATTGGTAATTGAAACAAAAACTTAACCATGCTTGAACCTTTAAGAATCTGATTTAGTAACATCCAAAGTTGCTAGTGGATTGAAACGAAGAGCTGTCTCTAAGTGATCAGGTGATAGATGAGCATAACGCATAGTCATTTTTATGTCGTGATGTCCGAGGATTTTTTGCAAAGCAAGGATGTTTCCACCCGACATCATGAAATGCGCCGCAAACGTATGACGCAGAACGTGTGTAAGTTGACCGCGAGGGAGCACGATAGACGTTTTTTCCATCACGGATAAAAATTGAAAATAGCAGTCTGTGAAGAAATTGAACCCATCAAGCGCCATGATCTCTTCATAAAGCTCTTTACTGATAGGGATGCTTCTGTTTTTCTTCCCCTTCGTTCTTACAAAGGTAATTCGGTATTTGGTCACCTGTGATCGGGTAAGGTTTATTGCTTCTCGCCAGCGTGCGCCTGTGCTTAAGCATATCTTGACTACCAGTGCCAGAATTGGGTCCTGACGTTTGCAATCATCCAGCAGTTCAACAATCTGCTCATGGGTAAGCCATGCCATCTCTTTTTCTGCGATGGTGAATTTTCGCATGTTCTCCAGTGGGTTTGGATACGACCATTCGCCCAGGCGGGATAGTTCGCTAAAAACACTACTTAGATAGCTTTGCTCTAGGTTAATGGTGACCGGGCTGGCCCCTTTCTTCCATTTCTCGCTGAAATAGATCTCACCTGTCAGTCGTTTATCTCGATAATGGGCAAACATTTTAGATGTGAGATCGGTTGCAAGGGGATTGCCCAGAGCGTCAACCATCAGCAGCAATTTGTCATAGACATGCTGCCCAGCAGTCAGAGATTTACCATGTAGTTTGAACCATAGCTCAACCACGTCTTTCAGGGTTCGACGATCTACTGATTCGCCCAGCCAGGGCTTTGCTTCGGTTTCTTCCATCGTGTGACGCTCAAAAGCCAGTGCTTCGCCTTTGGTGGCGAATTGTTTACGCACACGACGCCCACTACGTCCGGCGGGGTAACATTCGCAAAGCCATTTTCCTGTGGTGAGTTTTCGTACTGCCATAAAAAATGCCCTCCAGTAGAGAGCATTTTTACTGTATGTATAACCAGTGTCAATGTATGAAATCCTGCGACCATACATCTCACTGAAGCCATAATGAAGTTAGCTATTTTTTGCTATGTGAGTATGTGACTTTTGCGGTTAGCCTGCGGCTCATTGTTATATTAGGCGCAGATATAAAAGCAAAATTTATCGCGAGTTTTTAGTACAGATTTTTTTTGATTTACTAATAGTTCCATCATTGCAAACGAACTTTCCATCGGAGGTACAGTGAGAGACACCTCCCTTTTTCCCAGAACAAGGATAATTTTTAGCATAGGTAGTTAGTGGGTTTAATAACAAAGAGCATGATAAAACCACAAAAAATACCTTACCAAGCATAGTTTCCTCCCGGTATTACCTAACGTACTTAATTGTTAAACTTATAATTTTCCCAATTATTTCAACATCTTCTATCTTGCACTCGAAGGCTCTGTTTCCACCTTCAACGAAGATTCTTCCACCGGGTAAACGAGTAATGTCGCGGATTGTTATTTCGCCATCAATACTTATTACCCATTTACCATCACGTATATCATCAAATTCTTTATCACAAATAAATTCAGAATTGTTATCTGTGATGACAAAAGGTTTTTTAAACGTAGAGGGTAGAAATCCCTTATCAAAAATATAAAAACCGTCTTCACGCAAGGCACCATCAGATAATACATATTTAGCAACTTCCATAGTATTTGTATTACCTGAAGTTTGCTTTGAACCATTTCCAGTTGTGAGCCAATTAAGCGAGGTGCCCGTTTCAAGGGCGCACTGGATTACCCAATCTGCCGGAAAAATATCACGCATATAGCGCGTTGCCATGGTGCTCTTAGAAACACCTAAATGATCACAGAGAGCCTGACGGGTACCGAACCCATATGCTTCAACTAAACGTTCTATGGCTTTCTTACCGCCGCTATTGAAATCCACAAGTCCTCCAAAGAAATCCAAAATTCGTTGGCAGATTCCAAAAGCGATCTTAAAGTTGAACCAGAAGTGTTCTTTTGGAGCCTTCACTACTAATCACGACAAACAACGGCTCGCCACAAGCCATATCTAGAAGGAATGTTGCCTTATGACACCTAACATTTCAATTACTCTGAATACACCACATGTCACAATCGAACGTTATAGCGAACTGACTGGCCTTTCTATTGATACGATTAACGACATGTTGGCTGATGGCCGACTACCTCGTCATCGTCTTCGTAAAGACAAAAAACGTGAAAAGGTAATGATTAACCTGGCTGCTCTGACTGTTGATGCTTTGTCTGCTTAATAGACGTCTATTTTCGCAATAAGACGCTGAGTTCGATTTTGCGATAAGTTCGGAGTTGAAAACCATGTTTGATTACCAAGTTTCCAAACATCCACATTTTGATGAAGCCTGTCGTGCATTCGCGTTGCGCCACAACCTGGTGCAACTGGCAGAACGTGCTGGCATGAATGTGCAGATTCTGCGAAACAAGCTGAACCCAGCTCAACCTCATTTATTAACCGCACCAGAAATCTGGCTGCTTACCGATCTGACTGAAGATTCAACGCTGGTAGATGGTTTTCTGGCTCAGATTCACTGCCTGCCATGCGTACCGATTAATGAGGTAGCAAAAGAGAAACTGCCGCATTACGTCATGAGTGCAACCGCAGAGATCGGGCGTGTTGCTGCTGGTGCGGTATCTGGTGATGTGAAAACCAGCACAGGTCGTCGTGATGCTATCAGCAGCATTAACTCTGTAACACGACTGATGGCGCTGGCTGCTGTTTCATTGCAGGCCCGTTTACAGGCTAATCCTGCGATGGCGAGTGCAGTTGATACCGTGACTGGCCTCGGTGCTTCATTCGGTTTGCTGTGAGGTGCTTATGCTGACGAAAGAACCATCATTTGCATCGCTGCTGGTAAAACAAAGCCCGGCAATGCACTACGGTCACGGCTGGATCATGGGTGAGGATGGTAAACGCTGGCATCCGTGCCGTTCACAAGATGAATTGCTGTCTGAATTGACCACGGGGAAACGGAGAAAGTCAAAATGTATGCAGCGGAAAGTGAAGTGGTTTATCAGTTTCGTTACAGAGGGGAGAGTTATTCAGTACCTGAAGATGATTTGCTCTGTTGTTATCCGTCGTTGTCGGGCGATGGCAGTTACTTTTTCACGCTAAAGGATGGGACGTTTTTACGGGGAGAGCAGGTTAAAGAGATGATACGAAAAAATATATCTCCTCTTGAGCGTTACCGTAAGAACAAAGAGCGATAGTTGCGTTTTGGGGATATGAATTATGGCAATTAATGGCGCTGCGGCGACTGTTCCATTAAGCCCAGGTGAACGCCTGAATGGACTTAATCATATTGCGGAATTAAGGGCGAAAGTATTTGGCCTGAATATTGAGTCAGAGCTTGAGCGGTTTATTAAAGATATACGTGATCCACGGGATGTTAATTATGAACGAAATAAACGGGCACTGGCTGCTATATTCTTTATAGCAAAAATTCCAGCTGAACGTCATAGCATCAGCATTAATGAGCTGACCACTGACGAAAAGCGGGAGTTGATTAAAGTAATGAATCATCTTCGTGCAGTGGTGAGCTTATTTCCCAGACGGCTAGCCATGCCGAATTAACCAATTAATGAAATTCATGGCGTAAACCCGCCGGGCATTCCTTTATCTAAATTCAGGAGAATTGATTATGCGTAATATTGAAACCCTCTCGACTAAAACCGGACCGGATGACGCAGGACTTAATATTTTACTGACAGAGGCTCGTCTGGAAGAACGTCGGGCAAGGGCTGAGGCAATGGCTGCCCGCCTTGATAGCCTTGCGTGTCATATTACATCCCGCCAGCTAAACCACGTCGAAGCAGCAGAACTGCTGCGTGTGACCGCTGAAGCAATCCAGAACGAAGCGCAGGAGGTCCACTAATGGCTGATGCAATGGATCTCGTACAGCAGCGCGTTGAAGAAGAACGCCAGCGCCATATCCGTGCTGCCCGTACCAAAACGCCGGGCGTATCCCGCGTACTTTGCATTGAATGTGAAGCACCAATTCCGCCAGCACGACGCCGCGCCATTCCGGGTGTGCAGCTTTGCATTACCTGTCAGGAAATCGCAGAGCTGAAAGGCAAGCACTACAACGGAGGTGCTGTATGACAAGGGCAGTGCGTATCCATCAATTAAAAATTGCACCTAAGTATTTCAACGCTGTGGTTGCAGGTCAAAAGACGGCTGAACTTCGTAAAGACGATCGTGGCTATAAAGTTGGTGATGTTCTTTCTCTTTGCGAATGGAAGCATGGCGTATTTACGGGTAGGGAATGGGCCGCTGTTATCTCTCATGTGCTTCCGGTTAATGACGTCATGTCAGTTTCAGAACAATGGGTGATGCTATCAATTCGCCCATTAACCCCATTAGAAGCTTTAGGATATGTTATTGCAGGAGGTGCTGTATGAGCACCATCCTGAAATGGGCGGGAAATAAAACCGCCATTATGTCCGAACTGAAAAAACACCTTCCTGCTGGCCCGCGACTGGTTGAACCTTTCGCGGGTTCCTGTGCTGTGATGATGGAGACGGATTACCCCAGCTATCTGGTTGCGGATATTAATCCTGATTTAATCAACCTCTATAAAAAGGTTGCCGCTGATTGTGAATCGTTTATATCTCGCGCCAGAGTTTTATTTGAGATCGCAAACAGGGAGGTGGCTTATTACAACATAAGGCAGGAGTTTAATTACTCAACTGAAATTACTGATTTCATGAAAGCGGTATATTTCCTGTATCTCAATCGTCACGGTTACCGTGGTTTATGTCGCTATAACAAGAGCGGGCATTTCAACATTCCCTACGGTAATTATAAAAATCCGTATTTCCCTGAAAAAGAAATTCGCGCATTTGCAGAAAAAGCCCAGCGAGCAATGTTTATCTGCGCCAGCTTTGATGAAACGCTGGCGATGTTGAAGGCGGGGGATGTGGTGTATTGCGATCCGCCGTATGACGGTACGTTTTCCGGCTATCACACTGATGGTTTCACTGAAGATGACCAGTATCACCTGGCATCCGTTCTTGAACATCGGTCATCAGAAGGACATCCGGTCATTGTTTCTAACAGTGACACATCCCTGATCCGTTCGCTGTATCGCAATTTTACTCACCACTATATCAAGGTAAAACGCAGCATCGGTGTGGCAGCTGGCGAGGGTAAATCAGCAACAGAAATCATTGCTGTTTCCGGGCCGCGCTGCTGGGTGGGATTTGATTATTCGCGTGGCGTGGATAGTTCTGCCGTGTACGGAGTGCGTGCATGAGCCATGCTGATATGAACAACTGCAGCGGCTTTAACGAGGCCGCCGCAGCATTCTCATGGAACAGCCCGAAAAAGGCGATTAACCCTTATCTGGACCCGGCGGAAGTTGCGCCGGTTTCTGCGCTTTCAAACCTGATCACTCTGTACGCTGCCGATAACAAGCAGGAACAACTGCGCCGCGAGGCACTGAGTGATCAGGTCTGGGAGCGTTATTTCTTTAATGAATCCCGTGATCCTGTCCAGCGCGAAATGGAGCAGGATAAGCTCATTAGCCGGGCAAAGCTGGTGCATGAGCAGCAGCGTTTTAATCCGGACATGGTCATACTGGCGGACGTTAACGCCCAGCCTTCCCATATCAGCAAGCCGCTGATGCAACGTATTGAATACTTCAGCAGCCTGGGCAGGCCAAAGGCTTATTCCCGCTATTTGCGTGAGACGATTAAACCATGTCTGGAACGACTGGAGCATGTACGCGACAGCCAGCTATCTGCATCTTTTCGTTTTATGGCAAGCCATGAAGGGCTGGACGGCCTGCTGATCTTGCCTGAAATGAGTCAGGATCAGGTGAAGCGCCTGTCTACCCTTGTTGCCGCGCATATGAGCATGTGCCTTGATGCAGCTTGTGGTGATTTGTATGCCACCGATGACGTTAAGCCAGAAGAAATCCGCAAGACATGGGAAAGGGTGGCGGCGGAAACCCTGCGTCTGGATGTCATCCCTCCTGCGTTTGAGCAACTCCGCCGGAAAAGAAACCGCCGTAAACCCGTACCCTATGAACTCATTCCGGGTTCGCTGGCGCGTATGTTGTGCGCCGACTGGTGGTATCGGAAATTATGGAAGATGCGTTGCGAATGGCGGGAAGAGCAGTTGCGTGCTGTTTGCCTGGTCAGCAAAAAAGCATCTCCCTATGTCAGCTATGAAGCCGTGATGCATAAACGTGAGCAGCGCCGTAAGTCGCTGGAGTTTTTCCGTTCTCATGAACTGGTGAACGAAGACGGCGACACGCTGGATATGGAGGACGTGGTAAACGCCAGTAGTAGCAACCCGGCGCATCGCCGCAATGAGATGATGGCATGTGTTAAAGGTCTGGAGCTTATCGCGGAAATGCGCGGTGACTGCGCCGTTTTCTACACCATCACCTGTCCGTCACGTTTCCATTCCACGCTAAATAACGGCAGGCCCAACCCGACTTGGACAAATGCGACGGTAAGACAAAGCAGTGATTATCTGGTCGGCATGTTTGCTGCATTTCGTAAGGCGATGTACAAAGCCGGATTGCGCTGGTATGGCGTGCGGGTGGCTGAGCCGCATCATGACGGTACAGTTCACTGGCACCTGTTGTGTTTTATGCGCAAAAAAGATCGCCGCGCCATTACTGCTTTGTTGCGTAAGTTTGCCATTCGTGAAGACCGCGAGGAGCTGGGTAATAACACAGGACCACGCTTTAAGTCTGAGCTGATAAACCCGCGCAAAGGTACACCAACAAGCTACATCGCGAAATACATCAGTAAGAACATTGACGGGCGTGGTCTGGCTGGCGAGATCAGCAAGGAAACGGGTAAATCTCTGCGTGATAACGCTGAATACGTTAATGCCTGGGCGTCTCTGCATCGTGTTCAGCAATTCCGCTTCTTTGGCATTCCGGGGCGTCAGGCTTACCGTGAACTGCGATTGCTGGCTGGTCAGGCGGCAAGGCAACAGGGTGACAAAAAAGCAGGTGCGCCGGTACTGGATAACCCGCGCCTTGATGCCATTCTGGCTGCAGCTGATGCTGGTTGCTTTGCCACCTACATCATGAAGCAGGGCGGCGTACTGGTTCCCCGTAAATATCACCTCATCAGAACCGCTTATGAAATCAACGAAGAGCCGACCGCCTATGGCGATCACGGTATTCGTATTTATGGCATCTGGTCACCCATTGCAGAGGGCAAGATCTGCACTCATGCAGTGAAGTGGAAAATGGTCCGTAAAGCCGTTGACGTTCAGGAGGCGGCAGCCGACCAGGGCGCTTGCGCCCCTTGGACTCGTGGCAATAACTGTCCCCTTGCTGAAAATTTGAACCAACAAGGGAAAGACAAATCAGCTGATGGGGATATCAGAACGGACATTACCCGCATGGATGACAAGGAGTTGCACGAATACCTGCACAGTATGAGCAAAAAAGAGCGCCGGGAACTGGCTGCAAGGTTACGCCTGGTGAAACCGAAACGGCGTAAAGACTACAAACAGCGAATTACAGACCATCAGCGACAGCAGCTCGTCTATGAACTGAAGTCCAGAGGATTTGATGGCAGCGAGAAAGAGGTCTATTTACTCCTTCGTGGCGGCAGTATTCCGTCAGGAGCAGGCCTGCGTATCTTCTATCGGAACCAGCGTTTGCAGGAAGATGATAAGTGGCGGAACCTGTATTAATTACGCGGGTTAACAATTCGTGCTCTTAATAATACCAGGCATTTCAGGCTGATGAACGTAAAAAAACGTTTTACATCAGTAAGATTATTATATACTGTAAATATAAACAGTGGTTATGTATACAGTATTGCTTTGGTGTCATAGGAGGAAAGATGCAGGACTATTTTTTGGAGTCTTTGAAGCTCCAGCGCATTGATTTTTTTCTTAAGCTTGTAGCGGCTAGTGAGTGTAGTGATGAAGAGAAGGGGCTGGCTCTGCAGTGGGTATCTGAATTGACTGATGAACTCATGGCAAAAATCAGAACCCACGAATACAACCGCTCAATGGATGTCATCAGTTGAGGTGACTTTTATGCGCATTGAAATAATGATCGATAAAGAGCAGAAGATTAGCCAGTCTACCCTGGACGCCCTTGAATCCGAGCTTTACCGCAATCTGCGCCCCCTGTATCCCAAAACGGTAATTCGCATTCGCAAAGGTAGCTCTAACGGTGTGGAACTAACCGGACTGCAACTGGACGAAGAAAGAAAACAAGTGATGAAAATTATGCAGAAGGTGTGGGAAGACGACAGCTGGCTGCATTAAGAAACGTTGCTGGCGTCTGAACTTGCTTCTGGCGTCAGCAAGGTTGAACAACGAGCCCTTGCGAGGCGTTAGCTCTGTAGTGCATGTCTATGCCGCATGAGATCGCATGATCGTTTGAGGATCGTTTTTGCTAAGGCCCGCCAGAACTGGCGGGCTTTTGCGTAGATCATGCAGGTGCATGAAAACCACTACATAAAGCGGGCAGGCGTGGCGGGGATACGAGCGCGCGCTGAAAAGGTTTAGCTAAATTTTTGTCGATAGGTGGTTTTAGTTGTTATACAAAAGTGTCACTGGTTTTGTTTTGAGCATTTGTGGTGCTAAAAATATTTTTTTTGGTTCAAAATTACCTTAAAAAGGTTTTTTTGGTGTATGATTGTTTGAAAAGTGGTTCGGTTTTGCCATAAGGGTGGTTAGATGATAAACGTTACAAACGAAATGCTCATTGATGTTGTCAGTGATGCTCTTACCGGGAAGAGGGAAAGTCTCCTCATGCGGTTGCGGATTATGGCAAAAAAACTAAAAAAAGAATCTCCTGAATTAGCGGGTAAATTAGAAGATTTACTTATTAATACAGGTGGCGCAATTGCAGTCGAAAGGGCTAATCCAGTTGTTCCTAAAATAACACCTGTTGATGCGGATACAAGACAAAAGCTGCTAGTTGAAACATATCCTGTGGTCATTGATGTTGAACCTGTTTGGCCAACAAAAACTGATGTTCAACTGAATCGATTTGTGGCTGAGTGGGAAATGAAAGAACGCCTTTATAAAGAAGGGTTGCATCCGTCCAAATCTCTTCTTATGGGAGGACCACCCGGTGTGGGGAAGACTTTGGCTGCAAAGTGGCTCGCTTTTAAACTCGATATGCCATTGTTAACATTAGATCTCGCAAGTGTAATGAGTAGCTACTTGGGGAAAACGGGTAATAATATTAAGGCAGTCCTCAATTATGCTTCGTCATTCCCTTGTGTACTGCTTCTTGACGAATTTGATGCGATTGCTAAAAAAAGGGATGATGCAACAGATGTTGGAGAACTAAAAAGATTAGTTACAGTATTATTGCAAGCAATTGATGAATGGCCAAATACGTCTGTTCTTATAGCAGCAACTAACCATGCGGAGCTGCTTGATCCTGCTGCATGGAGAAGATTCGATCGAGTTATTGATTTTGAATATCCAACACAAGACCTAATGAGAAGATATCTCTGTTCTAAAAATATTGGAGATAGCTTATCGTACTATATTGCTACAAAACTCGAAAAAGTTTCATATGCAGTTCTTGAGAGAGCTATAAATCAAGCTAAAAGAAATGCCATTATAGAAGATATTCCTTTAAGTTCAGCTTTAATTGATGAGTTGTTAGATGGCGTGTCACTTGATGATGTTATAAAAAACATGTCAAACAACAATGTATCACAAAGAAAAATCGCTTTAGATTTGGGGATTTCAAGGTCACAAGTACGTAAGGTTTTGACGGTTGAGGATGAAGACAATGAATGATAAAAATATGCTTCTTGGCTATGGTGAAACACTAACTAACCCTGTTAAACTTAACAGAGGTGGAGGTGAAAAGAATAAACCTTACTCTTATTCAGAAAATAAACCAGTGATATCTGCTCAACTGGAAGAGTTGATTGAGGAAATTAATACCCTTCCATTGTTAGCAATGCCTGAAGGTAAGGCTGTAGCAAAATTTGTTTTGCATCCGGCATTCTTAGCAAAAAGTTATTTTCCAGTAAGTCTTTTTGAGCGATTTTCCCTAGAAAGCATAGGCAGTAAGGCTGTAAAAGTAAAACCTAGAAAAGATATTAAAAAAAGAGGGCGAAAAGAGGAATACACTACAGCGTGTATTTATGTTTCTGGCAAAAAAGAAAGTTTTCAATCATTCTTAGACTCTGTAAATCAAGATACCCTAACGAAAGGGCAGCAAAATGATTTTGTCACCTTAGAAAATATTTCAATACTGGAAGTTTCAGATAAAGTAAAAACGATTAATAGCAATGAAGTTATGAGTATTGAGGTCGCCTTACATACTCCTGATACAATTTCCTCTATTGTCGATAGTTTTGAAGTTTTTGCTTCGCAAAATGGTGCTGTTATAGATAAGGCAAGAAGTATAAAGGTTAAGGGGCTAACCTTTATGCCTATTAAGGCTAGTAAAGATGTAGCTTTAAAAGTTGCAGAGTTTTCATTTCTCAGGACTTTGAGAGAACTTCCTGAATTAAGGCTAAGTGAGCCTGTTATATCACGTTCTGTGATTCAAACATCTAACCTTAGTTTACCATCTGAAGGAGCGGTAAACCCACACATAAAGGTTGCCATATTCGATGGTGGATTGGGGATCGATGATTTCAATCCTTGGGTAACAGAGTACACTTTCAACGGTAATGCTAGTACTAATGCAAAACTTCTTTCTCATGGACAGGATGTCACCTCTACTGTGTTATTTGGTGTTCTTGGCTCTGAAACGGAAAAATTAAGTGTTCCTTATTGTAATATTGACCATTATCGTGTACTGGATTCTAATGTTAATAACTCAGATGTCGATCTTTTTGACGTTCTGATCCGTATTAAAAGTGTATTAGAACAAAAAAAAATATGATTATATCAATCTGAGCTTAGGACCTAGATTACCTGTTGATGACGATGACGTGCATGTGTGGACCTCAACTCTTGAGGAGATACTTGCATCAGGAGAAACACTTTGTACTGTCGCGGTTGGAAATGATGGTCAGCTGCCTGCCAAGTTAAATCGAATTCAACCACCTGCTGATTTAGTTAATGGTCTGTCAGTAGGTGCAGCAACCTCTTTATCTGATAGTTGGGAAAGATGTTCTTACAGTTGTATTGGTCCTGGACGAAGCCCTGGCTTTGTGAAGCCTGATGGAGTTGCATTTGGAGGACATTCTGATGAGCCATTCCAGGTATACAGCCCTATGGTTAATGGTCTTGCCCGCACTGCGGGGACTAGCTTTTCAGCTCCATTAGTCCTGAGGCAAGCAATCGCGTTAAGTGCTTCTCTAAATTACAACATTACACCACTTACGGCTAAAGCTCTGCTTATACATCATGCGGAGAGCAATAATATCAATCGTGCTGAAGTTGGTTGGGGACGATTTCCTCATGATCTTAGTGAAGTAATATTTTGTGATGATGATGAAGTTAAAGTTATATATCAAGGTACTTTAAAACCATCACAACACATGCGAGCACCTATTCCGTTTCCAGATGTACCTATGCGTGGATGTGTAAATTTAAGAGCGACATTCTGCTTTTCCAGTCCTGTAGATGCGGAACATCCTTTGAATTATACAAGAAGCGGTCTAGAAGTAACCATGAGAAAAGGTGTTTCAGATAGTTCCGGGTTAACGTTTCCTCTTTTTAATCTAAAAAATGTTTATGCAGATGAAAATGAGCAACGTGTTGATGCACATAAATGGGAGACTACGTTAAGAAGTGAACACAAATTTAAACCGAATGAGCTGACAAACCCATGCTTTGATATTATCTACTATGGTAGAGACTGTGGTATGCCTATTGATGTTGACGAGTTAGAAGAACTACCATATGTTCTTGTCGTGACTTTATCTGCTGAAGAAATGCCGGATTTATATAACCTAATTAGGCAGAAATATCAAACCTTACAGCCTATCCAAGTTCAACAGCAAATTATGTTACGTACTTAACAATGTGGAGGGGTTCCCCCTCCTTTATTAAGCTTTATCTATGTTGATTGTGGGTCATCGTTTATTAAGTTATATTTTTCAAAATGGATAATATTAATTCCTAACCATTCATTAAATTCCTGTAATCGTTTTTGTAAAGGCATTAATTCATTTCGAACAAACACTCGACTCGCCTTCTCTACATCTCCAAATCCTCCAACATTACTTGGCATAATCCCCATCATTTGCGGCGGCACACGGTGTGCCGCCATCATGTCGTCTCGGCTCACGTTCTTGATGTTCAGAAATTCATCCTTCGCTGCGACTTCTGACAGCGGGATGATCTGAAGCCCGTCCTTTTTGCCGTTAGGCGAGTACATAAACAGGTTGCGGAAGTTGCCTGGACCTTTGGCGCTTTTCATCGCGTTGCGGAGGTTGTTCACATCTTCCTGGTTCTGCGCGGCGTCGGTCATATACATGATGAAGCCAGCATGACTGCCGTTAATGTAATACTTTCGACGGAACAGCGTGGCGGACTCATTGAGCAGGGCGGACGGAATGGCAGAAAGATAGCCGGGCAAGCCGTAGATCTCCTGGTTAATGTCCGGTTCCATCAGATGAAAAATGCTGCCTTTCGTGAACTGATATGGCTGGGTTGTCATACCGTATTGCACAAACCAGTAGGTATCCAGGTCTAACCCGCGTCGGGTGTATTTTGCCAGCGCAGGCTCAAGGGCGATAACTTCACCGAAGCGGTTCGTGCGTTTCTCCAGGTAGGCGTTACCAAAAACCAGATAGTCCTGCACAAAACGCGAAAAAGCCTGCTGGCTGAGCAGCGGGTGAGGGATGTAGGTGCTGGTCAAAATGTTGCATTTCACCGCAATCGGTGAGCTGTGATGCACGGCGGCGCGGAAGGTTCGTGCCAGTCCGTCAAAGCTGACGGGCGGCTCATACCAGCGATCCATCTGTACGCATTCCACATAGTCCAGCAGTTCGCGGCGGTCCAGAACAGGAACGGGATCACCGAAGCTGAATGCTTCGGCTGAAGTCTGGCTTTTATGCTGGTTCTGGTTCGTCGACGCAGCGCGGTTCTTCTTACTCTTTCCCATCAAAAAATCTCCACAATATTGCTGGCATTGGCGGACTCGCCCTGCAGCGGTTCGTTAAACAGTGCGTGCATTGTTGCCCAGGCCAGATCGGCATGGCTGGCTTCTTCGCTGCGGCTGGCTTCATAGGTCGGGCGGTTGCCGCTGGCGGTGGTGGCGCGACGGATTGCCATGAATGACTGCGCAATGTCGGTGTGTCCGGCGTCAAATTCCAGGCGGCGGTGACTGATAATGTCGTAGGCCTTGAGTACCAGGGCGTTTTTAACGTTGGGGTTGTAGACAAACTCCCGGACGGCAGGAAAAAACGCTTTCACGTTCTCGTAAACCCCGTGACCGACGCCGGTCGAGTCGATGCCGATATAGGTCACGTTATACTGTTCGGTCAGTTTTTTGATGGCGTCAGCCTGGGCGCGGAAGTCCATTCCGCGCCACTGGTGACGCTCAAGAATGCGGAACTTACCGCCCGGCACGGCTGGCGGTGCCACCACCACGCATCCGGCGCTGTCGCCGTTCTGCGTACCTTTTGCCGGGTCATAACCGATCCACACTTCGCGCCAGCCAAACGGGCGCAGGGCCAGTGCATGAAAGTCGGTCCAGACTTCCCAACTGTCCACCATGCACGCCTGCAGCTCGCTGAGTGGGAACACGGACGCGAGATCGTCCACGAACTCACACATCAGCAGGTTCTGGTATTCGTCCGGGCTGTATTCCATGCGCAACTGGTCAAGGTCGAACAGGTTACAGCCGCCGCGCACCGCATCTTCTACGGTGACTATCTGGCGGTATTGCCCGTCTGCGCACAGCAGGCCGGGGGCCAGATTGCTGTGGGACAGGTCGATGTCCACCTTGTCGGCTTTGTTGCGTCCACGGTTGAACAGCGCACCGGACCAGAACGGATAAGCACTGTGGGTCAGGCTGGATGGCGTGGAAAAATAGGTTTGTCGCCATTTTTTGTGAATAGCCATACCGGAAGCCACTTTGCGCAGCTCCTGGAATTTCGGTATCCAGAAATATTCATCCAGATACAGGTTGCCGTGGTAACTCTGGGCAGTGCGGGCATTGGTGCCGAGGAAATACAGTGTGGCCCCGTTGGGAAGCACCATCGGATCGCCTTTCAGCTCCACTTCCACTTCTTTGGCGAAGTCGATGATGTACTGCTTAAAGACGTGCGCCTGTGCCTTACTGGCAGAAAGGAAAATCTGGTTACGTCCGGTTAGCAGGGCGTCAATCAGGGCTTCACGGGCAAAATAGAAGGTCGCGCCGATCTGGCGTGACTTCAGCAGGTTGCGGATGCGGTTGGTTTTTCCGGCTTCCCACCAGTGACGCTGGTAGTTGAACATGGAGGAATGGAAGATTTCTTCCAGCTTCTCAATCTGTTCATCGGTGAAAACATTCTTTTCAGGCTGACGGCGCGGGCCTTTGTTGCGGTTGGCGACGTTAGGGTTTAAGTCGGCTTCGTTGCCGCCATTGTTAAACTTGCCGATCCGCGCGTGGCGCTCAGACTGGCGCGCCAGCAGGTCAATCTCTTTGAAATCTTTCCCTTCTTTGTGCTCCTTCATAATGAGCTGGCAGTAGCGTGCGGCAGTGGTGAGCTGCATCTGATCCAGCGGCCCATAGTCACCCCACTTGTCGCGTTTTTTCCAGCTGTGAACGGTTGCAACTTTCTCGCCCAGCATTTCAGCAATGCGGGCTACGCGGTATCCCTGAAAGTACAGCAGCATGGCCTGCCGACGGGGATCGAGATCTGCGGGTGTCAGTGTGGTGTTCATGGCATAAACCTACAGCCTTGAATGACGGCTTTCCCCGCCTGCGGTTTGTGTGGTTGTCGGTACAAATACCGCGCATTGTTTCACTGCCCCCATCACCGCAACCATAAGGCTCCAGTAAGTTTTTTCTAACGGAGCACGGCTCATGACAGTGAAAGCAAAGCGTTTTCGCATCGGGGTGGAAGGTGCCACCACCGACGGACGCGAAATCCAGCGTGAATGGCTGGAACAGATGGCAGCCAGCTACAACCCGGCGGTGTATACCGCGCTGATTAACCTTGAGCACATCAAGTCTTATCTGCCGGACAGCACCTTTAACCGCTACGGCAAGGTGACGGCGCTGTTTGCTGAAGAAATCACGGAAGGTCCGCTGGCAGGCAAGATGGCGCTGTATGCCGACGTTGAGCCAACGGAGTCCCTGGTGGAACTGGTGAAAAAAGGCCAGAAATTATTCACCTCTATGGAAGTCAGCCCGAAGTTCGCTGATACGGGCAAAGCCTACCTGGTCGGCCTGGCTGCCACTGATGACCCTGCCAGTCTGGGTACGGAAATGCTGACATTCAGCGCCAGTGCAGCCCATAACCCACTGGCAAACCGCAAGCAGAATCCTGCCAATCTCTTTACCGCTGCAGAGGAAACGGTGATCGAACTGGAAGAAATCCAGGATGACAAACCGTCCCTGTTTGCCCGTGTCACGGCGCTGTTTACAAAAAAAGAGCAGTCCGACGATGCCCGGTTTTCTGATGTGCATAAGGCCGTGGAACTGGTCGCCACTGAGCAGCAAAACCTGAGTGTGCGCACCGAAAAATCCCTTTCTGAGCAGGAAGAACGTCTGTCTGAGCTGGAGACAGTTCTGCAGGCACAACAGGCCGCCTTTAACGAACTGGTGGACAAGCTGAGCCATGAAGACAGCCGCCAGGACTACCGCCAGCGTGCAACGGGCGGTAACGCCCCCGCTGACACTCTGACCAATTGCTGATGGAGCACAAAACCTGATGAAGAAGAATACCCGCTTTGCTTTTAACGCTTACCTGCAGCAGCTGGCGCGTCTGAACGGTGTGGCAGTTGAAGAACTGTCCAGCAAGTTCACCGTGGAGCCGTCTGTACAGCAGACGCTGGAAGACCAGATCCAGCAGTCCGCCGCTTTCCTGACGCTGATTAACGTCACGCCAGTGACTGAGCAGTCCGGTCAGCTGCTGGGGCTGGGTGTTGGCAGCACCATTGCCGGAACCACTGACACCACCGCGAAAGAGCGTGAACCTGTCGATCCGACGCTGATGGTCGATGTGGAATACAAATGCGAACAGACCAACTTTGACACAGTGCTGACCTACGCGAAGCTGGACCTGTGGGCGAAGTTTCAGGATTTCCAGGTGCGTATCCGTAACGCCATCGTGAAACGTCAGGCACTGGACCGCATCATGATCGGCTTTAACGGCGTGAAGCGTGCGAAAACCTCCAACCGCAGCGAAAACCCGCTGCTGCAGGATGTGAACAAAGGCTGGTTGCAGAAAATCCGTGAGGATGCACCGGATCACGTCATGGGCAGCACCACCACGGGCGGTGAAACCACACCGGGTGCGGTGAAAGTCGGGAAAGGTGGCGAATATGCCAACCTGGACGCCGTGGTGATGGATGCCGTTAACGAGCTTATCGACGTGGTCTATCAGGACGATGACGATCTGGTTGTGATTTGCGGTCGTGAACTGCTGTCTGACAAGTATTTCCCGCTGGTCAACAAAGAGCAGGAAAACAGTGAAAAACTGGCTGCCGATATGATCATCAGTCAGAAACGCATGGGTGGCCTGCAGGCCGTGCGTGCGCCGTTCTTCCCGCCGAATGCGCTGCTGATCACCCGTCTGGATAACCTGTCCATCTACTGGCAGGAAGACACCCGCCGTCGTTCGGTTATCGACAACCCAAAACGTGACCGGATTGAAAATTTTGAATCCGTTAACGAAGCCTATGTGGTTGAGGACTACCGCTGCGCTGCACTGGTGGAAAACATCCAGATTGGCGACTTCAGCGCAGCCGCAGCAGAAGCCGGAGCGTAATCCATGAGCCTGAGTCCCGCACGGCAGCATCGCCTGCGCGTTCAGGCTGAACAGGCCGCCCGCGAGGGCGGCAGTGTTCGCCACGCGTCGGGCTATGACCTGATGCTGCTGCAACTGGCGGAAGACCGCCGTCGTCTCAAGGGCGTTCAGTCCACGGTCAAAAAAGCGGAAATCAAAGTGGAGCTGCTGCCGAAGTACGCCGCCTGGGCGGAGGGTGTCCTGGCTGCCGGAGGCGCTCAACAGGATGACGTGCTGATGTACGTGATGCTGTGGCGCATTGATGCCGGAGATTATGCCGGGGCGCTGGAGATCGGGCGTCATGCCCTGCGTCATGGCTGGGTGATGCCGCTGGGTAATCGCAACGTGCAGACCGTGCTGGCAGAGGAAATGGCAGACGCCGCACAGAGCGCAATGCTTGCCGCCACCGGCTTTGATGTCGATCTGTTGCTGCAGACGCTGGAGCTGACAGACGGTCTGGATATGCCGGACCAGTCACGGGCGCGTCTGCATAAAGCGATTGGCGCGGTCCTGAGTGAAAGCAATCCGGCTTCCGCCCTTAATCATCTCAACCATGCGTTACAGCTCGATCCCCGCTGTGGCGTGAAAAAAGACAAACAGCAGCTGGAGCGCAGACTGCGCAATGACAGCTGCTGACAGAACGTGCCCCCGCGCACGGGCGGCACGGGGTGGCGAAAGGCACTGCTACATCAAAACCCCGTCCACCGCCCTCTATTTCAGGAGAAAGCAGCATGAAGTTTGTTGCGCCAGAACAGGCACCGGAACAGGCGGAAATCATCAGAAATACGCCGTTCTGGCCTGATGTGGACCTGTCGGAGTTTCGCAGTGTCATGCGCACTGACGGCACGGTGACGCAGCCGCGTTTAAAGCAGGTTGCGCTGTCGGCAATTTCGGAGGTCAACGCAGAGCTGTATGAGTTTCGCAGACGCCAGCAGATGCTGGGATATTCCTCGCTGGCAGAGGTTCCGGCTGAACAGCTGGACGGCAAAAGTGAGCGCATTCATCACTATTTCAACGCGGTTTACTGCTGGGCACGCGCCATGCTCAACGAGCGTTATCAGGACTATGACGCCACGGCATCCGGTGTGAAGCGGGGCGAGGAACTGGCGGAAGCAAGCGGTGATTTGTGGCGTGATGCCCGCTGGGCCATCAGCCGGGTGCAGGATGCGCCGCACTGCACAGTGGAGCTTATCTGATGAAAGTGCGTGCGTATCAGTATGACACGGTGGACGCGCTTTGCTGGCGTCATTACGGGCGCACGCAGGGTGTCACGGAGCAGGTACTGAAGGCAAATCCGGGGCTTGCCGAATTTGGCCCTTTTTTACCTCACGGGCTGCAGGTGGAGCTGCCGGACATTCCGACCACCACCACCGTGCAGACCGTCCAGCTATGGGACTGAATTATGACGCTTGAGCGAATCAGCGCCTTTATCACGTATTGCATCGCCGTTGTGCTGGCCTGGCTGGGCGATTTGTCCATCAAGGATGCCTCAACGCTGGGTGGCCTGATGATTGGTGTGCTGATGCTGGCTATCAACTGGTACTACAAACACAAAGCCTACCAGCTTCTGCGCGACGGGCAGATCTCGCGGGAGGACTATGAATCCATCAATCGTTAAACGCTGCCTTGTCGGGGCCGTGCTGGCTATTGCTGCAACGCTGCCGGGGTTTCAGCAACTTCACACCTCCGTGGAGGGGCTGAAACTGATTGCCGATTACGAAGGCTGTCGTCTGCAGCCGTATCAGTGCAGCGCGGGTGTCTGGACCGACGGCATTGGTAATACGTCGGGCGTCATTCCCGGCAAAACTATTACGGAACGACAGGCAGCAGAAGGGCTGATCTCCAACGTGCTGCGTGTGGAGCGGGCGCTGGAAAGGTGTGTGAAGCAACAGCCGCCGCAGAAGGTGTATGACGCTACGGTGTCGTTTGCCTTCAACGTGGGGACGGGCAATGCCTGCAGTTCCACGTTGGTTAAATTGCTCAACCAGCGGCGCTGGGCGGATGCGTGCCGACAGTTGCCGCGCTGGGTGTATGTAAAAGGTGTGTTTAATCAGGGGCTGGATAACCGCCGTGCGCGGGAGATGGCCTGGTGTTTACAGGGAGCAAACTGAAATGAAAAAGAAATTAATCAGCGGACTGTTTCTGATGTTATGGATGGCGCTGTTAATCGCAGCAATGGTGTATCCGCAGGGGATTTTTCCGGTACTGGCAGCGTCCGGCGTTTGGGTAGCCTGTTTGCTGACATGGGCGGTAATTCCGGTAGCACTGGCTGCGTTAATTAAGAATGGCCCGCTCTGGCAGGAGTTAAGGGCATCTTTGCTGAAGACAATTACCCGAAAAGAAAACGTATTTATCAGTTGGGTGATGCGATTGCTGATTGTCGTAAGTCTCGCCTGGACGGGGTGGGCTATTACCCTGGTCTTTTATCTGCTGACCGTTATTGCCTTCTGGATCACCCGTAATCAGATGGCGCAACAGGTAGCAGCATGAACCGGTTGCTGCTGGTTGTGCTGGCGTTATTACTGGCGGCGCTGGGCTGGCAGACGTGGCGGCTGGCTGATGCCAGCCAGACCATTAGCACGCAGGCAGACGAGCTGCAGAGCAAAAGTCAGGCACTGGCAAAGAGCAACAGCCAGCTTATTAGCCTGTCCATTCTGACTGAAACCAATAACCGGGAGCAGGCGCGGCTCTATGCCGAAGCAGAACAGACCAGCGCGCTGCTGAGACAACGACAACACCGGATCGAGGAACTGAAACGTGAGAACGAGGATTTACGCCGCTGGGCTGATACTCCTTTGCCTGCTGACATTATCCGGCTGCGGGAACGTTCGGCACTCACCGGAGGTGCAGCTTATCGTCAGTGGTTGTCCGCGAGTGACACCGTGTCGGCTGGATCAGGCAGCGCCGCGCACTAACGGTGATCTGAACGCGTTGTTGGATGAAACGGAGGCCGCCTGGGCGGTCTGTGCAGACAAAGTGGACATGATTATTGCGTGTCAGGAGCGAAACAGTGAACAAACCACAATCCCTGCGCCACGCCCTCAATAAAGCTGTGCCTTATGTCCGCAATAACCCGGACAAACTGCATCTGTTTGTGGATAACGGTTCGCTGGTTGCCACGGGGGCCAGCTCCATGTCATGGGAGTACCGTTACACCCTGAACGCGGTGATTGAGGATTTCAGCGGCGACCAGAATCTGCTGATGGCCCCGGTTTTGCTGTGGCTGAGGGATAACCAGCCCGATGCAATCAATAACCCGGTGTTACGGGAAAAGTTATTCACCTTTGAGGTGGATATTTTGCGCAACGATGTCTGTGATATCAGCCTTAACCTGCAACTGACGGAACGTGTGCTGGTCAGCACTGACGGCACTGTGTCCAGCGTTGAAGCTGTAGCGGAACCCGATGAACCTGAAGAAATGTGGACGGTGAAACGTGGCTGAACTGCAGAAGGTGGACGACTGGCTGAGTGCTTTGCTGGCGAATCTGGAACCAGCCGCAAGAAGCCGAATGATGCGCCAGCTGGCGCAGGAACTGCGCCGGACACAGCAGCAGAATATCAGGATGCAGCGCAATCCAGATGGCAGCAGTTATGAACCGCGCAGGGTAACAGCACGCAGCAAGAAGGGGCGCATCAAACGTCAGATGTTTGCAAAGCTGCGCACCACCAAATACCTGAAAACCGCCGCCAGCGCCGACTCTGCCAGCGTGCAGTTTGAAGGTAAGGTGCAGCGCATTGCGCGGGTTCACCATTACGGCCTGCGTGATCGCGTCAGTCGCAAAGGACCGGAGATCCGTTACGCAGAGCGCAAATTGTTGGGTTTCAGTTCAGTTTCAATAAACGTAGTCCATGATATTATATATTCGTGGATATCCAATTTAGATTGAAAGTTTGAAATGGCAGATGCTCTGCCATTTTTTTATTTAGATACTGAGATTTTTTTTACATAATAGTATAAATTCACAGTACATGTTATAGATTTTAGTCGCACATCCGTTAGCTTTTTTTATGGTTTCTATCTTTTCAGGGGGGAGGCTCAATAAGGCAATCTCTCTGTCGCTGAGCATTGAAATAAACTCGCTGCTGCCTAAATACCCGGAGTTGCAGGCTAAAAAATAATTAAAGTTAGTTAACTCTTTGTGTAGTTCGTTAGATTTTATTTCTATTTCATTATCATGAAAATGATGTATGGCCTTTCCCCATTCATGGCAGTATGTTGTCATGTCTTTAAGGTTTGAGTCATGAAATCTATTGCCAAAGTCATGGCTTTTTAGAAAGTCTATTGAGTTTGAATCTGGTGGTAATAATTTTATAAACTCTTTATATAGATTAATGTCAGAGTTCCTTTGTCTTTCTTTCTTTTCTCTGTTTTCTTTAATTTTAATACTGTCAAAGAACCATTCTGGCACTTTACTTAATAAGTTATAGGTTAACCCCAAAGCAATTAGAGTGATGGCTACCATCGTGCTTGGATTACCATTATCTATTTTTATTATATCAATATCTGCATTGAATTTTTTATTATATATATCAATTATAAAATTAAGTGCCATGAGATAATATGGAATTGGTAGCGCAATTATGCTTAGCCCAGTTATAACTAAAGCCCAAGTTATTTTATTACTAAACTCAGGAAATATTACATTGATTATTTTTTTAACAATATACTTTTTCATTACTTAACTCCCTGAAAAATATCCTAATTGTGCCATGATTCATACATTTTTATCTACTGGTTGATAATGTGTGGGGGATTTATGTTAGTGACATGAACGCACAGCTAACTGAAATCATGCGCCTTATCACCAACCTGATCCGCACAGGGGTTGTCACCGAAGTAGACAGGGAAAACTGGCTTTGCCGGGTGAAAACGGGCGACCTTGAAACCAACTGGATTAACTGGTTGACGCTGCGTGCCGGGAATGCCCGCACATGGTGGCGACCATCGGAAGGTGAGCAGGTGGTGCTGCTGAGTCTGGGCGGCAATCTGGAAACTGCCTTTGCGCTGCCCGCTGTCTATTCGAATCAGTTCGCACCACCGTCGACGTCGGCAGACGCCTGCGTGACAGAACATCCTGACGGTGGCTGGTTTGAATACGAACCCGCCACCGGGCGCTGGTATGTCAGGGGCATCAAATCAATGGTCATTGAGGCCGCTGACAACATCACCATGAAAACCAGTGAGTTTGTACTGGAGGCTGACCGCACGCGCATTAACAGCGAAGTGGTGATCAATGGTGGCGTTACCCAGGGCGGCGGAGCGATGAGTTCTAACGGGATCGTGGTTGATGCGCATCAGCATACTGGCGTCCTGAAAGGCGGCGACACCACCGGAGGCCCGGTATGACGCTTTATATCGGGATGAACAATACCAGCGGTAAAGCCATTACTGATATTGACCATCTGCGCCAGTCGGTGCGGGACATTTTGCTGACGCCGCAGGGTAGCCGCATTGCCCGTCGGGAATATGGTTCCCTGCTGTCGGCACTGATAGACCAGCCACAAAATCCGGCGTTACGCCTGCAGGTCATGTCGGCAGTGTATGTGGCGCTGAGTCGCTGGGAGCCACGGCTGACGCTGGATTCCATCACCATCAACAGCCATTTTGACGGTTCAATGGTGGTGGAGCTGAGTGGGCGGCGTAATAACGGTGTGCCTGTTTCCCTTTCCGTATCAACAGGAGCAGAGAATGGCCGTGATTGACCTTTCGCAGTTACCTGCGCCGCAGATTGTGGATGTGCCGGACTTTGAGACGCTGCTTGCCGAACGCAAGGCCGAATTTGTTGCGCTTCATCCGAAAGATGAGCAGGAAGCAGTGATCCGCACGCTGGAACTGGAATCTGAACCCGTCACCAAATTGTTGCAGGAGAACGCTTACCGTGAGTTGCTTCTGCGCCAGCGTATTAACGAAGCCGCGCAGGCTGTGATGGTGGCTTACGCGATGGGCGGCGATCTTGACCAGCTCGCAGCCAACTACAACGTGAAACGCCTGACGGTGACGCCTGCTGATAATGACGCTGTGCCGCCCGTTGCAGCTGTGATGGAAAGCGATGAAGCGTTACGCCTGCGTGTGCCTGCAGCCTTTGAGGGGCTTTCAGTTGCGGGACCAACTGCCGCTTATGAATTTCATGCCCGAAGCGCCGACGGTCGGGTGGCGGATGCCAGTGCAAACAGTCCGGCGCCTGCAGAGGTAGTGCTGACGGTCCTGAGTCGTGAAGGCGACGGAACAGCAGAAAAAGACCTGCTGGATGTGGTGGAGAAAGCACTGAACAGTGAGAACGTCCGCCCGGTGGCTGACCGTCTGACGGTTCGCAGCGCAGAAATCATCCCGTACCGTGTGGAAGCCACCATTTTTCTTTATCCGGGACCGGAAGCAGAGCCGGTAATGGCAGCGGCAAAAGTCAGCCTGCAGAGGTACATCGCCAGTCAGACGCGGCTCGGTCGGGATATTCGCCGTAGTGCTATTTTTGCCGCGCTGCATGTTGAGGGTGTTCAACGTGTGGAACTGGCTTCTCCGCTGGCGGATGTGGTTCTGAACAAAACGCAGGCGGCATCATGTACGCAGTGGAGCGTGACCAACGGAGGAACGGATGAATAGTCTGCTGCCACCGGGTTCAACTTCACTGGAGCGCCGACTGGCGCAGACCTGTAGCGGGATTTCTGATCTGCAGGTGCCGCTGTGTGACTTGTGGAATCCAACGACCTGTCCGATCAGTTTCCTGCCTTATCTCGCCTGGGCGTTCTCTGTGGATCGCTGGGACGAGGGCTGGACGGAAAGCGTCAAACGACAGGTGGTGAAGGATGCTTTTTATATTCATCAGCATAAAGGAACCACCAGTGCCGTGCGGCGGGTGGTGGAGCCGTTCGGCTTCCTGATCCGCATTATTGAGTGGTGGCAGACCGGAGAGGCACCGGGCACGTTTCGTCTGGATATCGGCGTGCAGGACCAGGGCATCACTGAAGATACCTATCTGGAACTTGAGCGACTGATAAGCGATGCCAAACCATGTAGCCGTCACATGATCGGCATGTCCATCAACCTGCAGACCAGCGGCCCGCATTGGGTGGGAGCCGCCAGCTATCTTGGCGAAGAAATCACGATCTATCCGTATATCAACGAAACAATTATTTCCGGCGGCACCGCGCATGAAGGCGGGGCGGTCCATGTTATTGACACAATGAGAGTGAATCCATGAGCACAAAATTTTATACCCTGCTGACGGATATTGGCGCGGCGAAACTTGCCTGCGCCGCCGCGCTCGGTGTGCCGCTAAAAATTACCCATATGGCGGTGGGCGATGGCGGCGGAGTATTGCCGACGCCGGACGCAAAGCAGACTGCACTGGTAAATGAGAAACGCCGGGCTGCTCTGAATATGCTCTATATCGACCCGCAGAACAGCAGCCAGATTATTGCTGAACAGGTGATCCCTGAAAACGAGGGCGGTTGGTGGATACGTGAAGTGGGCCTGTTTGATGAGTCAGGGGCATTGATTGCCGTGGGGAACTGCCCGGAAAGCTATAAACCGCAACTGGCTGAAGGCAGCGGGCGCACCCAGACCGTGCGCATGGTGCTGATTACCAGCAGCACGGACAATATCACCCTGAAAATCGACCCTGCTGTAGTGCTGGCAACCCGCAAGTATGTGGATGACAAGGCACTGGAGCTGAAGGTGTACGCGGATGATCAGATGGCAAAACATCTTGCCGCACCGGACCCGCATTCACAGTATGCACCCAAAGAAAGTCCGACGTTTACCGGGACACCCAAAGCGCCAACGCCAGCAGCAGGGAATAACACTACGCAGATTGCGACCACCGAGTTTGTTCAGGCGGCTCTGACGGCTCTTATTAATGGTGCGCCAGCCACGCTGGACACGCTGAAAGAAATAGCCGCAGCCATTAACAATGATCCGAAATTCAGTACCACCATTAACAATGCGCTGGCACTGAAAGCGCCGCTGTCGAGTCCGGCACTCACCGGAACGCCAACCGCACCTACTGCGGCACAGTCGGTCAACAATACACAAATTGCCACCACGGCATTTGTGAAATCGGCGATTGCGGCAATGGTGGGTTCTGCACCTGGGGCACTGGATACACTGAACGAACTGGCGGCGGCGCTGGGGAATGATCCGAACTTTGCCACGACTATAATGAACGCTTTGGCGGGAAAACAGCCACTCGATACTACGCTAACTAATCTTAGTGGAAAAAGTGTTTCAGACCTACTCAAGTACCTTAATTTAGGTAATTCAGCAACACTTGATGTTGGCACTTCAACTGGTACTGTTGCTGCAGGCAACGATAGTCGTATCGTTAATGCAGTACAGCATAGCGAATTTACATCTGGTGCTGGTTGGGTTCGACTCCCTGATGGAACTATTATTCAAAGGGGGGTATCTATTTCTGGGTCACAGAGTTTTCCTACGACTGTCTATCTACCCATACCATTTACACAACCTAATTTTACTGTCGTAACTTCCTTCGATTCTGCTTCTAACGCAGCGAATGACTGTCCAGCGTTTGCAACAACACCAGTCGGAACAACTGCATTTTATTTAATGAGTTCCCGTATTGGATTAGATACTGGTGCTGGAGCAAACTGGATTGCAATAGGAAAATAACATGAAATATATTTATGATCCTCTTACCAATGCTTTTTATCCTTTAATTATGAAGGCTGATTATGAAGCTGCTGGAATTTGGCCTAAATCAGGTGTTGAGATGGATGAGGATGCTTTTGTTGAGTTCCAGAGTCCGCCAATAGGTAAGATTAGAGTGGCAGGAGGGAATGGTTATCCGAAATGGAGTGATGCACCTCCTCCTACCAATGAACAGTTGGCAATAGAAGTGGAAGCAAAAAAACAAGAATTAATTAATCAGGCTAATGAATACATAAATTGTAGGCAGTGGCCCGGTAAAATTGCATTGGGGAGATTGAAAGAAAATGAGAAAGAACAGTATAACCGCTGGTTGGATTATCTGGATGCACTGGAAGAGATTGACGTTGTGAGTCCTACAGATATTCGTTGGCCTACAAAACCAAATGAATAAATATTAACAATGACTAACTAAGTGAATGTAAATATGGAAGGCAACATTCACTTAGTTTTTTGTTTATTGTTCTCTTTCATTCGGTAATACGTGTTTTTTAATGGTTGATTTATCAATGAATAAAAGCAAAGATATTTTTTTTGCAAAAAGCATTGATGGTTTGTCAATTAATTTAAATGCTATATTTGATAGTGCGTAAATTACAAACATAGATATGATAGATGCAGTGAGCGCGCAAGTTGCGTATCCAAAACCTCGGTTATTCAACGCATTAAATATTAATGGGGCTGTAATTACTAGTATGGGTAGATGAAAAAGATAAACACTGAATGATACTTTTCCCATATATGAAAAAAATGTATTACTGAATGCGTTTTTGAATGTATTATTTTTCAAAATAGTTGTTGTAATCAGAATCCCGGATATGAAATTGAACAAAATATATGCATTTGATTCTTGTCCATTTAAGAAGAATCGGGAGTAATAGATCGCGTGAATATATGGGGATGAACCATAATGAATGCCGCCAGCATAAATACCTAGCGCAAGAAGTATTAATGCAGGTATTTTTTTTAGATTAAATTCAGTGAAGTAAATATAAATGCCGACAAGAAATGCAATATATCCGTACTTTTCTTTTTGTGAAATTGTTGACAAAAAAAACATTAATCCAAAAAATAAAATCACTAAGTGTTTATTATTCGATCTGATAAGGGTTGTACATATAAAATATGTAAGGAATGAACCTATTAATTCTATTTTCATTGTCCAGAGGACTGGATTATAAGAAGAGCCATCTCCAAAAAATGCACTAATGCCACCGGAATAAAGTGCATTCAGAATTGAAGGATTATCAACTTTGTATGATTGAATCCAGCTTGACAGCATTTCTCTATTTGGAATATCACCAGTTACTACTATTAGACAAAAAAGACAAGAGAAAATTGCTGGCATCGCTAGTCTAAAATAGCGTTTTGTTACCATAGATGTGGCATTTTCTAAAATATCTTTTCCATTCATAAATGAATGAGAAAGAATAAAGCCACTCAATGTAAAGAAAATATAGACAGCAGCTGTGCCAGAATAAAAAAATGAAAGTGGGCTATTAAATATAAAACTAATAATATGATTGTTATTAATTAGATTGGGATCATGCAAGCCAGGATAAAAAATCAAAGCTAAATGTGAAAAAACAACCATAAGACAGGCTACGCCTCTCAGCCCATCGACATGATGAAGTTTGTTAGAAGAGATAGAAAAATTTGTGCTATGCATCGTTTTGATATTATGTAAGTAGCTAATTTTCAGTATAATATCATAATTTTTGATTGCTATGGAACACTATTTATTAGATTAATTAAATAATCTTGATTACGTATTATAAATTCAAATATGTGATGTTGTCATAGTCCATATGAAGCAAGTAGTGCTTAGACAAGATGTGGGGGCGTCCTAAATTGACTGCTGAACAGTGGGCACAGATTGGGCGTTTCCACAATTTATAGAAAATTTCCTGCAAATAAGAGCAATGAATCTCCCTGAATCAGCATTATTTTGATTATCCCTGCAAGTAGACAAATACCGCCATTTTGTATGAATAACGGTACAACTGCGCTTAGCTGTTTGTCAGGCACAATCACTTCAACATAGGGCGAAGCCTAATCCAATCAGGAGGTTCGCCACTATGGCTCAGGATTACCACCACGGGGTGCGCGTTGTTGAAGTCAACGAAGGCACCCGATCCATTACCACGGTGAGCACCGCCATCGTGGGTATGGTCTGCACGGGCGATGATGCCGATGCAAAAATGTTTCCTCTTAATAAACCCGTGCTGATCACTGATGTGCTGACTGCCAGCGGTAAAGCGGGTGAGTCCGGTACTCTGGCCCGTTCGCTGGATGCCATCGCTGACCAGGCAAAACCCGTGACCGTTGTTGTGCGTGTGCCGCAGGGTGAAACGGAAGAAGAAACCACGACCAATATCATCGGCGCAGTGACTGCTGAAGGTAAAAAAACAGGCATGAAAGCCCTGTTATCTGCCCAGTCACAGCTCGGCGTTAAACCGCGCATTCTCGGCGTGCCAGGCCACGACACCAAGGCGGTAGCTACTGAGTTGCTGAGCGTGGCGCAAAGCCTGCGTGGGTTTGCTTACCTGTCAGCGTATGGCTGCAAGACAGTGCAGGAGGCGATCACTTACCGCGAAAACTTCAGTCAGCGCGAAGGGATGCTGATCTGGCCTGACTTTACTGGATGGGACACGGTGCTGAATGCCGAAGCAACGGCATATGCCACCGCCCGTGCGCTCGGTCTGCGTGCCAAAATTGATGAGCAGACTGGGTGGCACAAAAGCCTGTCCAACGTGGGCGTGAACGGTGTCACCGGAATTTCTGCAGATGTGTTCTGGGATCTGCAGGACCCGGCAACCGATGCAGGTCTGCTGAACCAGAACGACGTCACCACGCTTGTGCGTAAAGACGGTTTCCGCTTCTGGGGTTCCCGCTGCCTGAGTGATGACCCGCTCTTTGCCTTCGAAAACTACACCCGCACGGCGCAGGTGCTGACGGACACAATGGCAGAAGCGCACATGTGGGCGGTGGACAAACCGCTGAACCCGTCGCTGGCGCGCGACATTATCGAGGGCATCCGCGCCAAAATGCGCAGCCTGGTCAGTCAGGGGTATCTCATTGGTGGTGATTGCTGGCTGGACGAGTCGGTGAACGACAAAGACACGCTGAAAGCCGGAAAACTCACCATCGACTACGACTACACGCCAGTGCCGCCACTTGAAAACTTGATGTTGCGTCAGCGCATCACCGATCAGTACCTGGTGAATTTCGCCACCCAGGTCAGCGCGTAAGGGGACAACATGGCTTTACCACGCAAATTAAAACACCTGAACCTGTTTAACGACGGGAACAACTGGCAGGGGATCGTTGAGTCGCTGACGCTGCCGAAATTCACCCGCAAATATGAGAAGTATCGCGGCGGCGGAATGCCGGGGGCAGTGGATGTGGATCTGGGGCTTGATGACAGTGCGCTGGACACAGAATTTTCCATTGGTGGTACTGAACTGCTGCTGTTTAAGCAGATGGGCAAAGCCACGGTGGATGGCATCCAGTTGCGCTTTACCGGCTCTATCCAGCGTGACGATACCGGGGAAGTGCAGGCCGTGGAGCTTGTGGTGCGTGGACGTCACAAAGAAGTGGATTCCGGTGAGTGGAAGACGGGCGAAAGCAACACCACCAAAGTGACCAGTACCAACAGCTACGCGAAGCTGACCATCAATGGTGAGGTGCTCTATGAAGTGGACCTTATCAACATGGTGGAAATTGTGGACGGTGTGGACCTGATGGAAGCGCACCGCAACGCCCTCGGCCTCTGATGTATCTGAACGGCGCGGGATTCCGCGCCAGAACCCAATTTACAGGACAACAAAATGAGCGATAAGCAGACTGAAAAGACCATTCAACTGGATACCCCTATCAAGCGCGGTAAAACAGAAATTACCGAAATTGTGCTGCGTAAACCGCAGTCCGGTGCGCTGCGCGGTACACGCCTGCAGGCCATTATGGATATGGATGTGAACGCGATGATGACCGTGATCCCCCGCATTTCCAGTCCGGCACTGACTGCACAGGAAATCGCAGAGATGGACCCGGCAGATCTCACAGCCATGTCGGTTGAGGTTGTCACTTTTTTGTTGAAGAAGTCGGTGCTTGCCGGTTTACCGACAGCCTGACGGTTGACGATCTGGTGGCAGATATCGCCACCATCTTTCACTGGCCGCCATCCGTTACTGACGTTATGCCGCTGACCGAAGTGCTGGAATGGCGGTATAAAGCGATTCAGAGAAGCGGGGCCAACGATGAGTGATAATAACCTGCGCCTGCAGGTCATTCTTAATGCGGTTGACAAACTCACTCGCCCATTCCGTGCTGCACAGGCCAGTTCGAAAGAGCTGGCTGGCGCAATCAGAAACTCCCGTGACGCATTAAAGCAACTCAATCAGGCGGGTAACAGCCTGGAAAAATTTCGCAAGCTGCAGGCCGATAACAAGAAGTTAGGCGACAGGCTGAACTATGCCAGACAGAAGGCTAATTTGCTTAGCTCTGAGCTGGAGGCGATGGAACAACCATCACAAAGGCATCTTGTGGCTTTAGGTCGGCAAACGCTGGCAGTCCAACGCCTGGAAGAACAACAAAAATATTTGCAGAAGCAAACGGCGCTTGTGCGTGCAGAACTGTACCGGGCGGGAATTTCTGCGAAAGATGATGCGGGAGCAACTGCCCGTTTAGCCCGTGAAACATCACGTTATAACCAGGAACTTTCGAAACAAGAGGCGCGGCTGAAGCGACTGGGGGAAGCTCAGCGCAGGATGAATGCGGCGCGTGCCAGTTATGCCCGTTCGCTGGAGGTGCGTGATCGTATTGCAGGTGCCGGAGCCACCACCACGGCTGCAGGGCTGGCAATGGGCGCACCAGTGATGGCGGCAGTAAAAAGCTATACCAGCATGGAAGATGCCATGAAAGGTGTGGCAAAGCAGGTCAATGGTCTGCGTGACGATAATGGCAACCGCACCGCGCGTTTTTACGAAATGCAGGATGCCATCAAGGCTGCCAGCGAACAGTTGCCGATGGAAAACGGTGCTGTGGACTTTGCTGCACTGGTTGAAGGTGGTGCGCGTATGAACGTCGCAAACCCTGACGACAGCTGGGAAGACCAGAAACGTGACCTGCTGGCCTTCGCCAGTACGGCGGCAAAGGCGGCAACAGCCTTTGAGCTGCCAGCGGATGAACTGTCAGAAAGTCTGGGGAAAATCGCCCAGCTCTACAAAATACCTACCCGCAATATTGAACAGCTCGGCGATGCGCTGAACTATCTGGATGATAACGCCATGTCGAAAGGGGCGGACATCATTGATGTGATGCAACGTCTGGGCGGTGTGGCTGACCGTCTGGATTATCGTAAAGCGGCGGCACTGGGTTCCACCTTTCTGACACTGGGCGCTGCGCCGGAGGTTGCAGCCAGTGCAGCAAACGCGATGGTGCGTGAATTGTCCATTGCCACCATGCAAAGCAAGAGTTTCTTTGAAGGGATGAATCTGCTGAAACTCAATCCTGAATTGATTGAAAAGCAAATGACGAAGGATGCGATGGGAACCATCCAGCGCGTGCTGGAGAAGGTGAACGCACTGCCGCAGGACAAGCGTCTGTCTGCCATGACCATGTTGTTTGGTAAAGAGTTTGGCGATGATGCGGCGAAACTGGCAAACAACCTGCCGGAACTGCAGCGCCAGTTAAAGCTGACAGCGGGCAATGATGCGCTCGGTTCCATGCAGAAAGAATCCGACATCAACAAGGACTCACTTTCTGCGCAGTGGTTGCTGGTCAAAACCGGAGCGCAGAACACCTTCAGCAGCCTGGGCGAAACGCTGCGCCAGCCGCTGATGGATATTCTGTACACGGTGAAAAGCGTCACGGGGGCGTTGCGTCGCTGGGTGGAAGCTAACCCGGAACTGACAGGCACACTGATGAAAGTAGCGGCTGTTGTGGCTGCGGTTACCGTAGGCCTCGGCACCTTAGCAGTGGCGCTGGCTGCAGTGCTGGGGCCGCTGGCAGTCATCCGTCTGGGATTCTCTGTGCTGGGCATCAAAACGTTACCTTCCGTTACGGCAGCAGTAACACGAACCAGCAGCGCGTTGTCCTGGCTGGCTGGCGCACCACTGGCACTGCTGCGACGCGGGCTTGCTTCATCGGGCAACGCAGCGGGTTTACTTATTGCGCCGTTGTCGTCTTTGCGTCGCACGGCATCACTGACGGGAAATGTCCTGAAAACTGTAGCTGGTGCGCCGGTTGCACTGTTCCGGTCTGGATTATCCGGTTTACGTGCTGTTGCTGTGATGTTTATGAATCCACTGGCTGCACTACGCGGCGGGCTGGCTGCCGCAGGCGCGGTGCTGCGAGTGCTGGCATCCGGCCCGCTGGCGATGCTGCGCGTTGCTCTGTATGCCATATCTGGTCTGTTAGGTGCTCTGCTCAGTCCGATAGGTCTTGTGGTTACTGCACTGGCAGGCGTGGCGCTGGTTGTCTGGAAATACTGGCAACCCATCACCGCATTTCTCGGTGGTGTGGTGGAGGGATTCAAAGCGGCGGCAGGTCCCATCAGTGCTGCATTCGAACCACTTAAGCCTGTGTTCCAGTGGATTGGCGACAAAGTGCAGGCATTGTGGGGCTGGTTTACTGATCTGCTGACGCCCGTTAAGTCGACCTCTGCTGAACTGCAGAGCGCAGCGGCAATGGGGCGACGATTCGGGGAGGCACTGGCGGAAGGACTGAATATGGTCATGCATCCGCTGGACTCCCTGAAATCCGGCGTATCCTGGTTGCTGGAAAAACTCGGCATTGTCAGTAAAGAGGCCGCAAAGGCAAAACTGCCGGAAAGCGTGACGCGTCAGCAACCTGCGACGGTGAATGCAGACGGCAAAGTGATGATGCCATCGGGTGGTTTTCCGTCATGGGGATATGGCTTTGCGGGGATGTATGACAGCGGCGGCTATATCCCGCGCGGGCAGTTTGGCATCGTCGGTGAAAACGGGCCGGAAATTGTTAACGGCCCGGCAAATGTGACCAGCCGGAAAAATACCGCTGCACTGGCTGCCGTTGTTGCCGGAATGATGGGCGTTGCTGCCGCGCCTGCAGAGCTTCCACCGTTGCATCCTTTGGCACTTCCCGCGAAAGGCGGCGAAGCGATGGTGAGTCGTGCAGCCACTGTGCCGCCCGTTCACCGGATTGAGGCACCGACGCAGATCATCATTCAGACGCAGCCAGGACAAAGTGCGCAGGATATTGCGCGGGAGGTGGCACGCCAGCTTGATGAACGTGAACGCAGGCTGAAGGCAAAAGCCAGGAGTAACTACAGCGATCAGGGGGGATACGACGCATGATGATGGTGCTGGGATTGTACGTGTTTATGCTGCGCACCGTTCCGTATCAGGAACTGCAGTATCAACGCAGCTGGCGACATGCGGCAAACAGCCGGGTAAACCGTCGTCCGTCCACGCAGTTTCTGGGACCGGACAACGACATGCTGACGCTTTCTGGTGTTCTTATGCCGGAGATAACGGGCGGCAGGCTGTCGTTGCTGGCTCTGGAGCAGATGGCAGAACAGGGAAAAGCATGGCCCCTGATTGAAGGCAGCGGCACGATTTACGGCATGTATGTGATTGAGGGACTGAATCTGACTAAAACGGAGTTTTTCCGCGACGGTATGCCGCGCCGGATTGAGTTCATCCTGTCGCTCAAACGGGTGGATGAATCCCTCTCCGATATGTTCGGTGATCTCAGTGCGCAACTGAATAATCTGCAGGACACGGCAACGTCTGCCTTAAGCGATATCAGTAAAACGGTGGGAGGGCTGCTGTCGTGAATTTCAGCTCTGAACTGCTTAACAAAGGCAACAAAACTCCCGCATTCAGCATCAGTATTGAGGGGAAGGATATCACCACTGTGCTGGATAACCGCCTGATGAGTCTGACGCTGACGGACAATCGGGGCTTTGAAGCAGACCAGCTTGATCTGGAGCTGGACGACGCCGACGGAAAAATCGTGCTGCCGCGCCGTGGTGCGGTCATCACGCTGGCGCTGGGCTGGAAGGGGCAGCCGCTTTTCCCGAAAGGGGCATTCACGGTGGACGAGATTGAACACACTGGCGCACCGGATCGCCTGACTATCCGGGCGCGAAGTGCTGATTTTCGTGAAACGTTGAATACCCGCCGTGAAAAGTCGTGGCACAAGACCACTGTCGGGGAAGTGGTGAAGGAAATAGCCGCACGGCACAAGCTGAAGATGGCATTGGGTAAAGACCTGTCTGATAAACCCGTGGAGCATATAGACCAGACTAATGAGAGTGACGGCAGTTTTCTGATGCGGCTGGCGCGCCAGTACGGTGCTATTGCGTCGGTGAAAAATGGCAATCTGTTATTCATCCGGCAGGGACAGGGTAAAAGCGCCAGCGGTAAACCACTACCGGTTATCACTATCACACGTAAGGACGGCGACAGTCACCGCTTTACCCTGGCAGATCGCGGAGCCTACACGGGCGTAATTGCCAGCTGGTTGCATACCCGCGAACCCGCGAAGAAAGAAAGCACCACGGTGAAGCGTAAGCGCAGGACTAAGAAGCAGAAGAAAGAGCCGGAAGCGAAGCAGGGCGATTACCTGGTGGGTACGGATGAAAACGTGCTGGTACTTAATCGCACTTATGCCAACCGGAGCAACGCCGAACGAGCGGCGAAAATGCAGTGGGAACGCCTGCAACGCGGTGTTGCGTCATTCTCGCTACAACTGGCGGAAGGTCGGGCAGATCTCTACACGGAAATGCCTGTGAAGGTCAGTGGCTTTAAACAGCCGATAGATGATGCGGAATGGACCATTACCACCCTGACACATACTGTCAGCCCGGATAATGGTTTTACGACCAGTCTGGAGCTTGAAGTGAAGATTGATGATTTCGAAATGGAATGATTCTTCGCAATGGAGAACTTTTAAGTTTGCAAAATGGAATAATGCGGTATCATTATTGTGAATTTAGCAAAAATGGGGAGAACTCGAAAAATGATGATTTGCCCACTGTGTGGAAGTGCCGCCCATACTCGCAGCAGTTTTCAGGTATCTTCATTGACCAAAGAGCGTTACAACCAGTGCCAGAACATTAACTGCAGCCATACTTTTGTTACCCATGAAACTTTTGTTCGTTCGATTGCAACGCCAAAAGAGTCAAATCCGGTTCAGCCGCATCCAATGAAATCAGGACAGGTGGCGCTCTCTCTTTGACGCTGCCGCCATTTTGTCGCCATCGTTAAAAAACAGTGTTTCTAACATCATGATTTTAAACAGCTTAAATTTCAGGCAACAAAAAACCCATCAACCTTGAACCTAAATGGCGGGGTTGATGGGCTCCACAAAATGGGGACATCAAAGAAAAGCAGTGGCACTAATTAAGACTGATACCCTGAAGAAAAGTTCTGCGGTTGTACAAAAAAATTTCATTTTTAGGGCAACTTCAGTTTTATCCGAGTCCGGGCCATACCATCACAATGATTGTCCCTGCCAGTGTCAGCAGTACGTTAGCTATTGCATAAGTGCCCGCATAGCCCAGCGCCGGGATGTTACTGCGGGCTGTATCACTGATGATCTCCATTGCCGGTGCGCAGGTTCGTGCGCCCATCATTGCGCCGAATAACAGTGCGCGGTTCATACGCAATACGTAAGCACCGAACAGGAAGCAGATAACAACGGGCACCAGACTGACAATCAATCCGGCAATCAACATCTGACCGCCAATCGCGCCCAGGCCGTTATTGATGCCGCTACCGGCGCTTAAACCAACACCCGCCATAAACACCATCAAACCAAACTCTTTCACCATACTTAACGCACCCTGCGGAATATAGCCGAAGGTCGGGTGGTTAGCGCGCATAAAGCCCAGCATAATGCCAGCGAATAACAATCCGGCAGCGTTACCCATGCCAAAACTGAAAGTGCTGAACTGGAAGGTAATCATCCCGATCATCAGGCCTATAACAAAGAATGCGCAGAATGCCAGCAAGTCGGTGACCTGGCTGTGAATCGAAATAAAGCCGATACGGTCAGCGATGGTCTTCACACGGCGGGCATCGCCGCTCACCTGCAAAACGTCACCTTTGTTAAGCACTACGTTATCGTCAATTGGCATCTCGATCTGACTGCGGATCACGCGGTTAAGGAAGCAACCGTGATCGGTCAACTTCAATTGCGCCAGACGTTTACCGACGGCGTTATGGTTTTTGACGACCACCTCTTCAGTGACAATACGCATGTCGAGAAGGTCACGATCAAAAACTTCTTTACCGTTACGGAAGCTGGGATCGAGTCGGGCGTGGGCATCGGGATATCCTACCAACGCTATTTCATCGCCCATTTGCAACACGGCGTCACCATCCGGATTTGCCAGAATCCCGTTACGACGGATACGTTCAATGTAGCAACCGGTCTGTCGATAAATACCCAATTCACGCAAGTTCTTGCCGTCGGCCCAGGCGACCAGTTCCGGTCCGACTCGGTAAGCGCGAATCACCGGCAGATAGACTTTGCGGCTGGCGTCGGTGTCCAGACCTCGCTCACGAGCGATTTGCTGGGCGCTGGTCTGTAAGTCCTGATGCTGTAACTTGGGCAGGTAACGCGCTCCGACAATCAGGCTCACCAGACCGATCAAATAGGTTAATGCATACCCAAGGCTTAAATTATCCAGTGCCGCGGAGAGCTGCCCGCTTTCTATACCAGAGTGGCGTAACGTATCGCCCGCACCGACCAGAACCGGCGTCGATGTCATGGAGCCAGCCAACATACCGGCCGTCAGGCCAATGTCCCAGCCAAACAGCTTACCCAAACCTAAGGCGATCAACAGCGCACTACCGACCATTACCAGCGCTAACATTAGGTAATTTTTCCCATCGCGGAAAAAAATGGAAAAAAAGTTGGGTCCGGCTTCGACCCCGACGCAGAAAATAAACAGCATAAAGCCAAGATTAAGCGCGTCGGTGTTAATACTGAAATGTTGTTGACCTAATAATAGCGATACGACTAAAACGCCAATGGAATTACCCAGTTGGATTGAACCAAGTCGTAATTTTCCGAGACATAGCCCAAGCGCGAGGACCACGAATAATAACAGAATGTAATTCCCATTTAACAATTCGGCGACGTTTATATTCACGGAGACTAACTTCTTGTTTACGAGTAAGCTGTTGAAAGAAATGGTAATTTAAGATAATGTTTTTACCTGAATTCAGGGCGCAGATTCATTCAGCGCACTTAATCAATAGTAAAGTAACAATATATTTTACTAGTGTAATCACATTAGATACCAACGGCTATAAGAATTGTGTTGGCCTATATTAGCATGGAATGCGAAGCGGCTTTATCTTACTGAGCGCCACACTGGCGAAAAATGTGTTCGATAGAGGCAGTGTCAGGAGGAAGATGTGAAACATAAACAACGTTGGGCGGGGGCAGTCTGCTGTTTTGTCCTCTTCATTGTGGTGTGCCTTTTCCTGGCGACGCATATGAAGGGCGCTTTTCGGGCTGCCGGGCATCCTGAAATCGGCTTACTGTTTTTCATTCTTCCTGGAGCTGTCGCCAGTTTTTTTTCGCAGCGTAGAGAAGTCCTTAAACCCCTGTTTGGCGCAATGCTGGCAGCACCGTGTTCTATGTTAATTATGCGCCTGTTTTTTTCACCAACACGCTCATTCTGGCAAGAGCTGGCATGGTTATTGAGTGCTGTCTTCTGGTGTGCGCTGGGGGCGTTGTGTTTCTTGTTTATCAGTAGCTTGTTCAAGCCACAACACAGAAAAAATCAATAAAGCCCTCAAACAGAGAGGGCTTATCCGGCAAATCAGGCGTCAAGATTCTCTTTTACCCAGGCTGCAAAATCGGTATAGCCACCGATGTGTTGCTGATCGACAAAAATCTGCGGCACGGTTTCAACGGGCTTCCCGGCCTTCTGTTGTAAATCTTCTTTAGTGATCCCTTCAGCACGAATATCCACATACTGATAGTGAAAATCATCGCGCTCGTTGCTTAATTTTTCTGCCAGATCTTTTGCACGAACGCAGTAAGGGCAACCCGGACGGCCGAAAATAACGGTTTGCATTTTCTCTCTCCATTTATCTGTCATGCGTGCATGATCACGCCAAATCTTATTCGCTGAAAGTAGGTTTAACCTGTTGCATTGATTGTTTAAAGCTATAACTGTTAAGCACAATGTGATGAAAGGTTTTAAACTGGCCGCTCACTTTGCAGAGGGAAGCCTATGCGCACGATCGGTAAATTGCCTGACAGTGTGTTGATACTGGAATTTCTCGGAATGATGTTACTGGCTGTGTCGCTGCTGTCGGTAAGCGACTACCTTTCGCTTCCGATGCCGTTTTCTACACCAGAAGCGCAAATTCTGATGATTTTTCTCGGTGTTTTGCTCATGCTTCCCGCTGCGGTGGTGGTTATTCTTCAGGTTGCAAAACGGCTTGCCCCGCAACTGATGAATCGTCCACCAGAATCTTCATGTTCAGAAAGAGAAAAAGATAATGACGCCAACCATTGAACTCATTTGTGGTCATCGCTCCATTCGCCATTTCACTGATGAACCTATCTCCGCTGAACAGCGCGAGGCGATTATCAACAGCGCCCGGGCGACTTCCAGTTCCAGTTTTTTGCAGTGCAGCAGCATTATTCGCATTACTGATAAAGCTCTGCGTAATGAACTGGTAACGCTGACCGGTGGGCAAAAACACGTTGCGCAAGCGGCGGAGTTCTGGGTGTTCTGTGCCGACTTTAACCGCCATTTACAGATTTGCCCGGATGCTCAACTCGGCCTGGCGGAACAGTTGTTACTCGGTGTCGTTGATACGGCGATGATGGCGCAAAACGCCTTAACCGCAGCGGAATCGCTGGGATTGGGCGGTGTATATATCGGTGGCCTGCGCAATAACATTGAAGCAGTGACGGAACTGCTGAAATTGCCGAAGCATGTATTGCCGCTGTTTGGCTTGTGCCTGGGCTGGCCTGCGGATAACCCGGATCTCAAGCCGCGTTTACCGTCCTCTATTTTGGTGCATGAAAACAGCTACCAACCGCTGGATAAAGACATTCTGGCACAGTATGACGAGCAACTGGCGGAATATTATCTCACCCGTGGTAGCAATAATCGCCGTGATACCTGGAGCGATCATATTCGCCGGACGATTATCAAAGAAAGTCGTCCTTTTATTCTCGATTATTTACATAAACAAGGTTGGGCGACGCGCTAAAACCGTAACGCCGATGTATTATACGCGGGCTTTTGACCAGGTCTGACAGAGAGGTGCAGGGTGAAAATTGCCATATTGTCCCGGGATGGAACCCTCTATTCGTGTAAGCGACTGCGTGAAGCGGCGTTGCAGCGCGGTCACCTGGTTGAAATTCTCGATCCGCTTTCTTGTTACATGAACATTAATCCTGCGGCGTCGTCCATTCATTATAAAGGTCGCAAGCTTCCCCATTTTGATGCGGTGATCCCGCGCATTGGCACCGCCATTACCTTTTATGGAACGGCGGCGCTGCGCCAGTTTGAAATGCTGGGCAGTTATCCGCTAAATGAATCGGTTGCTATTGCCCGTGCGCGTGACAAATTGCGTTCAATGCAATTGCTGGCACGTCAGGGTATTGACCTGCCTGTCACGGGGATTGCGCATTCGCCGGACGATACCAGCGACTTAATCGAGATGGTCGGTGGTGCGCCGCTGGTGGTCAAGCTGGTTGAAGGTACGCAGGGAATTGGTGTGGTGCTGGCGGAGACGCGTCAGGCGGCAGAAAGCGTGATTGATGCATTTCGCGGCCTGAATGCCCATATTCTGGTGCAGGAATATATCAAAGAGGCGCAAGGGCGCGATATTCGCTGTCTGGTCGTCGGTGATGAAGTGGTTGCGGCGATTGAACGGCGGGCGAAAGAAGGCGATTTTCGTTCCAATTTGCATCGTGGTGGCGCGGCAAGCGTCGCAAGTATCACGCCGCAGGAGCGCGAAATCGCCATTAAAGCCGCGCGAACGATGGCGCTGGATGTTGCCGGTGTGGATATTCTGCGTGCAAATCGCGGACCGTTGGTGATGGAGGTAAATGCATCGCCAGGTCTGGAAGGGATAGAAAAAACCACCGGTATAGACATCGCGGGTAAAATGATCCGCTGGATTGAACGCCATGCTACGGCGGAATATTGCTTAAAAACCGGTGGTTAGTCGCAATAACGTGACTGATCATGGTTTTGCCTGCGCTTTTTGCGTAAGCTGTGCCGGTCTTTTTATCGGAAGAGGTTGTACAAAATTATGACATCGCTGGTCGTTCCTGGTCTGGATACGTTGCGTCAATGGCTCGATGACCTGGGGATGAGTTTTTTTGAATGTGATAACTGTCAGGCTCTGCATCTGCCACATATGCAGAATTTCGACGGTGTCTTTGATGCCAAAATCGATCTGATAGATAACACAATCCTGTTTTCTGCTATGGCGGAAGTCAGACCTTCAGCCGTGTTACCGCTGGCGGCGGATTTATCAGCCATCAATGCCAGTTCGCTGACCGTGAAAGCATTTCTTGATATGCAGGATGATAATCTGCCAAAGCTGGTGGTTTGCCAGTCTTTATCCGTTATGCAGGGCGTAACCTATGAACAGTTTGCATGGTTTGTACGTCAGAGCGAAGAGCAGATTTCGATGGTTATCCTTGAAGCCAATGCCCATCAACTGCTGTTACCGACTGATGATGAAGGGCAAAACAACGTTAGCGAAAACTATTTCCTTCACTGATAATTCCTTTTGAGCACGCAGTCGCTGCCGCAGTGGCTGCGCGTTGTAATATTTTCTGCTGATTTTAACCTTTCATTAAAGATTATTTCACTTCTGTTGTGCCGGATTTGCTTTATCACATAGAGCAAATACGCATAAAAATTTGTTAAATGCCGTTTTTTTATTACAGCTATAGTTTCAAACCCTGGCTAAAGTTATTCTTGCAATGCTTTTATATAGCGAGCAATGCTGGCCGGGAGAGAGTCCTCTTTTCTTACACCGCGCCGATAAAAAATATGCACATTTATTGCATATCTTTCAGTGTGACAACTTTTGTTCGTTTGTTAACGAACTTTCAGAAGGAAAGAGATATGACCGGCTTAAATAAAAAATGGCTATCGGGTCTGGTTGCGGGTGCTCTGATGGCTGTCTCTGTCGGCACGCTCGCGGCTGAACAAAAAACACTCCACATTTATAACTGGTCTGATTATATCGCCCCGGATACGGTGGCAAATTTTGAAAAAGAGACCGGTATCAAAGTCGTCTACGATGTTTTTGATTCCAACGAAGTGCTGGAAGGCAAATTAATGGCGGGGAGCACCGGCTTTGATCTTGTCGTTCCATCAGCCAGCTTTCTTGAACGCCAGTTGACTGCCGGTGTGTTCCAGCCGCTGGATAAAAGCAAATTGCCAGAATGGAAGAATCTCGATCCAGAATTGTTGAAACTGGTGGCAAAACACGATCCCGGCAATAAATTTGCCATGCCATATATGTGGGCGACGACTGGCATTGGCTATAACGTCGATAAAGTTAAAGCGGTACTGGGTGAAAATGCGCCTGTCGATAGCTGGGACTTGATCCTCAAACCTGAAAATCTGGAAAAACTGAAAAGCTGCGGCGTCTCTTTCCTCGATGCGCCGGAAGAAGTTTTTGCTACCGTGCTGAATTATCTCGGCAAAGATCCGAACAGTACCAAAGCAGATGATTACACCGGACCGGCTACCGACTTACTGTTGAAACTGCGCCCGAATATTCGCTATTTCCACTCCTCTCAGTACATAAACGATCTGGCAAACGGTGATATCTGCGTCGCTATCGGCTGGGCGGGTGATGTCTGGCAGGCGTCAAACCGTGCGAAGGAAGCGAAGAATGGCGTAAATGTCTCTTTCTCGATTCCGAAAGAAGGGGCGATGGCATTCTTTGATGTGTTCGCCATGCCTGCCGACGCCAAAAATAAAGACGAAGCGTATCAGTTTCTGAATTACCTGCTACGCCCGGATGTAGTAGCGCATATCTCCGACCATGTGTTCTATGCCAACGCCAACAAAGAAGCGACGCCGCTGGTAAGCGCGGAAGTGCGTGATAACCCGGGGATTTATCCTCCGGCAGACGTTCGCGGCAAAATGTTCACACTGCAAGTGCAGGACCCGAAAATTGACCGAGTGCGCACCCGCGCCTGGACTAAAGTGAAGAGCGGAAAATAATCCGCAGCCGTAGATGCCGGACGGGCGAGCCAGTCCCTCCGGCAATTTGCACCATCATGGTGCGCTTGCACACCTTAAATGCCGGAGAGCAGCCGTGAATGACGCTATCCCTCGCCCACAGGCGAAAAGTCGGAAGTCGCTGACACCACTATTAGAAATCCGCAATTTGACCAAATCTTACGATGGTCAACATGCGGTCGATGATGTCAGTCTGACCATTTATAAAGGCGAAATCTTTGCACTGCTGGGCGCATCTGGCTGTGGCAAGTCCACACTGCTGCGTATGCTGGCAGGTTTCGAACAACCTTCTGCCGGGCAGATTATGCTTGATGGCGTTGATTTGTCACAGGTGCCGCCTTATCTGCGCCCCATCAATATGATGTTCCAGTCCTATGCGCTGTTTCCGCATATGTCCGTGGAACAGAACATCGCCTTTGGCCTGAAACAGGACAAGTTACCAAAAGCGGAAATTGCCAGCCGGGTCAACGAGATGCTCGGGTTGGTGCATATGCAGGAGTTCGCCAAACGCAAACCGCATCAACTTTCCGGCGGTCAACGCCAGCGTGTGGCGCTGGCCCGAAGCCTTGCCAAGCGCCCAAAACTTCTGCTGCTTGATGAACCGATGGGCGCGCTGGATAAAAAACTACGTGACCGGATGCAGCTTGAAGTGGTGGATATTCTCGAGCGTGTCGGCGTGACCTGTGTGATGGTCACCCACGATCAGGAAGAGGCGATGACCATGGCGGGGCGTATTGCCATTATGAATCGCGGTAAATTTGTCCAGATTGGCGAGCCGGAAGAAATTTATGAGCACCCGACCACCCGCTACAGCGCCGAGTTTATTGGTTCAGTTAACGTCTTTGAAGGGCTGCTAAAAGAGCGCCAGGAAGACGGACTATTGCTCTATTCGCCGGGGCTGGTGCATCCGTTGAAAGTCGATCCGCAGGCGTCAGTGGTCGATAACGTGCCGGTGCATGTGGCGCTGCGTCCGGAAAAAATCATGCTCTGTGACGAACCGCCTACTGATGGCTGCAATTTTGCGGTGGGAGAGGTGACACATATTGCCTATCTCGGTGATTTGTCTGTTTATCATGTTCGCCTGAAAAGTGGGCAGATGATCAGCGCTCAGTTACAAAACGCCCATCGTCATCGTAAAGGGCTGCCGACCTGGGGCGATGAAGTCCGTTTATGTTGGGAAGTGGACAGTTGTGTGGTGCTGACGGTTTAAGGAGCAAAGATGAGTACACTTGAACCTCCTGTCCAGCCGGGCGGGTTGAAACTGTGGCTTACGCAGTGGCAGATGAAGCACGGGCGTAAACTGGTGATTGCGCTGCCGTATATCTGGTTGATTTTGCTGTTTCTGCTGCCATTTCTTATCGTCTTTAAAATAAGTCTGGCAGAGATGGCGCGCGCCATTCCCCCTTACACCGAACTGATGGAATGGGCGGATGGGCAACTGTCGATCACCCTCAACCTTGGTAATTTCCTGCAGCTAACCGACGATCCGCTCTATTTCGATGCTTATCTCCAGTCGTTACAGGTAGCGGCGATTTCGACCGTTTGTTGCTTATTGCTCGGCTACCCGCTGGCGTGGGCGGTGGCGCACAGTAAGCCTTCAACCCGCAATATATTATTGCTGCTGGTGATCCTGCCGTCGTGGACTTCGTTTTTGATCCGCGTTTACGCCTGGATGGGGATCCTGAAAAACAACGGTGTATTGAATAATTTCCTGCTGTGGCTGGGTGTTATCGATCAACCGCTGACCATTCTGCATACCAATCTGGCAGTTTATATCGGCATTGTTTACGCCTATGTGCCGTTTATGGTGTTGCCGATCTACACCGCGTTAACCCGCATCGATTATTCGCTGGTAGAGGCGGCACTGGATCTCGGCGCGCGACCGCTGAAAACGTTCTTCACCGTCATTGTGCCACTGACCAAAGGCGGGATTATCGCCGGATCGATGTTGGTTTTCATTCCGGCGGTTGGTGAGTTTGTGATCCCGGAACTGCTCGGCGGCCCGGACAGTATTATGATCGGACGCGTCCTGTGGCAGGAGTTTTTCAATAACCGCGACTGGCCGGTGGCCTCAGCGGTGGCGATCATCATGTTATTGCTGCTGATTGTGCCAATTATGTGGTTCCACAAATATCAGCAAAAAAGCGTGGGGGAGCACGGATGAATAATTTACCGGTCGTTCGTTCTCCCTGGCGGATTGTGATTTTGCTGCTGGGTTTCACCTTTCTCTATGCGCCGATGCTGATGCTGGTTATCTATTCGTTTAACAGTTCGAAACTGGTGACGGTGTGGGCCGGTTGGTCAACGCGCTGGTACGGCGAATTATTGCGTGACGATGCGATGATGAGTGCGGTCGGGTTAAGTCTGACTATTGCCGCCTGTGCGGCGACCGCGGCGGCGATCCTCGGGACTATTGCGGCGGTCGTGCTGGTACGGTTTGGACGGTTTCGTGGCTCAAATGGCTTTGCCTTTATGATCACCGCGCCGCTTGTCATGCCGGATGTGATAACTGGTCTGTCGTTGTTGTTATTGTTCGTTGCCCTTGCTCATGCCATTGGCTGGCCAGCCGATCGCGGCATGTTGACTATCTGGCTGGCGCACGTAACTTTCTGTACGGCGTATGTGGCGGTCGTTATTTCTTCACGTTTGCGGGAACTGGATCGCTCGATAGAAGAAGCGGCGATGGATCTCGGTGCGATGCCGCTGAAAGTATTTTTCGTGATTACGCTGCCGATGATCATGCCGGCAATCATTTCTGGTTGGTTGCTTGCTTTTACTCTGTCGCTCGATGACCTGGTGATTGCCAGTTTTGTTTCCGGACCCGGTGCCACCACATTGCCGATGTTGGTTTTTTCCAGCGTGCGGATGGGGGTGAATCCGGAGATTAACGCCCTGGCGACGTTGATCCTTGGGGCGGTAGGAATTATCGGATTTATCGCCTGGTATTTAATGGCGCGTGCAGAAAAGCAGCGGATACGCGATATCCAGCGTGCAAGACGTGGCTGAAGACACTAAAATTTGCCAACCTGGCTACATAATGCCGCGCATGTCGCGGCATTGTTTTCATGGAAGACGAAACGTTGGGATTTTTTAAGAAAACATCTTCATCACATGCTCGCCTGAATGTGCCTGCGCTGGTGCAGGTGGCGGCGCTCGCCATTATTATGATCCGTGGTCTCGACGTGCTGATGATTTTCAATACGCTGGGCGTTCACGGTATTGGCGAATTCATTCATCGTAGCGTACAAACCTGGAGTTTAACGCTGGTCTTTTTAAGCAGCCTGGCGCTGGTTTTTATTGAAATCTGGTGTGCGTTTTCGCTGGTGAAAGGCTGTAGCTGGGCGCGCTGGCTGTATCTGCTGACACAAATTACGGCTGCCAGTTATCTGTGGGCGGCTTCACTCGGTTATGGTTATCCTGAGCTGTTCAGCATTCCCGGTGAATCAAAACGCGAAATCCTCCATAGCCTGATGCTGCAGAAGCTGCCGGATATGCTCATCCTGTTGTTGCTATTCGTTCCCGCTACCAGTCGGCGGTTCTTCCAGTTGCAATAATGTGTATAATCGTCGCCCCTGATGATGTGAAGGTCAATGTATGCAGTGCGCACTTTACGACGCGGGTCGCTGTCGTTCCTGTCAGTGGATAACGCAGCCGATTCCAGAGCAACTCTCCGCTAAAACCGCCGATCTTAAAAATCTGCTGACCGATTTTCCGGTTGCGGAGTGGTGTGCGCCGGTGTCTGGCCCCGAACAAGGGTTTCGTAATAAAGCCAAAATGGTGGTGAGTGGCAGCGTTGAAAAGCCACTGCTCGGAATGCTACACCGCGACGGCACGCCGGAAGATCTTTGCGACTGTCCGCTTTATCCTGCCTCATTTGCGCCCGTTTTTGCGGCGCTAAAACCGTTTATTGCCCGCGCCGGGCTGACGCCGTACAACGTGGCGCGTAAGCGTGGCGAACTGAAATACATTCTGCTGACTGAAAGCCAGACTGATGGCGGCATGATGCTGCGTTTTGTGCTGCGCTCGGAAACCAAGCTGGCGCAACTGCGTAAGGCGCTACCGTGGCTACAGGCACAACTGCCGCAGCTCAACGTCATTACCGTCAATATTCAGCCAGTACATATGGCGATTATGGAAGGGGAGACGGAGATCTACCTGACCGAACAACAGGCGCTGGCAGAGCGTTTTAATAACGTACCGTTGTGGATCCGTCCGCAAAGTTTCTTCCAGACCAATCCGGCAGTTGCCAGCCAGCTTTATGCGACCGCGCGTGACTGGGTACAGCAACTACCGGTAAACCATATGTGGGATCTGTTTTGCGGTGTTGGCGGTTTTGGTTTGCATTGTGCGACGCCAGAAATGCAGTTAACGGGGATTGAAATTGCACCAGAAGCGATTGCTTGTGCGAAACAGTCTGCTGCTGAGCTGGGCTTAACGCGTTTGCAATTTCAGGCGCTGGACTCCACTCAGTTTGCCACCGCGCAAGGCGAAGTGCCGGAACTGGTGCTGGTTAATCCACCGCGTCGCGGCATTGGAAAGCCACTGTGTGACTATCTCTCAACGATGGCACCGCGTTTTATTATTTACTCCAGTTGTAACGCTCAAACGATGGCGAAAGATATTCGCGAACTGCCTGGTTATCGCATTGAGCGGGTACAGCTTTTCGATATGTTCCCGCACACCGCGCATTATGAAGTGCTGACGCTGTTGGTGAAGCAATAAAAAAGCCGCGGCTGCGGCTTCAGATTGTTGACCAGATGCGCTTTGTTCATGCCGGATGCGGGGTGAACACCTTATGCAACCTACAAAATCTTGCGAAATCAATATATTGTAGAGTCAATGTAGGCCAGATAAACGTAGCGCATCAGGCCATCTTACTTTTGTCATCAGTCTCAATTACTGCGGGAACCATTGATCACTGATTTTCTGATACGTACCGTCGGCTTTAACGGCTGCCAGTGCGTTATTCAGTTTCTCCAGCAGAGCTTTGTTATCCGGACGAACAGCGATGCCCAGGCCGGTGCCGAAGTACTGCGGATCGGTCACTTTCTCAGTCGCAACGCCCAGTTGTGGATTGGTTTTCAGCCATTCATTAACTACCGCTGTGTCACCAAATACACCATCGATACGGCCATTTTTCAGGTCGATAAATGCATTCTGATAGCTGTCATAAGAGACGGTTTTCACTTCCGGATGCTGATCCTGAATATATTTCTGGTGGGTGGTGCCGTTTTCCATACCAATACGTTTACCTTTCAAATCGGCAAAAGTCTTATAGGTATCTTTTTTGGCAATCACGACGGCAGAGTTTTCGTAGTATGGCGTGGTAAAGGCCACCTGTTTGCTGCGCTCTGGTGTGATGTCCATCCCGGAAATCACGGCGTCATATTTCCTGAATTTTAGTGACGGGATCAGGCTGTCGAAAGCGTGATTAGTAAAAGTACATTCTGCCTGCATTTGTTTGCATAACGCTTTTGCCAGATCGATATCAAAGCCGACGATCTCATTATTAGCACCTATAGATTCAAAGGGGGGATAGGTAGCTGATACGCCAAAATTGATTTTCTCTGCGGCAGAAGCGCCGAAAGTAAAGGAAGCAAGTAATGCGGCAAGAACTAACTTTTTCATGATGGAACTCCCGTCTGTCAATCTTATGTTTATTGGCCGTGTCTGCGGCATGGGTTAACAATGCCATTAAGTGAATTTATATGCAATAAATATGATTAAATAATTCAAAATAGATAAAAAAAGACGGACAACTTAGTAGGTTGCCCGTCTTCATTATAAGGGTTTATGCAATATGCGGGTTCTGTGCTGGTGTCTGATGCGATGCTTGCGGGTCTTATCAGACCTACAAATTATCCTGCGAATGTAGGCCGGATAAGGCGTTCACGCCGCATCCGGCATTAGCACGTTATCAATGCAGCCACATTAATTCCGGCGCTCGAACGCCAGCGCTTTACGCTCGATCAGGCGCATCATCAACGTCAGCAGGCCGTTAACGATCAGGTAAATAATCCCCGCCGCGCCAAACACCATCACATCGTAGGTGCGTCCGTACAGCAACTGGCTGTATCCCATCACTTCCATCAGCGTAATGGTGTAAGCCAGCGAGGTACTTTTAAACACCAGCACCACTTCGTTGGAATAAGAAGAGAGCGAGCGTTTAAATGCATACGGCAGCAGGATCGCCAGCGTATCTTTTTTACTCATCCCCAGGGCGCTACAGGATTGCCACTGACCTTCCGGGATCGCACGAATTGCTCCGTAAAACAGTTGCGTGGTATACGCGGCACTATTCAGCGATAACGCAATCAGTGCACACAACCACGGTTCCGACAGCAAATGCCACAGCGCCGGATACTCCTGCAACGTCGGGAACTGGCCCGGTCCGTAGTAAATCAGGAAGATCTGCACCAGCAGCGGCGTACCGGTAAACAGCGTGATGTAACCCCGCACCAGCCACACCAGCACCGGTGTTTTCAGCGTCAGGACGATGGTAAAAATTAACGCCAGAATCAGCGCCACAATCAGCGAGGCGACCGTCAGCGTCAGGCTGGTATGCAGCCCTTTCATCAGTTCAGGTAAATACTCAAGCATCAGCCAGGTCTCCGCTCAAAACGTGTCGCGCGCAGATCAATGCGTTTGAGAATGTACTGGCTCAACAGGGTAATCACCAGGTAAATCGCCGCCGCCACAATGTACCAGGTAAATGGTTCCTGGGTACGGGTGGCGATGCTTTTGGTTTGCAGCATTAAATCATTCACACTAATCAAACTGACCAGCGCGGTATCTTTCAGTAGTACCAACCACTGGTTGCCGAGACCAGGCAGCGCATGACGCCACATCTGCGGCATCACCAGACGGAAAAATATAGCCGATTTCGACAGCCCCAGCGCCTGACCAGACTCCCACTGACCCACCGGCACCGCTTTCAGTGCACCGCGCAGGGTTTGCGAGGCATAGGCAGCATACAGCAGGGACAGGGCGATCACCCCGCAGAGGAACGGGCTAACGTCGAAGTTCTCTATGTCCATCTGCACCGGGATCTGTACGAACCCAAGGTTGATGGTGAAGCCATCCGAAAGTGTCAGTAGTAGCTGCGAAGAACCAAAATAGATAAACAGCACTACCAGAATTTCTGGCAGGCCGCGCAGAATCGTTACCAGCGCCGAACCTGCCCACGCGACAGGACGCCATTTTGCTGACTCCCACACCGCGAAGAACATCGCCAGCGCCAGACCGACAATCAATGCACAAACGGCAAGGCCGACGGTCATCCCGGCGGCGCTTGCTAAAGGAAAAAATTCATTCATCAGGAATTACTTCTGGAACCATTTGTTGTAGATGGTTTCGTAAGTGCCATCTTTCTTCACTTTTTCCAGCGCAGCGTTGAATTTCTGCTGCAGTTCAGTGTTGCCCTGACGTACCGCAATACCGAGGCCAGTACCGAAGTAATCTTTATCGGTCACTTTGTCGCCAACTGGTGCCAGTTTGGGATTATTGTTCAGCCATTCGGTTACCACTGCGGTGTCACCGAATACGCCGTCAATACGGCCATTTTGTAGATCCAGTTTCGCGTTCTGGTAGCTGTCATATGGAACAGTGGTGATTTCCGGATGTTTATCCATAATGAATTTCTGGTGCGTCGTCCCGTTCTGCACGCCGACTTTTTTGCCTTTCAGTTGATCAACGCTGGTGTATTTGCCTTGCTGACCAACAAACAGTGCAGAGTTGTCATAGTACGGGGTGGTGAACAGTACCTGTTTTTCACGCTCAGGAGTGATATCCATACCCGCCATAACGGCGTCCACACGACGGAATTTCAGACTCGGGATCAGGCTGTCAAACGCCTGGTTAGAGAAAGTACAGGTCGCATCGATCTCTTTACACAACGCCTGCGCCAGGTCAACGTCAAACCCGACGATCTGGTTATTCGCATCCATCGATTCAAACGGAGGATAGGATGCTTCGGTAGCAAAACGAATGGTTTCAGCGGCTGTGGCGGAAAGACTAAAACCTGCAATTAACGCGGCAATCAGAACTTTTTTCATTGTCGTTATCCCGAATCTTAGTGAGAGAGATAGTTTTTAAATGCTTCGGTTTGCGGCTCGGTAAAACAGCTCGCGTCGCCTTGCTCTACGATGTGACCGTTTTCCATATACACCACACGGCTGGCGGTTTTACGCGCGACTTCAACTTCGTGGGTGACGATCACCTGGGTAATGTTGGTTTCCGCCAGTTCACGAATGATACTGACGATTTGCGCCGTAATTTCCGGGTCCAGTGCGGCGGTCGGCTCATCAAACAGCAACACCTGCGGTTCCATCATCAGCGCTCGGGCGATAGCAACACGTTGTTGCTGGCCACCAGAAAGGTGCAGTGGATAACGATCGCTATAAGGTTTGAGACGCAGACGTTCCAGCAGTTTTTCTGCACGAGCCAGCGCCTGATCTTTACTCAAGCCGAGTACGCGGCAGGGTGCTTCGATCAAGTTTTGCTGCACGGTGAGATGCGGCCACAGATTGTATTGCTGAAACACCATACCAACGTTACGACGCAGGTCGCGAATCGCTTTGTCAGACGGTGTTTTGGTGAAATCGAAATGATTGCCTGCAATGTTGAGCGTACCGGAGCGCGGCATCTCAAGCAGATTGAGTACACGCAGCAGCGAGCTTTTCCCCGCGCCGCTGGGGCCAAGTAACACCAGCGTTTCGCCCTGCGGGCAATCCAGCGTGATATCGAACAGCGCCTGATGTGCGCCGTAGAAGCAATTAATGCCGTTTAATTGAATACTCATTGACTCTCGTATACTGGCAGTCTGATAGCTATTGAGGTCGAAGATAGTACCTTTGAAAGAATAATTATGCAATATTTCTGCTTTAAAAGTTAAAAGCAAAGCACATTATTCACTAAACATAGCACAAAATAACGAGGGTGATGGGCGGCGAGCATAAATGTCGGCATTCCTCGCAGAATGCCGGACAATTTATGGGGGTTATAATCTGATCAAGGGATTAACGGTTCTCAACGGACTGACGTAATGTTCCCGCTTTGGCGTGAACGCTGCCACCTAAATAGCGCACATCATCGATAACCCAACATTGCCCCTCCTGAATCATCAATACTTCATCCTGCCAGCTCTGATCGCCTTGTTTCAGATCTACGCGCAGCGGAATATTGCGCGCATCGCGATTCGGGATGGTCGATGCGCTGGCGACTCGGGCGCTATCAGGCAAGGTAGTACGGCTGGAGAACGGATCGCTGCTTAACAATTCGCGATGGTTGTTATCGCGGTTGGCATCGCTGAGCAGTGCCGCCAGTTTATCGCTCAAATACGGGCGCAGAGCGGTAATGTCGTTACTGCGATGCTGAATACGGTAGTCATAGAATTGCTGAGCCACGCTGTCAGGGCCGCCCTGGACGCAAGAACCTGTGCGAGTGCCATTGTCTTTATAGGCTGGCGTAACGGTGGTACAAGCACTGAGTAACAGTGCGCAAGGGATAAGCATGGTCAATTTGCTGTAGCGCATAATGATTTCCTTATAAGCGAACACCTTGAAAGCGTTCTACGATAATAATGATATCCTTTCAATAATAGCGTATCAGTCCGATAATGCTTTTGAGATCGAAGGCTTAGCAAACAAGGAGAGCGGTCATGCAATTTTCCACAACCCCAGCACTTGAAGGTCAGACCATCGTTGAATATTGCGGTGTGGTGACGGGCGAAGCGATTTTAGGTGCCAATATTTTTCGCGATTTCTTTGCGGGCATCCGCGATATCGTCGGCGGACGCTCCGGGGCTTACGAAAAAGAACTGCGTAAAGCACGGGAGATTGCGTTTGAAGAGTTAGGCGATCAGGCACGGGCGCTGGGTGCTGACGCAGTGGTCGGCATTGATATCGACTATGAAACGGTCGGGCAAAACGGCAGTATGCTGATGGTCAGCGTCAGCGGAACAGCGGTGAAAACGCGTCGATGAGAAGAATCTTCTGGCTGGTTGCTGCGGTTCTGTTACTGGCAGGGTGCGCAGGAGAAAAAGGAATTGTTGAGAAGGAGGGATACCAGCTCGATACCCGACGTCAGGCACAGGCAGCGTATCCTCGTATCAAAGTGTTGGTGATCCATTACACTGCAGATGACTTCGATTCTTCGCTGGCGACACTGACCGATAAGCAGGTCAGCTCGCATTATCTGGTGCCTGCCGTGCCGCCGCGTTACAACGGCAAACCACGTATCTGGCAACTGGTGCCGGAACAGGAACTGGCCTGGCATGCGGGGATCAGCGCCTGGCGCGGAGCAACACGAATTAACGACACCTCTATTGGTATTGAGTTGGAAAATCGTGGCTGGCAAAAATCGGCGGGGGTGAAATATTTTGCGCCGTTTGAACCGGCGCAGATTCAGGCGCTCATTCCACTGGCGAAAGAGATTATCGCCCGCTATCACATCAAACCAGAGAATGTGGTGGCACATGCGGATATAGCCCCACAGCGCAAGGACGATCCTGGCCCGTTATTTCCGTGGCAGCAACTGGCGCAGCAGGGGATTGGTGCCTGGCCGGATGCATCGCGCGTTAGCTTTTATCTGGCCGGACGCGCACCACACACGCCGGTAGAAACAGCATCGTTACTGGAGCTTTTGGCGCGCTACGGCTATGACGTAAAACCTGAAATGACGCCGCGCGAGCAGCAGCGAGTCATTATGGCGTTTCAGATGCACTTCCGCCCGACGTTATATAACGGCGAAGCGGATGCAGAAACTCAGGCGATTGCCGAAGCCCTACTGGAGAAATACGGCCAGGACTAGCGCGGCAGTTTTCCGTGGTCGCGCAGCCAGGCAGCAGTTTGCTCGATACCTTCATCCAGCGAGATGACCGGCTGATACCCCAGCTCCTCCTGTGCTCGCGTAATATCCAGCGTAAAGTCAAAATTCAACTTGGAGACGCCGTAATGGGTTAGCGGCGGCTCTTTTGCTGACTTGCGTCCTAAACGCTCCATACTGCGGGCAATCATATCCAGCATCGGGTAAGGCACCGAACGGATACGGCAATCAATATTCAGTTCGTCGATCAATTTCTGCACGATACTGCGCAGAGTGCGATGTTCGCCGTTGGTAATGTTATACGCACGACCAGAAGGCAGTTTATCGCACGCTTCCTGGCTCGCCAGCCACATAGCGTGCACCGCATTTTCATAGTAAGTCATATCGACCAGTGCGCTGCCGCCGTGGGGTAACAGGATGCTGCCGTAGTGGTGCATCATATGCGCCAGACGGGGAATAAAGACTTTATCGTGCGGCCCAAACAGGCTTTGTGGGCGCAGAATGGTAAAGCGCGTTTGTGGATTTGTCTGCGAAAGCATATTGATGACCTCTTCACTGGCGGCTTTGCTGCGGGCAAATTCGTTGGCGAAGCGGTGCGGACGAAAATCTTCTTTGATGTCGCGGTGGTGGTGGTAGTCGAAGTACAGTGACGGTGAAGAGATATGAATAAAATTACGTACGCCCCAGGCGACAGCCCATTCACCCAAGCGGCGAGTGGCGCGAACGTTTGCCAGATCGAAAGCCTGCTGCGTTCCCCACGGCGAGGTAAAGCTGGAACAGTGCCACAGCGTATCAATGCCTGCGAGCATTACTTTTGCCTGCGATGAGACCAGTTCAGTCAGATCTGCCTGGACAAACTCTGCGCCTATTTTCTCCAGCAATTTACCCATCGCTTCATTGCGACCGGTCGCTCTTACGCTGATGCCTTTTCGGCATAAAAATTCAACCGCGTTTCGACCTAAGCCGCTGGTGGCGCCGGTAACCAGTACCTTCATATCATTCCACTGTTGTTGATAAAAACGACGTGCGCATTCTTCCGTGATTTCATCCTTGATGCAATGGGAAACATGAAAGAATAACGCAGGTTTTTTTCGATTAATCTGTGCTTTGTTCTGCCAGTCTGGCGATTCGTTTTGCCATCCCGCGAAAAATAAACAGATGTGCGGGGATCATGAACAGCCAGTAAAACAGCCCTGGCATCCCGTGCGGGTGCCAGAAAGCGCGGACATCAATAGTGCGATAGTCGCCTTTATCTTCGAGAGTAAAACAAAGTCGCCCAAGTCCTGGCGCTTTCATACCAAACAATAAGGTAAGCTGTTTTTCAGGCTCGACGACAATCACTTTCCAGCTATCCACCGCATCGCCGGTTTGCAAATATTCTCGCTCGGGGCGACCTTTCGCCAGTTTGTGACCTATTGCGCGGTCCATCAACGCCCGGGTCTGCCACAAAATATTGCCAAAGAAGTAACGTTCTTTACCGCCGATTTGATTCACTACCCGCCATAAAGCCTGAAGGCTGGCGGAGGTTTTAACGGTATAACCCGCCTGTTTGGCGAAATAACCGTATTCTGGTCGCCAGCGGGCAAAGGCCTGAGTGTCATATCCCCAGTCGCTGGAGTTGGCGAGCTTTTCTTCCTCTCTCAACGTGCGACGCACAGCGTCATCAAAAGCGATCAGCGGTTGTGGAATGAGCGCGCGTAAGGCGGTGTCATCCGCCAGCAGATCGTGTTTCAGTCCCTGAATCAACGCACTTGCGGTGGTGGACGGTACGGAGGTAATCACATTGAGAAACCACACCGAAATCCAGCGGGTGGGGAAAGGGATGGGGATTAACCCGCGGTGTTTGCCGCTCACGCTCATAAAATGTTCAAACTGCTGTTGATAGCTGAGCACCTGTGGTCCGGCGGCTTCGAATACCCGATGTTCGCAGGCCGGATGGTCTAACAGCGCCACCAGATAGTGCAGCAGGTTTTCCAGCGCGATGGGTGTGGTACGTGAACGAACCCAGCGCGGTGGTGTTAGCACTGGCAGGTTGTAAACCATATCGCGCATGACTTCGAACGCCGCTGACCCGGCTCCGACGATAATTCCGGCACGCAATTCAGTAACAGGCACATCGGCTTCACGCAAAATATCCGCCGTGGCCTGACGGGCGCGCAGATGATCCGATTGCTCATGGGGCGGAGCCTGCAATGAACTAAGAAAGATGACTTGCTTAACCGGCACTTCACGCAGCGCATCACGGACGTTGAGAGCAACCTGGCGTTCCTGAGCGATAAAATCACCGCCTTCGCCCATGCTGTGCACCAGAAAATAGACGGTATCAACATCTTTTAACAAGGCCGTAAGGTTGTCCGGCCAGCTAAGATCGACTTTATGGCAACTGACATTAGCCAGTTGTAGCTTTGTAAGCCTGTCGACATGACGTGCCGCCGCCAGGATCTGATGCCCTTGCTGGTTGAGTGTGCGCACCAGATGCTGACCAATGTAGCCACTGGCACCGAGAACTAAAATGCGTTGCGGCACGTCTTGCTCCTTAACGCGTCAGGAAAGCGCGCCAGTGGGCGGCGACTTCAGCCAGTTGTTCACGCGAGACGTCGAGATGTGTTACCAGGCGAACAATCGGTGAGGCGTTAATCAGCACGTTTCTCGCTTTCATGTATTCACCCAACGCAGCAGCATTTTCTTCCCCGACGCGAACAAACAGCATATTGGTGTCCTGGCGCATCACATCAGCGCCCGCTTCACGCAGTTGCTCTGCCATCCAGGCGGCATTGTCGTGGTCTTCCTGTAAACGCGCGACGTTATTTTTCAGCGCATACATCCCGGCGGCCGCCAGGATCCCGGACTGACGCATCCCGCCACCGGTCATTTTCCGCCAGCGGATGGCTCGTTTAATGTAATCACGATTGCCTACCAGTAGCGAACCTACCGGCGTACCAAGACCTTTCGACAGACATATGGTGAACGAATCACAATATTGCGTGATCGCTTTCAGTTCGCAGCCATAAGCCACCACGGCGTTAAAGATGCGAGCGCCGTCAACGTGCAGCGCCAGATTGCGCTCGCGGGTAAATTCCCATGCCTGTTTCAGGTATTCACGCGGTAGTACTTTGCCGTTGTGGGTGTTTTCCAGACTAAGCAACTTTGTGCGGGCGAAGTGGATATCGTCAGGTTTGATTTTCATCGCCACTTTATCCAATGGCAGCGTGCCGTCGGTAGCCGCATCGATGGGTTGCGGCTGAATGCTGCCCAGCACCGCAGCACCACCGGCTTCAAACAAATAGTTATGTGCTGCCTGACCGACAATATACTCTTCGCCGCGTTCGCAGTGACTGAGCAGAGCGACCAGGTTGGCCTGGGTGCCGGTAGGCAGAAAAATGGCGGCTTCTTTACCGGAAAGCTCTGCCGCGTAGTCCTGCAGAGCATTAACGGTAGGGTCGTCTCCATAAACGTCGTCCCCAACCGGGGCGGCCATCATCGCTTCTAGCATGGCGCGGCTCGGTCGGGTAACGGTATCACTGCGTAAATCAATCATGGCATGTCCTTATTATGACGGGAAATGCCACCCTTTTTACCTTAGCCAGTTTGTTTTCGCCAGTTCGATCACTTCATCACCGCGTCCGCTAATGATCGCCCGCAACATATACAGGCTAAAACCTTTGGCCTGTTCGAGTTTAATCTGCGGTGGAATAGCTAACTCTTCTTTCGCGACGACCACATCCACCAGTACAGGACCGTCGATGGAGAAGGCGCGTTGCAGGGCTTCGTCGATTTCAGCGGCTTTCTCTACGCGGATGCCCGTAATACCGCACGCTTCGGCAATGCGGGCAAAGTTGGTGTCGTGCAGTTCAGTGCCATCTGTCAGGTAACCACCAGCTTTCATCTCCATCGCCACAAAGCCCAGCACGCTGTTGTTAAAGACGATGATTTTCACCGGTAGTTTCATCTGTACCACCGAGAGGAAATCGCCCATTAACATACTAAAACCGCCATCACCGCACATGGCGACTACCTGACGTTCTGGCTCGGTTGCCTGCGCGCCCAGCGCCTGTGGCATGGCGTTAGCCATCGAACCGTGGTTAAACGAACCTAACAAGCGACGCTTACCGTTCATTTTCAGATAACGCGCAGCCCATACCGTTGGTGTGCCGACGTCACAGGTAAAGATGGCATCATCGGCAGCAAAATGGCTAATTTGCTGAGCCAGATATTGCGGGTGAATCGCTTTCTCGCTCGGTTTGGCTAAATCGTCCAGCCCTTTACGGGCATCGCGGTAATCTTCCAGCGCTTTATCCAGGAACTTGCGATCGGTTTTTTCTTCCAGCAATGGCAGAAGTGCTCGCAGGGTTGATTTGATATCGCCCACCAGCGCCATATCCACCTTGCTGTGTGCGCCAATGCTGGCAGGATTGACATCGATCTGAATAATTTTGGCATCGGTCGGGTAGAACGCGCGGTAGGGGAATTGGGTGCCGAGAAGCACTAAAGTGTCGGCATTCATCATGGTATGAAAACCCGATGAGAAACCGATTAAGCCGGTCATTCCGACATCATACGGATTATCGTATTCGACATGTTCTTTACCACGCAGAGCATGGATGATTGGCGCTTTAATTTTCCCGGCAAACTCTACTAACTCTTTATGCGCGCCCGCGCAGCCGCTGCCGCACATCAGTGCAATATTTCTGGAGTAACGCAGTAGTTGCGCCAGCTTGCGTAACTCTTCTTCTTCCGGCGTCACTATTGGCAGTGGCGCGTGATACCAGTGGGTGGTTGCCCCTTCTGGCGCAGGTTTTAACGCCACATCGCCCGGTAAAACGACCACCGAAACGCCACGGTTAAGCACCGCTTTGCGCATGGCGATCGCCAGTACTTGCGGGATCTGCTCCGGGCTGGAAACCAGCTCGCAATAGTGACTACATTCGCGGAATAACTCTTGCGGGTGGGTCTCCTGAAAATAACCGCTACCAATTTCGCTGGAAGGAATATGGGCGGCAATCGCCAGTACCGGAACGTGATTACGATGACAGTCGAACAGGCCGTTGATTAAGTGCAGGTTGCCTGGCCCACACGATCCGGCGCAGACCGCCAGTTCTCCTGAAAGCTGGGCTTCAGCGCCAGCGGCAAAGGCCGCGACTTCTTCATGGCGGGTGGACATCCACTCGATAGTGCCCATACGATTAAGGCTGTCGCTGAGGCCGTTAAGCGAGTCGCCCGTCACTCCCCAGATACGTTTCACCCCAGCCGATTCGAGCGTTTTAGCGATATAAGCTGCAACCGTTTGTTTCATGGTTTTCCGTCTCCTGAATGTGATAACGGTTACAAGTTTAGTTCATCTGACGGAGAGGGAAGGGATGGGAGAAAAAGGAGGCACTAACAGTTAAATTGCCCGATGACAGGAATATCATCGGGCATAATGCGATTACGCGAGAACCATATCTCCCTGCGGATGGCAGGAACAGGCCAGCACGTAACCCTCAGCGATTTCGGCGTCAGTCAGCGTCATGGTGCTGCTCACCGTGTATTCGCCAGAAATTACTTTTGTTTTACAGCAGCCGCAAACACCCGCACGACAGGCGGCGACGACCGGAACTTTATTGCTTTCCAGCGCCTCCAGCAGCGTGGTGCCAACCGGGGCATAAAATTCTTGTGCCGGTTGTAATTTGGTGAATTTCAGACCACTGGTCGCAGCGTCCGCCACCGGCGTGAAGAACTTCTCTTTAAAGAAGCGTGTTACGCCAAGTGCTTTCACTTCCTGTTCCACCCAATCCATATACGGAGCCGGGCCACAGGTCATCACGGTACGCGAAGCCAGGTCAGGAACGCTTTCCAGCAGTTCGCGAGTCAGGCGACCAGCGATAAAGCCCTCGCTGACGTTATTTTCTGCCACCAGCGTCACCGGATAGTTGCGCCATTCGTCGGCAAAAATGACATCCTGCGGTGTGCGCACGTTGTAGATCACCTGTACATCGGCCTGCGGACGATTTTTCGCCAGCCAGCGACGCATCGACATAATTGGTGTGACACCGCAGCCTGCTGCCAGTAACAGGAATTTCTCTTCTGTTTTATCGTCGCAGGTAAATTCCCCCATCGCATCCGAAAGCCAGAGATAGTCACCGCGTTTCACCTCGCGAGTCAGCCACTGGGAGCCGACACCGTCATCAATCCGCCGCACGGTCAGGGTGATGTATTCACTCACGCCTGGCGTGGAGGAAATGGTATACGCACGCAGCGTTTCTGCTGAGTTACGCACGCTGACCAGCGCATATTGCCCGGCGCGATACGGATAGTAATCGTGGCAAATCAGGGAAAGCGTCCACACATCCGGTGTTTCTTGCTTAATGTGATGAACCTGCATCCGCCACGGGCATTGATTCGTTGGCATCGTCATCGATAAACTCCTTACGCGCTCAACAGTTGCTTCATGTCTTCTTCAACAGTGGTGATAGAACGCAGGCCGAATTTCTCATTCAGCACCGCCAGCAGGTCTGGGGTCAGGAAGCCTGGTGCAGTCGGGCCGGTGACGATATTTTTCACGCCCAGAGAAAGCAGCGTCAGCAGAATAACAATTGCCTTCTGTTCAAACCAGGAGAGTACCAGCGAGAGTGGCAGATCGTTGACACCGCAACCCAGTTTTTCTGCCAGGGTGACAGCCAGAATAATCGCTGAGTATGCATCGTTACACTGGCCGGCATCCACCAGACGCGGCAGACCTTCGATATTGCCAAACTCAAGTTTGTTAAAGCGATATTTACCGCAGGCGAGCGTCAGGATCAGGCAGTCATCCGGCACGCTGGTAGCGAAATCGGTGAAATAGTGACGTTCACCACGGGCACCGTCACAGCCGCCAAGCAGGAAGATATGACGCAGTTTTTCACGGCTCACCAGATCAATCAGCGTATCGGCTGCGCCAAGCAGCGTCTGACGACCAAAACCTACGGTGATCAGATGCGGAATTTCGCTGTACGGGAAGCCCGCCATTTGTTGCGCCTGGGCGATGACCGCAGAGAAATCTTCACCATCCAGATGACGCACGCCCGGCCAGCCAACAATGCTGCGGGTCCAGATACGATCGTCATAAGCGCCGACGGTTGGGTCGATGATGCAGTTAGAGGTCATCACGATAGGGCCAGGGAAGCGAGCGAACTCAACTTGTTGATTCTGCCAGCCACTGCCGTAGTTACCGACCAGATGCTTGAATTTACGCAGCTCCGGGTAGCCGTGAGCAGGCAACATTTCGCCGTGGGTGTAGACGTTAACGCCCGTGCCTTCGGTCTGTTCCAGCAGGTTATAGAGATCTTTAAGATCGTGACCGGAAATCAGAATGCATTTACCCGCTGTAGCTTTGACGTTGACCTGAGTCGGTGTCGGATGACCGTATTTACCGGTTTCGCCTGCATCCAGAATGCTCATCACTTTGAAGTTCATCTGGCCGATTTCCATGGAACACTCGAGAAGTGCGTTCATATCGGAAGGCCAGGTTCCCAGCCATGCCATGATTTTATGGTACTGGGCGTAAATATCGTTGTCGTACTGACCGAGAACGTGAGCGTGTTCCATATAGGCCGCCGCACCTTTCAGACCATACAGGCAGAGCAGACGCAGGCCGAGAATATTTTCGCCAATCGTTGCTTTATCTTTATTTGGCGTAAATTCCGCCGCCTGACGTTGCAGTTCACCGAGATCATCGCTCACCAGTTGCAAGTCAGCCATCGGGTTATCGACGCGGGCGTTTGCATCTACTGCCAGGCATTGTGCTTTCAGCGCCTCACGCAGGGCAATCGCTTCACGGGCGTAGCCGACAATACGAGGAGAATCGAAGTTAACGTTAGTCAGCGTTGAGAAAAATGCACGCGGCGCGAAGCTGTCTACGTCGTGGTTGATGATGCCGTATTCACGTGCTTTTACCGCCCAGGCAGAAAGCCCTTGCAGCGCCGCAATCAGTAAGTCCTGAAGGTCAGAGGTTTCCGCCGTTTTACCACACATCCCCTGCGCGTATGAGCAGCCGTTTCCTGCCGGAGTACGGATAGTTTGTTCACATTGCACACAAAACATGATCACACCTTTAAAGTTATATTTAATATACATGTTTAAGGTTAAGACGCTTAACGCGGGGATAAAAGGGATTTTTGTTGCAACTTTAAGGGAGATTGATTTAGCGCAATTTTGGCGGCAGGGTTCTACCGCCAGAGAGGTATTACGCGGAGAAAAGGGCGATCAGAATGGGCACCAGCAGGCTAAGAATAAAACCGTGAACAATCGCCGCCGGGACCATCTCCAGACCACCTGTACGCTGAAGAACGGGCAGGGTGAAATCCATCGATGTGGCACCGCACAAACCCAGCGCCGTTGAGCGACTGCGACGGATAAGGCCGGGGATTAGCATGATGGCGATCAGCTCTCGTGCCAGATCATTAAAAAACGCTGCGCTACCGATTACCGGGCCAAAAGATTCGGTCAACAATATACCGGAAAGAGAATACCAGCCGAAACCGGAGGCCATTGCCAGCGCGGTGTTGATAGGGAGATCAAGAATAAAGGCGTTAATTAAACCGCCAATTAATGAACTGGCAACCACTACCACAGCGACAATCATTCCCCGGCGATTAAGGACAATCTGCTTTAAGGTCATGCCATTATTGCGTAGCTGAATACCGACGAGGAAAAGTAACAGAATTAACGTGTATTCGCTGGCTTCAGTGGCGTGTTGTAAGAAACCTAATCCGCTAAGGCCAATGGCAAAACCAATCACTACTACGCCGCACAGTTTTAGCGACTCCAGTGCCATCGCAATACGTGACGGTAATTTCTCTTGCTGGTGGTGATTACGCCATGGCAAACCACGCTCCAGCCACAGCAAGGCGACAATATTGCATAGCAAAATAACGGTAATACTGACGGCGGAATAATGCAGGATCGCCAGCAAATTACTGGCGAGATTATCAAGGAACGCCAGGCTAATACCCATAAAAAAGAGAATGAGATAGACCATCCAGCTTAATAACTGATTAATGCGTTTTAACGCAGCTTTTTGGCGAAGCGGAATGAGGTAACCCACAATGAGTGGCACCAGAATGATTAACAGCCCAGAAAACATGAAAACTCAGCCCTTGCAAAGAAGAAATCGAAATGCGCGATGACACACTACTGAAAGCGGAAGGATGAGTAAAGTTGCAATTAAAAGGAAACGTTATGCAAATGAGAAGGCCTGACATTGCGTCAGGCCTTCTGTGTTAATTAATCGCGTTTTTCCAGCAGTGTCCGGTAAATCAGACCACCAATAATACCGCCGACAATGGGCACTACCCAGAAGAACCACAGTTGTTCTAACGCCCAGCCACCCTGGAAGATAGCAACCGCAGTGCTGCGCGCCGGGTTAACGGAGGTGTTAGTGACCGGAATACTGATTAAGTGAATCAGCGTTAATGCCAGACCAATGGCAATCGGCGCAAAACCCGCCGGCGCGAATTTGTCGGTCGCACCGTGGATCACCAGCAAGAAACCAGCGCTCAATACCAGTTCAACAACCAATGCAGAAAGCATGGAATAGCCGCCAGGTGAATGCTCACCATAACCGTTAGACGCAAAACCGCTGGCCGCCGCGTCAAATCCGGCTTTACCGCTGGCGATTAAATACAGCAGTGCCGCCGCAACAATACCGCCAACAACCTGGGCAATGACGTAGCCAACGACTTCTTTTGCCGGGAAACGACCGCCAGCCCATAAACCAATAGTGACTGCCGGGTTAAAATGACCACCAGAAATATGACCAACAGCGAAGGCCATGGTCAGTACTGTCAGACCAAACGCCAGCGCGACACCAGCAAAGCCAATACCTAATTCCGGAAATGTTGCCGCCAGCACAGCGCTACCGCAGCCACCAAATACAAGCCAGAAAGTACCAAAACATTCTGCTGCTAATTTTCTGAACATATCCACCTCAATTAAAAATTGACCCTGTGAAAAATATGGTCGTTTTATAGGGTCGTCGTAAAAAAGTGACGACAGAAATAATGCGTGGGTATTTTAAAAACGAAGCTGAGTCATTCGCCAGATAAATAAATCCAGTAATTTTGATTTAGAACAAATGAGGGTTCCCCCATATAGTCATTTGCCTGATTGACAGTGTAGTGCAAACCACGAAATTAAACCTTTGGGGGTAATAAAAATAATACACAAGATTAATCATTTGATTTTATTGTTTTTTGGGGGAAATCAGTGAGAGGGCGTCTGACACAATTATTCGCTCATTTTTCAGACATTTGCCATGCTTAAGTGTGATGTCATCACGTATTCCTGGGGGCTTTCCCGTTATACTGCCGGAGTAAAGGATAAGTAACATATTTCTGGAGGGGATATGATTCTTGAGCGCGTTGAAATTGTGGGCTTTCGTGGTATCAACCGACTATCGTTGATGCTGGAACAAAACAACGTCCTGATTGGGGAGAACGCGTGGGGTAAATCCAGTTTGCTGGATGCGCTAACCCTACTGCTATCGCCAGAATCAGATCTCTACCATTTTGAACGCGACGATTTCTGGTTTCCGCCGGGCGATATCAATGGCCGGGAACACCATCTGCATATCATTCTGACCTTTCGTGAATCGCTGCCAGGGCGGCATCGTGTTCGCCGTTATCGCCCACTTGAAACATGCTGGACGCCGTGCGTCGATGGTTATCACCGCATTTTTTATCGTCTGGAAGGGGAGTGTGCGGAAGATGGCAGCGTGATGACGCTGCGCAGTTTTCTTGATAAAGACGGGCATCCGATTGAGGTTGATGATATTAACGATCAGGCGCGTCATCTGGTGCGGTTGATGCCTGTTCTGCGCTTGCGTGATGCCCGCTTTATGCGCCGTATTCGCAACGGAACTGTACCAAATGTGCCCAATGTGGAAGTTACCGCGCGCCAGTTGGATTTTCTTGCCCGTGAATTATCCTCACATCCACAAAATCTTACTGACGGACAGATTCGTCAGGGGCTTTCGGCAATGGTGCAACTGCTTGAGCATTATTTTTCGGAGCAGGGAGCCGGGCAGGCAAGATACCGCTTAATGCGGCGGCGGGCCAGCAATGAGCAACGGAGCTGGCGTTATCTGGATATCATCAACCGGATGATTGACCGGCCTGGAGGTCGTTCGTATCGGGTTATTTTGCTTGGGCTATTTGCGACTTTGCTACAGGCAAAAGGCACATTGCGGCTGGATAAAGACGCGCGTCCGTTATTGTTGATAGAAGATCCGGAAACGCGCCTGCATCCGATTATGCTTTCAGTCGCCTGGCATCTGTTGAACCTTCTGCCATTGCAGCGTATTGCTACCACCAACTCTGGCGAGCTGCTTTCGTTAACGCCGGTAGAGCATGTTTGCCGTCTGGTGCGTGAATCTTCTCGTGTTGCCGCATGGCGTCTGGGGCCGAGTGGCTTGAGTACCGAAGATAGCCGACGCATATCCTTTCACATTCGTTTTAACCGTCCGTCATCGCTGTTTGCCCGTTGTTGGTTGCTGGTGGAAGGGGAAACAGAAACCTGGGTTATTAACGAACTGGCGCGCCAGTGTGGGCATCATTTTGATGCTGAAGGGATCAAGGTCATTGAATTTGCCCAGTCAGGATTAAAACCGCTGGTTAAATTTGCCCGCAGGATGGGGATTGAGTGGCATGTGCTGGTCGATGGCGATGAAGCCGGGAAGAAGTATGCCGCTACGGTGCGCAGCCTGTTGAATAACGATCGGGAAGCTGAACGAGAGCATTTAACGGCATTACCGGCGCTGGATATGGAGCATTTTATGTATCGCCAGGGATTTTCCGATGTATTCCATCGCGTGGCGCAAATCCCGGAAAATGTACCGATGAATCTGCGCAAAATCATCTCGAAGGCGATCCATCGCTCTTCCAAACCCGATCTCGCCATTGAGGTTGCAATGGAGGCCGGACGCCGTGGTGTGGAGTCCGTACCGGCATTGCTGAAAAAAATGTTCTCGCGCGTGCTGTGGCTGGCGCGCGGTCGGGCAGATTAACCGCGAAACATCGTTGCCATCTGTGGCTGAATAGCGTCGAGCATCTCATAGCGGCGACGGTATTCAGCTCGTTTTTTACTGGCTATTTCAGCAACTTCTTTTCGTACTATCTGACCAGGAAGTCGGTAATGCCGTTCGGCATCGCATTCGCCGCCAACCGACTCCCAGAACGCGTTATAGTCCGCATGGATTTTTCCTTCTTTATCGCGATAGCGCAGGCTGCGATAAATATGCGTTTCATTGCTGACGGCAATAATCTGCTCAACCTGTAAGCGTTGGGCAAAGAGACAGACCGCTTCCATCACCAGACGTTTTGGAAACAGACCGTGGCAGGCTTTCGTCGCATTCTGGATTTCCTGGTGCGGAATTTCCCATTTCGCGCCTTGCAGTCCACCAATAAACAGCGTTCTTTTTCCCTGGTACTCACACAGAGTGAAGGTGATCTCTGCCAGAGGGATGCCCTCGCTGTTACGGAACAGGATCGTGCTGTCACCTTCTTTATCCATTGAGATCATCATGGTCAGTTCAAGCGTGAACTGCTCGCCGTTTTTTCCTTCCAGCTTCGCCAGTTGCAGCCCGGGGGTATTCAAATATAAGCTGAATTCTTCCGCCGACATGCAGGCACGCAGCAATGCATAATGGTAACGTAACGCCTCCAGTAATTGTTTGCGGTTAAGATTGGCGGCAAGGTAAGGGCGATGCAGACGAACAGGCAGTCGCGGCTGGCGTGTTAACAGCGTATTGAGGTTCGGCCAGTGGGATAGTTCGTTCATCCACTCAACGCTTAAACGCGGCATAATCAAAGAGCGCAGCAAAAATTTCTGGCGAAAGCTACGGCGATGCCAGAATTTACCTGGTCGCCACTGGCCACCAGCCAGACTAAGGAAAAGAGACATGCTGCTAAGAGATTCAGATGGCGTAAAAGCCCGTTCAGTAAGTTGTGACATATTCACAAAATCAATGATTATACATAGCGTCGATTTCACCATCGGAAATCTTAACCAAACATCAATAATGTGATTACTAACGGAAATTTTAGGGTTTTGTTGATATTTTGTTGATGTTAACAACGCCCGGATGCGCGTATGGAGTACTCAATATATTTATGAAAAAGCGAAGAAACATTAAGAAGCGTTACGTTATTGCGCTGGTGATAGTCATTGCCGGGTTGGTTGCATTGTGGAAAATTCTCAATGCGCCGGTGCCAACTTATCAGACATTGATAGTGCGCCCCGGTGATTTGCAGCAAAGCGTGCTGGCGACCGGAAAGCTCGACGCGTTGCGTAAAGTTGATGTTGGCGCGCAGGTTAGCGGTCAGTTGAAAACGCTGTCGGTGGCGATTGGCGATAAAGTGAAAAAAGATCAGCTTTTAGGCGTTATTGATCCAGAACAGGCTGAAAACCAGATCAAGGAAGTGGAAGCGACGCTGATGGAGCTGCGCGCACAACGTCAGCAGGCGGAAGCAGAACTGAAACTGGCTCGGGTGACATACTCTCGCCAGCAACGACTGGCGCAAACGCAGGCCGTTTCACAGCAGGATCTCGACACTGCTGCGACTGAAATGGCTGTTAAACAGGCGCAGATTGGCACCATTGATGCGCAAATCAAACGCAATCAGGCCTCTCTCGACACAGCTAAAACCAATCTCGATTACACCCGCATCGTTGCTCCGATGGCCGGGGAAGTCACGCAAATCACTACCCTGCAAGGGCAGACGGTGATTGCCGCACAACAAGCGCCGAACATTTTGACGCTGGCAGATATGAGTACCATGCTGGTAAAAGCGCAGGTTTCTGAAGCGGATGTTATCCACCTGAAGCCGGGGCAAAAAGCCTGGTTTACGGTGCTTGGCGATCCGCTGACGCGCTATGAAGGGCAGATTAAAGATGTGTTACCAACACCGGAAAAGGTCAACGACGCTATTTTCTATTACGCCCGTTTTGAAGTACCAAACCCCGATGGTCTGTTGCGGCTGGATATGACTGCACAGGTGCACATTCAGCTCACTGATGTGAAAAACGTGCTGACAATCCCACTGTCGGCGTTAGGCGATCCGGTTGGCGATAACCGCTATAAGATCAAACTGCTACGTAATGGAGAAACGCGCGAGCGTGAAGTAACGATTGGCGCACGTAACGATACCGATGTTGAGATTGTCAAAGGGCTGGAAGTGGGCGAAGAAGTGGTGATTGGTGAGGCCAAACCAGGAGCTGCGCAATGACGCCTTTGCTCGAATTGAAGGATATTCGCCGTAGCTATCCCGCGGGAGATGAGCAGGTTGAGGTGCTGAAGGGGATCACTCTGGATATTTATGCCGGAGAGATGGTGGCGATTGTCGGCGCTTCGGGTTCTGGTAAATCGACCCTGATGAATATCCTCGGCTGCCTGGATAAAGCCACAAGCGGCACCTATCGCGTCGCTGGTCAGGATGTTGCCACGCTGGACGCCGATGCGCTGGCGCAGCTCCGTCGCGAGCATTTTGGCTTTATTTTTCAGCGTTACCACCTGCTTTCGCATTTAACCGCCGAGCAGAACGTTGAAGTTCCCGCCGTCTATGCTGGCCTTGAGCGTAAACAGCGACTGCTGCGCGCCCGGCAATTACTGCAACGACTGGGGCTGGAAGAGCGCGCAGAGTATTACCCTGCTCAGCTTTCCGGTGGTCAACAACAGCGAGTCAGTATCGCCCGTGCGTTGATGAACGGTGGGCAGGTGATCCTCGCTGATGAACCGACAGGCGCGCTGGACAGCCATTCCGGTGAAGAGGTGATGACTGTCCTGCATCAGTTGCGCGATCGCGGGCACACGGTGATTATCGTCACTCATGATCCGCAGGTTGCCGCCCAGGCAGAGCGAGTGATCGAAATTCACGACGGCGAAATCGTGCGTAATCCACCTGCTATTGAAAAAAATACTGCTGCAGCCAACAGCGAACCGGGTGTCAAAACAGCGTCTGGCTGGCGGCAGTTCGTCAGCGGTTTTAACGAGGCGCTGACGATGGCGTGGCGCGCGTTGGCAGCCAATAAAATGCGTACTTTACTGACCATGCTGGGGATTATTATCGGTATTGCGTCGGTGGTATCTATTGTCGTGGTGGGCGACGCGGCTAAACAAATGGTACTGGCGGATATTCGTTCTATTGGTACTAATACTATTGATGTCTATCCTGGGAAAGATTTTGGCGATGACGATCCGCAATATCAGCAGGCGCTGAAGTACGACGATTTAATCGCCATTCAAAAACAACCGTGGGTCGCTTCTGCCACACCCGCCGTCTCGCAAAACCTGCGCCTGCGTTATAACAATGTTGATGTTGCTGCCAGCGCCAACGGCGTAAGCGGGGACTATTTTAATGTTTATGGTATGACTTTCAGCGAAGGGAACACCTTTAATCAGGAGCAACTGAATGGTCGCGCGCAGGTAGTTGTTCTCGACAGTAATACCCGCCGTCAGCTTTTTCCGCATAAAGCGGATGTGGTTGGCGAGGTGATTCTTGTCGGTAATATGCCAGCGAGGGTCATCGGCGTGGCGGAAGAGAAACAGTCGATGTTTGGCAGTAGTAAAGTGCTGCGCGTGTGGTTGCCTTACAGCACCATGTCCGGGCGGGTTATGGGGCAGTCGTGGCTTAACTCCATTACCGTAAGAGTGAAAGAAGGCTTTGACAGCGCTGAAGCTGAACAGCAACTCACCCGTTTGTTGTCGCTGCGCCACGGCAAAAAGGATTTCTTCACCTGGAACATGGACGGTGTCTTGAAAACGGTCGAAAAGACCACACGTACTTTACAACTGTTTTTGACACTGGTGGCGGTGATTTCGCTGGTGGTGGGCGGCATTGGCGTCATGAATATTATGCTGGTATCGGTGACAGAGCGGACGCGGGAAATTGGTATCCGCATGGCCGTGGGCGCGCGCGCCAGCGATGTGTTGCAACAATTTCTGATTGAAGCCGTGCTGGTTTGTCTGGTGGGTGGTGCGCTGGGGATAACGCTGTCACTGTTAATCGCTTTCACATTGCAGCTTTTTTTACCCGGTTGGGAAATTGGTTTTTCTCCGCTGGCACTGCTACTGGCGTTTCTTTGTTCAACCGTTATCGGGATTTTATTTGGCTGGCTGCCTGCGCGAAATGCGGCAAAACTGGATCCAGTGGATGCTCTGGCACGGGAGTAATATTTGAGATAAAAATGCCAGCCGATCGGGCTGGCATTTTGCCTGTAGGATGTACACAATGAGACAGAAGAGCTATGCGACTGCAGCTTCTACTTCGACGGGCACAATGACACTGGCATGATTGCCTTTTGGCCCCTGGTGGACATCAAACTGAACGGATTGCCCAGCTTTTAGCGTTCTGTAACCATCCATCTGGATGGTGGAATAATGAGCGAAAATATCTTCGCCGCCGCCTTCAGGGCAGATGAAACCAAACCCTTTGGCATTGTTGAACCACTTAACAGTACCCTTTTCCATGCTTCGACATCCTTCGCAAATCTTATACAAGTAAGATGGAATAAACCGGGGTCAGAGAGGGAGCTGTTCAAAACCTCGCCAACTCTAGAAATACAATTTAGAGAAATAGGGCGAGTCGTCAAGCGTTTGACAGGGGCCTGGGGGTAGGTATGCATCAAAAATTTGAAGCAGTTAACGCTATTGACAGTAATGTGACTGATGTCGCTGATGCCAACGATAGATGATAATTATCTATTATGTGGAGTAGATTGGTCAGGCAAATAAGCTCTTGTCAGCGGCAGAGCGTTCTGCCGATAACCGTAACCGAAGATGATAACTGACAATGGGTAAAACGAACGACTGGCTGGACTTTGATCAACTGGCGGAAGAAAAAGTGCGTGACGCGCTAAAACCGCCATCTATGTATAAAGTGATATTAGTCAATGATGATTACACTCCGATGGAGTTTGTTATTGACGTGTTACAAAAATTCTTTTCTTATGATGTAGAACGTGCAACGCAATTGATGCTCGCTGTTCACTACCAGGGGAAGGCCATTTGCGGAATCTTTACCGCCGAGGTTGCAGAAACCAAAGTGGCGATGGTGAACAAGTACGCAAGGGAGAACGAGCATCCATTGCTGTGTACGCTGGAAAAAGCCTGAATGCAGGCATAAAAATTGGGGGAGGTGCCTATGCTCAATCAAGAACTGGAACTCAGTTTAAACATGGCTTTCGCCAGAGCGCGCGAGCACCGTCATGAGTTTATGACCGTCGAGCACTTGTTACTGGCATTGCTCAGTAACCCGTCGGCTCGGGAGGCGCTGGAAGCATGTTCCGTGGATCTGGTGGCGCTCCGTCAGGAACTGGAAGCCTTTATTGAACAAACCACACCCGTTCTGCCTGCCAGTGAAGAGGAGCGTGACACGCAGCCGACGCTGAGTTTTCAGCGTGTACTGCAACGTGCGGTCTTCCATGTTCAGTCCTCCGGTCGCAGTGAGGTTACCGGTGCGAATGTTCTGGTTGCTATCTTTAGCGAACAGGAGTCACAGGCTGCCTATCTGTTGCGCAAACATGAAGTCAGCCGTCTTGATGTGGTGAACTTTATTTCTCATGGCACGCGTAAAGACGAGCCATCTCAGTCTTCTGAACCAGGAAACCAGCCCGGCAGTGAAGAACAAGCTGGTGGGGAGGACCGTATGGAGAATTTCACGACGAACCTGAACCAGCTTGCGCGCGTGGGAGGAATCGACCCGCTGATTGGTCGTGAGAAGGAGCTGGAGCGCGCCATTCAGGTTCTCTGTCGCCGCCGTAAAAACAACCCACTGCTGGTTGGCGAGTCTGGCGTTGGTAAAACTGCGATTGCGGAAGGTCTCGCCTGGCGTATTGTCCAGGGCGATGTACCGGAAGTGATGGCTGACTGTACGATTTACTCTCTGGATATCGGTTCCCTGTTAGCGGGAACTAAATATCGCGGCGACTTTGAAAAACGTTTCAAAGCGTTGCTCAAACAGTTGGAGCAGGATACCAACAGCATCCTGTTTATCGATGAGATCCACACCATCATCGGCGCAGGCGCAGCTTCTGGCGGTCAGGTGGATGCGGCTAACCTGATTAAACCACTGCTCTCCAGCGGTAAAATTCGCGTTATAGGTTCGACGACGTATCAGGAGTTCAGCAACATTTTCGAGAAAGATCGTGCTCTGGCGCGTCGCTTCCAGAAAATCGATATTACTGAACCGTCGATCGAAGAAACCGTTCAAATCATCAACGGTCTGAAACCGAAGTATGAAGCGCACCACGACGTGCGTTATACCGCGAAAGCGGTGCGTGCGGCGGTAGAACTGGCGGTGAAATACATTAACGATCGTCATCTGCCGGACAAAGCGATTGACGTTATCGACGAAGCGGGCGCTCGCGCACGTCTGATGCCGGTAAGCAAGCGCAAGAAAACGGTCAATGTGGCGGATATTGAGTCCGTGGTGGCGCGTATCGCACGTATCCCAGAGAAGAGTGTTTCTCAGAGTGACCGCGATACTCTGAAAAACCTCAGTGATCGCCTGAAAATGCTGGTCTTCGGTCAGGATAAAGCCATTGAGGCGCTTACCGAAGCCATCAAGATGGCGCGTGCGGGTTTAGGCCACGAACATAAACCGGTCGGTTCGTTCCTGTTTGCTGGTCCAACCGGGGTCGGCAAAACCGAGGTCACGGTGCAGCTTTCCAAAGCCCTCGGCATTGAGCTTCTGCGCTTTGATATGTCCGAGTATATGGAACGTCACACTGTCAGCCGCCTGATTGGTGCGCCTCCGGGATACGTCGGTTTTGATCAGGGGGGGCTGCTGACCGATGCGGTCATCAAGCATCCGCACTCGGTGCTGCTGCTGGACGAAATCGAGAAAGCGCATCCGGACGTGTTCAATATCCTGTTGCAGGTGATGGACAACGGCACGCTGACCGATAACAACGGACGCAAGGCCGATTTCCGTAACGTGGTGCTGGTGATGACTACCAACGCCGGGGTACGTGAAACCGAGCGTAAATCGATTGGGCTTATCCACCAGGATAACAGCACCGATGCGATGGAAGAGATCAAAAAGATCTTTACGCCAGAGTTTCGTAACCGTCTCGACAATATTATCTGGTTCGATCATCTCTCAACCGACGTGATCCATCAGGTGGTTGATAAATTCATTGTCGAGTTGCAGGTTCAACTGGATCAGAAAGGTGTTTCTCTGGAAGTGAGCCAGGAAGCACGTAACTGGCTGGCTGAGAAAGGTTACGACCGGGCAATGGGCGCACGTCCGATGGCTCGCGTCATCCAGGACAACCTGAAGAAACCGCTCGCTAACGAACTGCTGTTTGGCTCGCTGGTGGATGGCGGTCAGGTCACTGTTGCGCTGGATAAAGAGAAAAATGAGCTGACCTACGGGTTCCAGAGTGCACAAAAGCACAAAGCGGAAGCAGCGCATTAATCAGATTGTTAAGTAGGTTGGTGAAGTCCGTAATCTCGTCAGGGGTTACGGACTTTTTGTTTATGGGGTGGGGGAGGTTCAGCCCCTTTTTTTGATGATGATGGTAAGTTGTTGATAATTAGTGCTGCTGGACGGTAAGGATAAAAAAGGGTGGCAGCAGGAAAATGAGATGGTTTTGCTTTATTAACAACGGGCTAAACGTGTAGTATTTGAGTTCACTGCCGTACAGGCAGCTTAGAAATACGTCAGAAACAGCAGCGAGCCGGTCATCTGGTTCACTGCCGTACAGGCAGCTTAGAAAGTAATGATGTAAAACATCAGGTTGATAATATGGGTTCACTGCCGTACAGGCAGCTTAGAAATCCCGGACACCACGCATCCAGTCACGGATGGTGTTCACTGCCGTACAGGCAGCTTAGAAAGTTGTGTGTTCGCGAAGATGTGCAGGGGGCTAGTTCACTGCCGTACAGGCAGCTTAGAAAAACCGAAACGGCAGTAGTTAAAACGTGCGAACGTTCACTGCCGTACAGGCAGCTTAGAAAAGTTTGATTCGAAACTGGCGCAGATAGTTCAGGTTCACTGCCGTACAGGCAGCTTAGAAATTTATGCGCCCGATTTTCCCGGCGTCACTGCCGTTCACTGCCGTACAGGCAGCTTAGAAATCAATCCTCCCCGCCTGCGCCGCGTTGTAGTTGTTCACTGCCGTACAGGCAGCTTAGAAAAACCCCAATAAGCCGACGTGGGGATTTACCGCGTTCACTGCCGTACAGGCAGCTTAGAAAGCGCAGTCATGCACAGCGCGCAGCAGGCTGCGGTTCACTGCCGTACAGGCAGCTTAGAAAAATAAGAACGGTCCCTGATGTGCGGAGCACCGGTTCACTGCCGTACAGGCAGCTTAGAAAGGTGATAGCGTCGCGGGTAAGCCAAAATATTCGTTCACTGCCGTACAGGCAGCTTAGAAAGTCGGATATGCTGATTATTCAGATGACCGAAGGTTCACTGCCGTACAGGCAGCTTAGAAAGCCTGCGCGCGCACATCGGCGAGCCTGACACCGTTCACTGCCGTACAGGCAGCTTAGAAAGTTTATCGGTATTGAACGGGAGCCGCGATATTGTTCACTGCCGTACAGGCAGCTTAGAAAAATGATTTTCTTATGAAGAATCTGGACAAAGTGTTCACTGCCGTACAGGCAGCTTAGAAATCTAATCGCCTCGTATCGCCTGGACTGGTTCCGTTCACTGCCGTACAGGCAGCTTAGAAAGCACTTATGGCGAGTAACAAAGGTTGAAATGTGTTCACTGCCGTACAGGCAGTTTCACAAATACGATGATGGCAGAAATTTAGCTGCGTTATGGCGCTCTCAACTCCGAACCATTAGCTGTGACACACAATAACAATTGTGATAATTGCGACGAGAATCAATTTCTCACACAGAAATCAATGCTGTACTAATCCTAACTCCTTCAAATAAAAATAATCACAGGATGTGTTTATGTCTTCAAATTACCTTACTCCTTCTGATCTCAAAACCATTCTCCACTCCAGGCGTGCCAATATTTATTATCTGGAAAAATGCCGGGTGCAGGTGAATGGTGGGCGAGTGGAGTATGTCACCAGTGAAGGCAAGGAGTCGTATTACTGGAATATCCCCATTGCGAATACCACGGCGTTGATGTTGGGGATGGGAACGTCCGTTACTCAGGCGGCGATGCGTGAATTTGCCCATGCTGGAGTGATGGTGGGTTTTTGTGGTACGGATGGCACGCCGCTGTATTCGGCAAATGAAGTTGATGTTGATGTCTCCTGGCTCAGTCCGCAAAGCGAATATCGTCCTACTGAATATCTTCAGCAGTGGGTTTCTTTTTGGTTTGCTGAAGATAAACGACTTGCCGCTGCGAAACGTTTTCAGTTAATCCGCCTGACACATATTGATAAGCACTGGACCAGCGCGAAAATGCAGCGTGAACACGCCTTTCAGCCTGATGCTAATGCACTGCAGACTCTGCTAAATCGCACTCGTGAAGAAATAGACATGGCAGAAAGCCATACGCAGCTTATGCTCGTAGAGGCGAAATTGACCAAAGCACTCTACAAAATGGTGAGTCAAACCGTGGGCTACGGCGACTTTACTCGTGCAAAACGGGGTGGCGGAGTTGATATGGCCAACCGCTTCCTCGATCAGGGTAATTATCTGGCGTATGGCCTGGCGGCAGTGGCGGCGTGGGTAACCGGGATCCCACACGGTTTAGCAGTAATGCACGGTAAAACCCGTCGCGGCGGCCTCGTTTTTGACCTTGCCGATCTGATTAAAGATGCCCTTGTTATGCCACAAGCATTTATCGCTGCAATGGCGGGAG
>NZ_PTSR01000060.1:0-5337 GCF_002965345.1 Escherichia sp. MOD1-EC5950
GATAAGTCGCGTCAGCGGCGCATCAGGCATCGGTTGTCGGATGCGACGCCATGCGTCTTATCCGACCTACAGTTCAGTGCATCCCGTAGGCCTGATAAATCGCGTCAGCGGCGCATCAGGCATCGGTTGTCGGATACAACCAACGGGCGTTTGTTTTATTTCGCCTGACTACGGGCAAACAGATCGTCGAGCTTCTCTTCGTACTGGTAGTAGTTGATGCTTTCGTACAGCTCGTTGCGGGTTTGCATGGTGTCGATGATGCTTTTCTGCGTGCCTTCCTGACGCAGGACGTTGTAGACATGTTCGGCAGCGCGGTTCATGGCGCGGAACGCTGACAGAGGGTACAGCGCCATTGCGACATGAGCGCTGCGTAATTCATCGGTGGTAAACAGCGGCGTAGCGCCAAATTCGGTAATGTTGGCAAGGATCGGCACCTGCACCGCATCGGCAAACTGGCGGTACATGGCGAGTTCGGTAATCGCCTCCGGGAACAACATCTCGGCACCGGCTTCAACGTAAGCCTGCGCACGCTCAATCGCTGCATCCAGTCCTTCAACCGCCAGCGCATCGGTGCGCGCCATGATCACAAAATCAGGATCGGTTTTCGCATCCACTGCCGCGCGGATCCGATCCACCATCTCCTCTTTCGAGACGATCGTTTTATTCGGACGATGACCGCAGCGTTTCGCACCAACCTGATCTTCAATATGCAGCCCCGCCGCACCGGCCTTAATCATCGATTTCACTGTACGAGCGACGTTAAAGGCCGAAGAGCCAAAACCAATATCAGCATCGACCAGCAACGGCAGCGAGCAAACGTCGGTAATACGGCGAATATCGGTCAGTACATCATCAAGGGTAGAAATACCGAGATCGGGCAACCCCAGCGAACCGGCCGCCACACCGCCGCCGGAGAGATAAATTGCCTGATATCCGGCACGCTGTGCCAGCAACGCATGGTTAGCGTTAATGGTGCCGACAATTTGCAACGGGGTTTCTTTGGTGAGTGCGGCGCGAAACGCTTTACCTGGAGAGTGTAGAGACATAGCCCATCCTTTGTTATCAACTTGTTATTTCGTTGATAAACACAAAGCAAGGGCTGTGCCACAATTACTCAAATCAAACTAAGCATTAAATTTCAACGAGTTATTAAAATCACGTTTAATTAATCCGCAAATATGCGTTTCAGTTAACGTTTCAGGCAATGTTTCACTGCGTTTCATTGCAACAATGATGAAACAAGTCTAAACCCAATATTCGGTTTCTTGATTTATGGCGCGCAATGGCACATCCACCTCGACTTAACGACGACAAACCGGTTATCTGGACAGTATCGGTGACGCGCTTGTTCGAGCTGTTTCGCGATATCAGCCTCGAGTTTGATCACCTGGCGAACATTACCCCTATCCAGCTTGGCTTTGAGAAAGCGGTGGCCTACATCCGTAAGAAACTGGCAAGCAAACGCTGCGACGCCATCATCGCCGCAGGCTCTAACGGCGCGTACCTGAAAAGCCGCCTGTCGGTGCCGGTGATTCTGATTAAACCCAGCGGCTTTGACGTATTACAGGCACTGGCAAAAGCGGGAAAACTCACCTCGTCTATCGGCGTCGTCACCTATCAGGAAACTATCCCGGCGCTGGTGGCTTTTCAAAAAACGTTTCATTTGCGCCTCGACCAACGCTGCTACATCACCGAAGAAGACGCTCGTGGGCAGATCAACGAACTGAAAGCCAACGGCGCCGAAGCGGTAGTTGGTGCTGGGCTAATTACCGATCTGGCAGAAGAAGCCGGGATGACCGGCGTTTTTATCTATTCTGCCGCCACCGTGCGCCAGGCATTCAGCGATGCGCTGGATATGACGCGCATGACGCTACGCCATAACGCCCACGATGCGACCCGCAACGCGCTGCGTACTCGCTACGTTCTGGGCGATATGCTCGGTCAATCGCCACAGATGGAACAGGTGCGGCAAACCATTTTGCTGTATGCCCGCTCAAATGCTGCGGTGCTGATTGAGGGAGAAACAGGAACCGGCAAAGAGCTGGCAGCACAGGCAATTCATCGGGAATACGTTGCCCGCCACGATGCGCGACAGGGGAAAAAATCGCATCCGTTTGTTGCCGTTAACTGCGGGGCGATTGCTGAATCACTGCTGGAAGCGGAGTTGTTTGGCTATGAGGAAGGGGCATTTACCGGCTCGCGACGCGGAGGCCGCGCCGGGCTGTTCGAAATTGCCCACGGCGGCACGCTGTTTCTGGATGAGATAGGCGAAATGCCGCTGCCGTTGCAGACTCGCCTGCTGCGGGTATTGGAAGAAAAAGAGGTCACCCGCGTCGGCGGGCATCAACCGATTCCGGTGAATGTGCGAGTTATCAGCGCCACCCACTGCAATCTGCAAGAGGATATGCAGCAAGGGCGGTTTCGCCGTGATCTGTTTTATCGGCTGAGTATTTTGCGCCTGCAGTTACCCCCACTACGCGAGCGGGTTGCGGATATTCTGCCGCTGGCGGAAAGCTTTTTGAAAGTGTCACTGGCAGCACTTACCGCCCCGTATTCTGCTGCGTTACGCGAGGGGTTAAATACCTGCCAGGCGGTGTTATTGCACTATAAGTGGCCGGGGAATATTCGCGAACTACGCAATATGATGGAACGACTGGCGCTATTTTTAAGCGTGGAACCGATGCCAGATTTAACGCTGCAATTTCTGCAGCGATTATTGCCAGAACTGGCCAAAGAATCGGTTAACGTTATCGCCGCCACCGTGCTGACACCACGGCAGGCGCTGGAGAAATTTAACGGCGATAAAACAGCAGCAGCGAATTATTTAGGCATCAGCCGCACGACGTTCTGGCGGCGATTAAAAAATTAAATTGCCGGACGCGGCGTGAACGCCTCATCCGGCCTGCAAAACTATGAATATCAATATGTTGCATTTACTGATAAACGTGCGCATTAGGCATGTTTACATGGACTTAAGAATTACTTCTTCTTATAAATATTTGCCGTGCCGTGGATCTTATTGTCAGTCTGACCGGAGGTCAGCACTAACACATCAGCCCCTTTTTCATCCGCTTTTTTGATCAAATCTTCTTTCGCATCTGCGGTCGACATTTCATTACTTGTTGAAATATCACCTATTTTTTCATATTGCGATTCAACCTTTTCAAATTCCGCTTTGGTCATCAATTCCGCTGCATAAACGTTTGTGACAACAAAAGCTAACGCACCAACTAAGAGCTTAGTTCCAGTTTTCATCGGTGAACTCCATGATGTGTGATTAGGCTAATACCCTGAAGCTAACAGTCATCATCAGGGTTGATTAATAAGTAGTTCAGCGATTAAGAAAAATCTATAGCAAAAGAGAATATATTTGTATTATTCTTAATGTGAATCCCACTTCTCCTGCCAGTTAATAACTCTTCCTGCAATTGTCGCTGGTATCATTTGAATTATTTTTTATAATAATCTCAAATTTTCACCCTGCCAGAAACTCAATGTAAAAATCATGAAGTCCACATCATTTTTCTTAATAAAAAAACTTTAACCATCTATTTAATTGATTTATATAAGCTTTATTTATTGCACTTTTATAGTTCTTAAGACGATTTATTATTATTTTTTTCAGAAATACCATGTTAACATATTGACATCGATGACAAACCACAAAAAGCTATCAATGCAATAAATAACTAACACTTTAATATATTTATTGCAGCATCTGTTACAGATATTCTTATTTAGAGAATTGCATACTTACGCCTTGCAAGGTTTCAGGAAGAAAAGATGTGCAATAGAAAAGCATTTCGCCATTTAATTTTTAAGGATAAAAGTGAGTGATATGAAATCAGCAAAAAAAAGCTTATCGACACGGGCGATAGCCATTTATACCATATTATTTACGCCAGTATCCTTGGCTATCACCCCACCTGTAAATTCAGATAGTAATGTTGTCATTAATAATAATGAAGAGATAAAACTCATTGCGTCAGAAGGCTACGATCCCGGATGGGAGCATTTTAACTCATTGAAAGTAGGTGAAGACTCTAATGGTTCATTACTCATTGATAATCTTTCACTTACCACTTCAGCAGCCAGCATTGGTAATAATGCTGAAGGCTCCATCACTTTAACAAACCATACCAACTGGCAGTTCGACACACCTTCCTCCAATATTTTTTTAGGCACTAACGAAGGCTCCGGTACGTTATACGTGTTAGAAGGTAGTAAGATAAGTGGCCTGCAATCAATAAGAGTTGGTGAGTTTTATGGTGATGCCAGGGGGACGTTGGTTATTGATGGGGAAAGCTCATCAGTCACCTCTAAAATTGCTATTGTTGGCGATCAGGGAACAGGGAAAGTATCTGTTACTAATGGCGGAACACTCACTTCCCTGACTCAAATGAATATTGGGTATGTTGACGCCCATTCTTCTCTGTCAGCTAACCAGAGTAGCTATGGAGAAGTTCTGGTTGCCGACAAAAATTCAACAGTAAATGCCCCATATATACTTCTTGGCGGATATAATACATCTTCCGTTTCTGATACTACCGGAATTCTCACTGTCAGCAACGATGGTGTAATCAATGCGAATTCATATATCTGGGTTGGTGTCTCCTCTAACGGAACAGGAATGTTAAATATTGGAGGTGCGCAAGGTGAGGCTGCGCAGCCTGCTGGTTCAATTAATACACCCCGAATTTATTTAGGGGGGACAAATGCGTCAACCACTTCAATATTAAACTTTAATCACACCAACGCTGATTTTGTTCTGACCTCATACATAGACGGTAAAGGCCAGGTTAACCAGGTAGGTTCCGGAACAACCACATTATCCGGCTCGAATATCTATACTGGTGATACCTATATAACTAAAGGCAGCCTACGCGCTGGTAAAGTAGATACCTTCAGCCCCAACTCCGATTATATTGTCGACAGCGGTGGAGATCTCGATTTAAACGGTTATTCACAAACGTTAAAAACGCTGGCACTGGCTGGAACAGCAACGTTGTCTGCGTATGAAAATGGCCACGAGTTCACGCCGACCACACTGACCATTAACGGTAACTATACTGCCAATGATGGTTTGTTAGTCATGCATACGGTATTAGGCGATGATAATTCCGTAACGGATAAACTCATCGTAAAAGGTGATACTTCCGGTAGTACCCGCGTCATGGTCAACAATGCGGGCGGTCTGGGCGCGGATACTCTGGAAGGGATAAAAATTGTGGAGGTTGACGGCCTGTCAGAGGGCGTTTTCAGTAAAGAAGGTCGTATTGTTGCCGGTCCCTATGACTACAACGTGGTAAAAAGCGACAACCAGAACTGGTTTTTAAC
>NZ_PTSR01000061.1:0-5064 GCF_002965345.1 Escherichia sp. MOD1-EC5950
TAGCGCGGTGGTCCCACCTGACCCCATGCCGAACTCAGAAGTGAAACGCCGTAGCGCCGATGGTAGTGTGGGGTCTCCCCATGCGAGAGTAGGGAACTGCCAGGCATCAAATAAAGCGAAAGGCCATCCGTAAGGATGGCCTTTTTGCGCTGGTGCGGAAAAAATGCCGGATGCGATGCTGGCGAGCCTTATCTGTCCTGCGCAGGGTTACGGTAGGGGTCAGCAGCGCATTATTCCCCCCCATACGCCAGATTCAGTAGCGGATACGGTTTCCCCAGCTCGTCGACTTCCGAACGCCCGGTAACGTTAAATCCCATCTTCTTATAGAATCCTACTGCTTGCTCATTTTGCTCATTAACGTTGGTTGTCAGTTCCGTGGCCATCGAGAGCGCATGTTCCACCAGTAGTCGACCTACGCCATACCCGCGCGCATCAGAATCGACAAATAGCGCATCCATATGCTGCCCGCTTAGCAACATAAACCCAATCGGTTGATCCCGCTCATTAACCGCAACCCACAGCGGTGCTTCTGGCAGAAACGAACTCACCAGCTCTTCCAGTTCGACCCGATAGTCTGCAGACAAAAAATGGTGGGTAGCATCGACAGAACGACACCAGATCGAAACCAGTTTTTCCCCTTCCTCATGCCGTGAACGGCGAATTCTAATAACCATTTCCACTCCTTTTATTCATGCTTATATTCTAACTCAGCCTTTTTCTTGAAACTTTCTCACCTTGAACATGCAGGCTCGACATTGGCGAATTTTCTGGTTATCTTCAGCTATCTGGATGTCTAAACGTTTAAACGTATGTAGTGAGGTAATCAGGTTATGCCGATTCGTGTGCCGGACGAGCTACCCGCCGTCAATTTCTTGCGTGAAGAAAACGTCTTTGTGATGACAACTTCGCGCGCGTCTGGTCAGGAAATTCGTCCGCTAAAGGTGCTTATCCTTAACCTGATGCCGAAGAAGATCGAAACTGAAAATCAGTTTTTACGCCTGCTTTCAAACTCTCCTTTGCAGGTCGATATTCAGTTGTTGCGCATTGATTCTCGCGAGTCGCGCAACACGCCTGCAGAGCATCTGAACAACTTCTACTGCAACTTTGAAGATATACAGGAACAGAACTTTGATGGTCTGATTGTAACTGGCGCGCCGCTGGGTCTGGTGGAGTTTAATGACGTCGCTTACTGGCCGCAGATCAAACAGGTATTGGAGTGGTCGAGAGATCACGTCACCTCGACATTATTTGTCTGTTGGGCGGTTCAGGCCGCGCTTAATATTCTCTACGGTATACCCAAGCAAACCCGCACCGACAAACTTTCGGGTGTATACGAGCACCACATTCTCCATCCTCATGCGCTTCTGACGCGTGGATTTGATGATTCATTTCTGGCACCGCATTCGCGATATGCAGACTTTCCGGCAGCGTTGATTCGTGATTACACCGATCTGGAGATTCTGGCAGAGACAGAAGAAGGGGATGCGTATTTGTTTGCCAGCAAAGACAAGCGCATTGCCTTTGTGACGGGCCATCCCGAATACGATGCGCAAACACTGGCGCAGGAATATTTCCGCGATGTAGAAGCCGGACTAACTCCGGATGTACCGTATAACTATTTCCCGCATAACGATCCGCAAAACAAACCGTGTGCGAGCTGGCGTAGTCACGGTAATTTGCTGTTTACCAACTGGCTCAACTATTACGTCTACCAGATTACGCCATACGATCTACGCCACATGAATCCAACGCTGGATTAATCTTCTGCGGCGATCGATCGTTAAGCGATTCAGCACATTACATCAGGCACCTTCGGGTGCCTTTTTTATTTCTGAAACGTCACTCATCAAGTGAATTAATTTTATTATTATTGTTATCAATAAGTTAATTGATAATTAAATTAAAAATGGAAATTGTTTTTGATTTTGCATTTTAAATGAGTAGTCTTAGTTGTGCTGAACGAAAAGCGCACAACGATCCTTCGTTCACAGTGGGGAAGTATTCGGATCCATGACGAGGAGCTGCACGATGACTCAACAGGCAACAACAACCGATGAACTGGCTTTCATAAGACCGTATGGCGAGCAGGAGAAGCAAGTTCTCACCGCCGAAGCGGTAGAATTTCTGACTGAGCTGGTGACGCATTTTACGCCACAACGCAATAAACTTCTGGCAGCGCGCATTCAGCAACAGCAGGATATCGATAACGGGACGTTGCCTGATTTTATTTCGGAAACAACTTCCATTCGAGAAAGTAATTGGAAGATTCGCGGAATTCCTGCGGACTTACAAGATCGCCGGGTAGAGATAACCGGACCCGTTGAGCGCAAGATGGTGATTAACGCGCTAAACGCTAATGTGAAAGTCTTCATGGCTGACTTCGAGGATTCACTGGCCCCGGACTGGAACAAAGTGATCGACGGGCAAATTAACCTGCGCGATGCGGTTAACGGCACCATCAGTTACACCAACGAAGCAGGTAAAATTTATCAACTCAAGCCCAATCCGGCGGTTTTGATTTGTCGGGTACGCGGCCTGCACTTGCCGGAAAAACATGTTACCTGGCGTGGTGAAGCAATCCCTGGCAGCCTGTTTGATTTTGCTCTCTACTTCTTCCACAACTACCAGGCGCTGCTGGCAAAGGGCAGTGGTCCTTATTTTTATCTGCCAAAAACTCAGTCCTGGCAGGAAGCTGCATGGTGGAGCGAAGTCTTCACTTACGCAGAAGGTCGCTTTAACCTGCCGCGCGGCACCATCAAGGCAACGTTACTCATTGAAACCTTGCCTGCTGTATTCCAGATGGATGAAATCCTTCACGCACTGCGCGACCATATTGTCGGTCTGAACTGCGGTCGCTGGGATTACATCTTTAGCTATATCAAAACATTAAAAAACTATCCCGATCGCGTCCTGCCAGATCGCCAGGCAGTGACAATGGATAAACCGTTCCTCAGTGCCTATTCACGTCTGCTGATTAAAACCTGCCATAAACGCGGTGCATTCGCGATGGGCGGCATGGCGGCCTTTATCCCGAGTAAAGATGAAGAGCGCAATAATCAGGTTCTCAACAAGGTAAAAGCGGATAAAGCACTAGAAGCCAGCAACGGTCACGATGGTACGTGGATCGCCCATCCAGGCCTTGCTGATACCGCTATGGCGGTATTTAACGACATCCTCGGCTCTCGTAAAAACCAGTTAGAAGTCCTGCGCGAGCAAGATGCACCGGTTACTGCTGAACAACTGCTGGCTCCTTGTGACGGTGAGCGCACCGAAGAAGGCATGCGCGCCAATATTCGTGTGGCCGTGCAGTACATCGAAGCATGGATCTCCGGCAACGGCTGTGTGCCGATTTATGGTCTGATGGAAGACGCAGCAACGGCAGAGATTTCCCGCACCTCTATCTGGCAATGGATCCACCATCAAAAAACGTTGAGCAATGGCAAACCGGTGACCAAAGCACTGTTCCGCCAGATGTTGGCTGAAGAGATGAAAGAGATTGCCCATGAATTGGGCGAACAACGTTTCAATAGTGGGCGCTTCGATGATGCTGCTCGCCTGATGGAACAGATCACCACTTCCGATGAGTTAATTGATTTCCTGACCCTGCCAGGCTACCGCCTGTTAGCGTAAACCACCACATAACTATGGAGCATCTGCACATGAAAACCCGTACACAACAAATTGAAGAATTACAGAAAGAGTGGACTCAACCGCGCTGGGAAGGTATTACCCGCCCATACAGCGCGGAGGACGTGGTGAAATTACGCGGCTCGGTCAATCCGGAATGCACGCTGGCACAACTGGGCGCGGCAAAAATGTGGCGACTGCTGCACGGTGAATCGAAAAAAGGCTATATCAACAGCCTCGGCGCACTGACTGGCGGTCAGGCGCTGCAACAGGCGAAAGCGGGTATTGAAGCGGTTTACCTGTCTGGCTGGCAGGTAGCGGCGGATGCTAACCTGGCGGCCAGCATGTATCCGGACCAGTCACTTTATCCGGCAAATTCAGTGCCAGCGGTAGTGGAGCGGATCAATAACACCTTCCGTCGAGCTGATCAGATCCAGTGGTCCGCAGGTATTGAGCCGGGCGATCCGCGTTATGTTGATTATTTCCTGCCGATCGTTGCCGATGCTGAAGCCGGTTTTGGTGGTGTCCTGAATGCTTTTGAGCTGATGAAAGCGATGATTGAAGCCGGTGCAGCGGCAGTTCACTTCGAAGATCAGTTGGCGTCAGTGAAAAAATGCGGTCACATGGGCGGTAAAGTGCTGGTGCCAACCCAGGAAGCGATCCAGAAACTGGTCGCGGCGCGTCTGGCTGCGGATGTTACAGGAGTTCCGACCCTGTTGGTTGCTCGTACCGATGCCGATGCGGCAGACCTGATCACCTCCGATTGCGATCCGTACGACAGCGAATTCATCACTGGTGAACGCACTAATGAAGGTTTCTTCCGTACCCATGCGGGCATTGAACAAGCTATCAGCCGTGGCCTGGCTTATGCGCCATATGCTGACCTGGTATGGTGTGAAACCTCCACGCCAGACCTGGAACTGGCGCGCCGTTTTGCCGACGCTATTCATGCGAAATATCCAGGCAAGCTGTTAGCCTACAACTGCTCGCCGTCGTTCAACTGGCAGAAAAATCTCGACGACAAAACTATTGCCAGCTTCCAGCAGCAATTGTCGGATATGGGTTACAAATTCCAGTTTATCACCCTGGCGGGTATCCACAGCATGTGGTTCAACATGTTCGACCTGGCAAACGCCTATGCGCAGGGCGAGGGGATGAAGCATTATGTTGAGAAAGTGCAGCAGCCGGAATTTGCTGCTGCGAAAGATGGCTACACCTTCGTTTCTCACCAGCAGGAAGTGGGTACGGGTTATTTCGATAAAGTGACGACCATTATTCAGGGTGGCACATCGTCGGTTACCGCACTGACCGGCTCTACCGAAGAATCGCAGTTCTAAGCAACCGACAATTGTTGTTGGCTGTAGACCGGATAATGCGTTTACGCCGCATCCGGCAATGAGCGCCTGATGCGACGCTGACGCGTCTTATCAGGCCTAC
>NZ_PTSR01000062.1:0-4968 GCF_002965345.1 Escherichia sp. MOD1-EC5950
GTCGGATAAGACGCATGGCGTCGCATCCGACAACCGATGCCTGATGCGCCGCTGACGCGACTTATCAGGCCTACGGGGTGTACTGAACTGTAGGTCGGATAAGACGCATGGCGTCGCATCCGACAACAATCCCGACCCTACAAATGATAACAATGACGAGGACAACATGAGCGACACAACGATCCTGCAAAACAGTACCCATGTCATTAAACCGAAAAAATCTGTGGCACTTTCCGGCGTTCCGGCGGGCAATACGGCGCTCTGCACGGTGGGTAAAAGCGGCAATGACCTGCACTACCGTGGTTACGATATTCTCGACCTCGCAGAACATTGCGAATTTGAAGAAGTGGCGCATCTGCTGATCCACGGCAAGCTGCCGACCCGTGACGAACTCGCCGCCTACAAAACGAAACTGAAAGCCCTGCGTGGTTTACCGGCTAACGTGCGTACCGTGCTGGAGGCCTTACCTGCGGCGTCGCACCCGATGGATGTCATGCGCACAGGCGTTTCTGCGCTCGGCTGTACGCTGCCGGAAAAAGAGGGGCACACCGTCTCAGGCGCGCGGGATATTGCTGACAAATTATTGGCGTCGCTGAGTTCGATTCTTCTCTATTGGTATCACTACAGCCACAACGGCGAACGCATCCAGCCGGAAACCGATGACGACTCCATCGGCGGCCACTTCCTGCATCTGCTGCATGGCGAAAAGCCGTCGCAAAGTTGGGAAAAGGCGATGCAAATTTCGCTGGTGCTGTACGCCGAACACGAGTTTAACGCCTCCACCTTCACCAGCCGGGTTATTGCGGGCACCGGTTCTGACATGTATTCAGCCATTATCGGCGCAATCGGCGCACTGCGTGGGCCGAAACACGGCGGGGCGAATGAAGTTTCGCTGGAGATCCAACAACGCTACGAAACGCCGGATGAAGCCGAAGCGGATATTCGTAAACGCGTGGAAAACAAAGAAGTGGTCATTGGTTTCGGGCACCCGGTTTATACCATTGCCGATCCGCGCCATCAGGTGATCAAACGTGTGGCGAAGCAGCTCTCGCAGGAAGGCGGTTCACTGAAGATGTACAACATCGCCGATCGTCTGGAAACGGTGATGTGGGAGACGAAAAAGATGTTCCCCAATCTCGACTGGTTCTCTGCCGTTTCCTACAACATGATGGGCGTCCCCACTGAGATGTTCACTCCGCTGTTTGTCATCGCTCGCGTTACCGGCTGGGCGGCGCACATTATTGAACAACGTCAGGACAACAAAATTATCCGTCCTTCCGCGAATTACGTTGGACCGGAAGACCGTCAGTTTGTTGCGCTGGATAAGCGCCAGTAAACCTCTACGAATAACAATAAGGAAACGTACCCAATGTCAGCTCAAATCAACAACATCCGCCCGGAATTCGACCGTGAAATCGTTGATATCGTCGATTACGTCATGAATTACGAAATCAGTTCCAGAGTGGCCTACGACACCGCCCATTACTGCCTGCTCGATACCCTCGGCTGTGGTCTGGAAGCGCTGGAATATCCAGCCTGTAAAAAACTGCTGGGGCCAATTGTCCCCGGCACCGTCGTACCTAACGGCGTGCGTGTCCCCGGAACTCAGTTCCAGCTCGACCCTGTCCAGGCTGCGTTTAACATCGGTGCGATGATCCGCTGGCTCGATTTCAACGATACCTGGCTGGCAGCGGAGTGGGGCCATCCTTCCGACAACCTCGGCGGTATTCTCGCCACGGCGGACTGGTTATCCCGCAACGCAGTCGCCAGCGGCAAAGCGCCATTGACCATGAAGCACGTGCTGACCGCAATGATCAAAGCCCACGAAATTCAGGGCTGCATCGCGCTGGAAAACGCCTTTAATCGCGTCGGCCTCGACCACGTTTTGTTAGTGAAAGTGGCTTCCACCGCCGTGGTGGCCGAAATGCTCGGCCTGACCCGCGAGGAAATTCTCAACGCTGTTTCGCTGGCGTGGGTGGACGGTCAGTCGCTGCGTACCTATCGTCATGCGCCGAACACCGGCACGCGTAAATCCTGGGCGGCGGGCGATGCCACATCCCGCGCGGTACGTTTGGCGCTGATGGCGAAAACCGGCGAAATGGGTTATCCGTCAGCCCTGACTGCGCCGGTGTGGGGCTTCTACGACGTCTCCTTCAAAGGTGAGTCGTTCCGCTTCCAGCGTCCGTACGGTTCCTACGTTATGGAAAATGTGCTGTTCAAAATCTCCTTCCCGGCGGAGTTCCACTCCCAGACGGCAGTTGAAGCGGCGATGACGCTCTATGAACAGATGCAGGCTGCAGGTAAAACAGCGGCGGATATCGAAAAAGTGACCATCCGCACCCACGAAGCCTGTATTCGCATCATCGACAAAAAAGGGCCGCTCAATAACCCGGCTGACCGCGACCACTGCATTCAGTACATGGTGGCGATCCCGCTGCTGTTTGGGCGCTTAACGGCGGCAGATTACGAAGACAAGGTTGCGCAAGATAAACGCATCGACGCCCTGCGCGAGAAGATCACTTGCTTTGAAGATCCGGCGTTTACTGCCGACTACCACGACCCGGAAAAACGCGCTATTGCCAACGCCATTACCCTTGAGTTCACCGACGGTACGCGCTTTGAAGAAGTGGTGGTGGAGTACCCAATTGGTCATGCCCGCCGCCGTCAGGATGGCATTCCGAAGCTGGTCGATAAATTCAAAATCAACCTTGCGCGCCAGTTTCCGACTCGCCAGCAGCAGCACATTCTGGCGGTTTCTCTCGACAGAACTCGCCTCGAGCAGATGCCGGTCAATGAGTATCTCGACCTGTACGTGATTTAAGCAAACGGCGGTAAGGCGTAAGTTCAACAGGAGAGCATTATGTCTTTTAGCGAATTTTATCAGCGTTCGATTAACGAACCGGAGCAGTTCTGGGCCGAGCAGGCCCTGCGTATCGACTGGCAGACGCCCTTTACGCAAACGCTCGATCACAGCAATCCGCCGTTTGCCCGTTGGTTTTGTGAAGGCCGAACCAATTTGTGCCACAACGCCGTCGACCGCTGGCTGGAGAAACAGCCAGAGGCGCTGGCGCTGATTGCCGTCTCTTCGGAAACAGAAGAAGAGCGCACGTTTACCTTTCGCCAGTTATATGACGAAGTGAACGCGGTGGCGTCAATGTTGCGCTCATTGGGCGTGCAGCGCGGCGATCGGGTGCTGGTGTATATGCCGATGATTGCCGAAGCGCACATTACCCTGCTGGCCTGCGCGCGGATTGGTGCTATTCACTCGGTGGTATTTGGTGGATTTGCTTCGCACAGCGTGGCGGCGCGAATCGACGACGCCAAACCGGTGCTGATTGTCTCGGCAGATGCCGGGGCGCGTGGCGGCAAAATCATTCCCTATAAAAAATTGCTCGATGATGCGATAAAGCAGGCGCAGCACCAACCGCGCCACGTTTTGCTGGTGGATCGCGGGCTGGCGAAAATGGCGCGCGTCAGCGGGCGGGATGTTGATTTCGCTTCGTTGCGTCATCAGCACATCGGCGCGCGGGTGCCGGTCGCCTGGCTGGAATCTAACGAAACTTCCTGCATTCTCTACACCTCCGGCACGACCGGAAAACCTAAAGGCGTGCAGCGTGACGTCGGCGGTTATGCGGTGGCGCTGGCAACCTCAATGGAAAACATTTTTGGTGGCAAAGCGGGCGGTGTGTTCTTTTGCGCGTCGGATATCGGCTGGGTGGTGGGGCATTCTTATATTGTCTACGCACCGCTGCTGGCGGGGATGGCGACCATTGTTTACGAAGGGTTGCCGACCTGGCCGGACTGTGGCGTGTGGTGGAAAATTGTCGAGAAATATCAGGTGAGCCGAATGTTCTCAGCGCCGACCGCTATTCGCGTGCTGAAAAAATTTCCTACTGCTGAAATTCGTAAACACGATCTCTCGTCGCTGGAAGTGCTCTATCTGGCAGGAGAACCGCTGGATGAACCGACCGCCAGTTGGGTGAGCAATACGCTGGATGTGCCGGTCATCGACAACTACTGGCAGACCGAATCCGGCTGGCCGATTATGGCGATTGCTCGAGGCCTGGACGACAGGCCGACGCGTCTGGGAAGCCCCGGCGTGCCGATGTATGGCTACAATGTGCAGTTGCTCAACGAAGCTACTGGCGAACCGTGCGGCGTGAATGAGAAAGGGATGCTGGTGGTGGAAGGGCCGCTGCCGCCGGGCTGTATTCAGACTATCTGGGGTGACGACGACCGCTTTGTGAAGACATACTGGTCGCTGTTTTCCCGTCCGGTATATGCCACCTTTGACTGGGGTATCCGCGATGCTGATGGCTATCACTTTATTCTCGGGCGCACTGATGATGTGATTAACGTTGCCGGGCATCGGCTGGGCACGCGCGAGATTGAAGAGAGTATCTCCAGTCATCCTGGCGTTGCCGAAGTGGCGGTGGTAGGGGTGAAAGATGCGTTGAAAGGGCAGGTGGCGGTGGCGTTTGTTATTCCGAAAGAGAGCGACAGTCTGGAAGACCGCGAGGTGGCACACTCCGAAGAAAAGGCAATTATGGCGCTGGTGGACAGCCAGATTGGCAACTTTGGCCGCCCGGCGCACGTTTGGTTTGTCTCGCAGTTGCCGAAAACGCGATCCGGAAAAATGTTGCGCCGCACGATCCAGGCCATTTGCGAAGGACGCGATCCGGGGGATCTGACGACCATTGATGATCCCGCGTCGTTGGATCAGATCCGCCAGGCGATGGAAGAGTAAGGTATTGTCGGACGCGTCGCGCGCCGCATCCGACAACCGTGCTTTGATGCCTGATGCGACGCTGGCGCGTCTTATCAGGCCTACAGGTCTGAACCGTAGGTCGGATAAGGCGCTCGCGCCGCATCCGACAACCGTGCTTTGATACCTGATGCGACGCTGGCGCGTCTTATCAGGCCTGCAGGTCTGAACCGTAGGTCGGATAAGGCGCTCGCGCCGCATCC
>NZ_PTSR01000063.1:0-4829 GCF_002965345.1 Escherichia sp. MOD1-EC5950
CTATTCCCCTTGTACATGCAGAGTCATCGCTCTTGGCAACCGTTCAATGTTAATGCTGGCGTGAAAGGTGAAGCAGAAGGCTTTTGCTGCTAATCAAAGTCTGACAGTTCAGGGCTGGGACAAGCTCACTCTGCTTCATATGATGGTAGCTAGCCATCGAGTCCTATTACATACAAGGGCTGGGGATAGGTAAGGTGAAATCTATCAATCTGTACCGGCTTACGCCGGGCTTCGGCGGTTTTACTTCAGTATCATATGAAACAACGGAGTGCCGCCTTACATGCGCTGACGCGCATTATTTGCCTTGTGCCACCTGAATGTAATCACTATGATTAAATATGATTAACAACTAATCGGATATGCAAATGAAAAACAATAGTGCACAAGCAACAAAAGTAATTACCGCGCATGTGCCATTACTTATGGCTGATAAAGTTGACCAGATGGCCGCCAGACTGGAACGCTCCCGGGGCTGGATTATCAAACAGGCGCTTTCTGCATGGCTTGCCCAGGAGGAGGAGCGTAATCGCCTGACGCTGGAAGCCCTGGACAATGTGACATCCGGACAGATTATCGATCATCAGGCTGTACAGGCCTGGGCGGACAGCCTCGGTACTGACAATCCGTTACCGGTGCCACGCTGATGGAACTGAAGTGGACTAGTAAGGCGCTTTCTGATTTGGCGCGGTTATATGATTTTCTGGTACTGGCCAGTAAACCTGCTGCCGCCAGAACGGTGCAGTCCCTGACACAGGCGCCGGTCATTCTGTTAACTCATCCACGTATGGGAGAACAGTTATTTCAGTTTGAACCCAGGGAGGTCAGACGGATTTTTGCTGGCGAGTACGAAATCCGTTACGAACTTACTGGCCAGATTATTTATGTATTGCGCCTGTGGCACACACGAGAAAACAGATAGATTGTGTGTGGAGGATATCCTGCAGGTATTAACTCTGGAGCATTGTTATCAGGCTGAATGTTTGGTATTCCATTAAATAGCCTTGTAGGGGGATAAAATGAACTACGATGAAATAACGAAAATCACCGCTGAACGTATTAGCGACTACATGACCGAAGCAGTTAATACAGACTCTAAAGCCGTTGCGGAAATGTTTCACAACGCTGCCTGGGGAGTGAGAACATTGTGGTTTGAACTCGTCACAAAATAGATATGGATATACATAAAAAGAACAGGTATGCGAGTTATGATTTTAGAAGGAAAATCGAAATGCAGCATGAAGAGTTTCAGAAAATGACAGAGCGCGAGCAAGTGCCTTTATTGAAATCGCCAGAATAACAGCAACAGAACAAGTACATTGCTGTATTCTGTTTTCTTTGAAGTATTGTTGTGTATTCGACTTGATCTAACACTGACCAGAACCTGAATCCTGATTCATTGTTATAAAAATAAGTAAATCAACGTATCATTCTGCCAGTGAATTTATTGGAAAAATGCTGTTATGAAGGTTACTTATGTTTAGTAAACTGTTTAAAAGCGTGAGCAGTCTGGTTGATAGTGAGCTCAGACATAATTTACGTATGAATTCTGAGTATCGAAAATATCGCTGGAATATTTTTGAACGCCTGCTGGCCTGGTGCTCTACATATTATGGATGGGCCATGCTGATTCTCTGGGTTGGTGCAATAATGATTGTACTTGCTGGTTTGTATCTGAGGCCGGTCCTGGCTCCATTTGGCAGGCAGTATTTTAAGGGAGTTGAAAAGCTTCCAGATGGACTCTCAGATCTGCTGGGTGGACAATTAACCATCATTGGTATTGTTTTTCCATTAGTTGTCGGTCTGATCAGCGTCCTTTTTCAGAAAAAATCGACCCGTGAGCATATCCAGTCGGCTTATCAGCTTTACTCGGGATACATGTTTGCAGGCCTGAGCGGTCTTTCCCTTGCTGCGTTTATTCTGGTGAGTGAACTTTTGTCTGCCCGGGGGGATAAATACCTTGATATTTGTCTTGTTGTAGTGGCAATAATCTGGATGATCATGAATATCGGTTTGTCTGTCTGGTTTTTTATTCAGAGTCTGAATGTACTGGATAATCGCCGGCGTGATCGAATCATGCTTAAGTATTTCGTTTCAAAAGTTGTGACACCACATATAAGAACAGCTATTGTAAGAAACTGGTTGATTTGTCCTAGTGATTATATTAACAAGAAATGGCGGCTGAATTTCCCAGTTGATGTTTATAATTCTCCGAAAAAAGAAAAATCAGACCTTCTGAAGTTAAAACTTAAAATGGATGAGCGTGTGAGAGATGTCTATACACTTCCATTATTATTTCTTCTCAGGAGATTAAAAACTGTCGGAACAGGAGCTGAACGAGTCTGTGTCTTACCCGGATGGGGGATACATAATGGCGAAGTGGTTATTCTTGCTACAATCGGTATCAAATATAATGCTCTCTGGGAGAAATTGTTTAAGCTCTGTTTTATCCGTGGAAGCAAATGGGAAAAAACAAATTTTTTAAATTTCACCAGAGGTTTTTATGGGGAAATTTATGATGCTCTGGATGAACGAAATCTGGGGGCGTTTGAGGAAGCTGCAGACAGGCTTGTTTCGACCTTTATTACACTGAAAAGATGTTTCCAGTATGGTGATAAAAATTATATTGATGATGTATCCGTTTCATTTTTTCCACAAAGTTTAAGCCAGTCTTTTCATAATGATTTCTACCGTCTTGCAGAAGAAGTGGTGAAAACACTGGATACCACATCTATGTATTTTCGAAAGATCATACATCTTCCTCAGTCTTTTTACCGGTATCGGGGAGAAGGCAGAACCGGAGAGTTGCAACAGGCTCTTCAGTCCCAGTGTGATATCTGGCAGATACTGATTGACTGGAATGCTGGAAACAAGGCGTTATCAGTGAACCAGAAGCAACGTTATGTTGCAATGCTGCAAAATTTTATCGGCGAGTGGGAAAGCTGGCATATGTGGTTGCGTCTGACGTTTAAGAATAATGTTGATACTGCTGGCTATACTGAGGCCCTTGTATCACATTTGTTTCGCTCTATGGAAATGCTTATTACAGCAATAACATCTGATGATATTGATGCCACTGATCTGAGTACTGATATGTTTACGCTGTGGCTTAATCAGGGGCAGTTTCATAATCATTATCACGAAGAATATCTGTGGCACAGCCATTTTCTTACGCCAGATTTTTTATTGCATTCGGTTTCAGGTAACTGTCAGTCCTGCATATTGAGGGGGGCATCGTATAACGAAAAAGCCGCACTATCCCTGACAATGTATAATGTGATGACAGATCTCCGACTGTTCCTGGCAGCTTATATAGTGAGATATCTGGAACAACAAAAAAATGTTAATTTATATAATATTATTAAACGGTTACTGTCTCCTTCACTGGTCGCTCCAACTGGTGCATACAATACACTACCTCCGGAAATAGTAGGTCAGACTGATATTATTGATGTTATATTACGTCTCACTTTCTGCCATGCAGACGAGCGCAGTAACTGGTTTTCACGCTTGTCTCATATGGTGGAGATACTCACCAGAAACAACAACGGGCCGGTTATTTCCGGGCGGATTTATATGGGCTGGGTTGATGATTTAAAAACACTATACCCTGCATTTGCTGATATAGCAGTAATGCTGTCTGTTACTGAACAAAGTGTCAGTCCAAAAGTGATTACTGCAATCAGTGAAGGGATTTTCTCATTTTCTGATAAAAAATATATTGTCGATACTCTGAAATCTCTGATGAAAAACACGACAGACGTAGCAGGCAATTTTCTGATGACACCTGAGGAGTACGCTACGCGAGTTGTATTTTTTAACAGAACACTGGACATGTACATATCCGCTTTTGAAGAAAGTATTAAGTCAGATATTATAAAGGCAGAAGCAGATATCGATCTTTTCAGAAGGATTGATATGAACATCTCTCAGAATGTCATTGATGATATTAAGAAAGATCATCTTCTTTCTCTTTTTGAGTTTACACCTGATGCTGGAGCTTCAGAACGCTGGGAAAAACAACAGTTCAGTTTTCCTATTGATAAAGAGAATGTGGCCAGAAATCTTGGACAAACAATTGATCCGGCATATATTCACTCAACGACATGTTCAGCCAGGATGCTTGATACAATCCACCGGAAACTCTTTATTAATCGCGGTCAGTTGAGTGAGGATATAGGCAATCTGGATGAACTTTTTCATAAAGTAAAAATTTTTATGAAAAAAGAAGAAGATTGCACTCTCATTGTGTATGGTGATTGTTTTTCCAGGAAATTATACGAACTTGAATATTGCACTGATAAACATAATGAACTTGGCATAAAAAGAGTAAGTAAACCAGAAAAGGGATATCAGCCACATGTTCTTCAATATATGATTGGCAACTGTACAATATATTTCGTTCCGGACTGTCAGGATAATTACTCATTACTGGTACGGAATTCATCTTTTGGTCGTTTACGTCTGTTCCGTTACCCTGATGATACGATGTTCTGCACGTTCTGCAGGGAAGATGCAGATGATCCACTTAAAAGTATTATAACCCACTTCTGGGAGCTGGATGCAGAGATGACAGATCCTGTCATAGCTATGTTTAATCACGTCTGAGTGCCATGAGCGATTTCTGTCTTTTCTGTAACAGTATCCTGACATTGTAATCAAAAAAGCATTAATGTGTTTTTGGTAGTAATCCGTTTTTATTAATGCCACAGAAGCATTAGTCTTTCTTTTCCTTCAGGAAGATCCGAAAACCCCTGGTTACGGATCTTCCTCTCCCCCACACAACGCCACCTCCTGTAAGTACAACATGTCGTGCTGCATTCAGCTGCTCA
>NZ_PTSR01000064.1:0-4598 GCF_002965345.1 Escherichia sp. MOD1-EC5950
CAGAAGGAAGTTATACGAATACCGGAATGCTAATGGCGTGAAAATTTCTGTGAAGATGAGGTCACCGGAACATTACGCTCAACAAAGATACCTGGTGCTCGCCAGGGGATTTCACCGTTCCTTCTTCGCTGGCGACACTGATCAAGCTGGCATGGTGTAGTGCTCTGCATCTTGAGCCCTGGCAGAGTAATGGACTGGTTCATTTTTCCAGGCGGACGCCTTTCCGTAAACCGGCATCATCTGATGCTCGCCCTTCTTCCGATGATACGCCTTTGTCGGGTGGATGTTCTGAAACTAGGAAGGCTTCAGACAAAAAGCCGGGTGAATCCGCTGTGCTCTGGGTCAAGCGTGGTGATGTGGAAGCGATGCAGAAAGCCATGGAGAGAGCCCTTTATCTCGTGAAGTATGAGACGAAGCAGCATGACGGTTCTGGTCAACGTAATTATGGTTGCAGTCGTGGGGCAGGGCGTCTTCTGGATGGCAGGTGAGCCCTGTAAAACGGCATCCGGTACCAGAGTGTATGTCACGGTAAGGGCGTCAGCCAACGCCCTTAGATCGTTTTCTGCTAATCGCCCTGAAGTCATGAAACGGTATTTTTATCTGCTTCCGCTCCTGGAAACAATCCGTCGGTAAAAACTTACCGGGATGATTAATGATGTGAACCGAAGTCAACGGAGATCACCACCTCAGGAATTTTACACCTGTCTGGTCTCCTGACTGTCCTGGCATACGACATCTGCCATCCCCGGTTCCACGGTTATCACATCAACAACCTCAGTACACGACGCCTTCAGTTTCACCATACGCTCGTCTTTCGCTGGCGGGGATGCGTCGTGTGTTTCCATATGGAGCATATCTTATGAATGCTATCCCTTATTTCGACTATAGCATGGCACCCTTCTGGCCATCTTATCAGAACAAAATCGTCGGCGTTCTCAATCGTGCGCTGCGTGAACAGTCCTGCTCCCGGGTACGGCGGATCCTGCTTCGTCTGCCGTGGGAACATGACAACGCCTTCAGTTGCAGAAAGACCTGGTTAGGCATGGATTTTATCGAAACCGTCAGTGCGCTGATGAATGCAACCCCCGGACGTGATCTCTGCTGGATCCTGACCCGTCATCCTGAAAAGCCGGAATACCACGTGGTGCTGTGCGTCAGACAGGAGTATTTCGATGGCCCTGAACTGGACCGGCTGATTCTGGATGCCTGGAGCAACGTACTGGGCTTCGCGTCACCGGGTGAAGCGGCACCGTACCAGAAACAGATAACACGGGATGTGGTGCTGGACAGTCGTTCACCGGACTGCGAAGACATCCTCAAAGAGTTGATATGGGCGTTCAGTGATTTCGCCCGCGATCGTCGTGGTGTGCGCGATCCGGAAGCCCGTTACCTCGCCGGTAATCCCTGGTATCCCGTAGCAGGCCAGCTCTGAAAGCACAGTTCAGCAGATTCCCCCGCATTTGCACAACCTTCATAAATCTCACAAAGGACATTCTGACCATGTTGACCACAACAAGCCACGACAGCGTATTGCTGCGTGCCGACGATCCCCTGATCGACATGAACTACATCACCAGTTTCACCGGTATGACCGATAAATGGTTTTACAAGCTGATCAGTGAAGGTCATTTCCCTAAACCCATCAAACTGGGGCGCAGCAGCCGCTGGTACAAAAGTGAAGTGGAGCAGTGGATGCAGCAGCGAATTGAGGAATCACGAGGAGCAGCAGCATGAAACGTGTTGTAATGCCAGTACGCTGGCAATGTGCGAAATGCCGGCGCTGGTATTGTGGAAATCAGCCCTGTCCCTGGTGCTGGCGCTGACAACTCCCGCTCATCTTTCTGCTGGCACCCTCTGGCCAGCCAACTGTTTGTCATCATTTCCTGACTGATTCGTCATTCCCTTCGTCCCGCCAGTCACTGGTGTTTGTATCGTATCGTGCCGGTGTCGATGTGCGCTTTCCGTGTGTCTGGTCTGCACCGGCTTAACAAAATTCAACGGGGATAAAATAGTGCAAATAACCGAAGCCTTACTTTCAGCGCCGGGGGAAATCCGGCGTTTTTTTCAGCAGGCGGTGGACCACTGGCCAAATCTGTTGGCATTTCACTTCACGCTCCATTCGGCAGAAGGAAACATCAACGGGCAACAGATTAATGCATTCCGTACTTCCTTTTATGAACGTATTACTGAGCGTAATCACACTGCCAGTCCATCATCGCCGGTGGTATTACGCTGGCTGCGGGAACAACATGGAGGAGCAACAATACGATGCCTGTTGCTGCTCAGCCAGACGAGCATTTGCCATCCGCGGGCCAGACTCAGCGTTGATGAAGAATGTTCGCAAGTGGTGGATTTACTGCAACAGACCTGGTGGATGATAAGTGCTGGCGGACAATGCCGGGTGGAAAGGTGTTTTCGGGTTACCCGGCCTGATACATCAGAGCAATACGTTGCGTTAAAAACGGCTGTTCAGTCTCTGATGCCACTGGTTATTGCAACAATTATCCGGTGATGATCGGGAGAAATATCGACTCTTCCGTTAATTTTTACAGACTGATAAAGTTTTGTCTGCTGAATCTTTATACAGAATTCTCTTCAGTGTGAGTACACGAATTGATATGAGACGACAATAACTCAGCCCGCCTGGCGCCGATTATTCTGGCCGGTTTTGTAACCTGAGTGTCATTTACATGATCCAACAGGAAATGGCGTGACGCTCAATACTTCTCAGGTCAGTTACTATATGACTCAGCGTAAGAAAGGTATAACTCAGCATATCTCGACCATGAAGGCTGGTATCTCAGTCCGTTCTGGTCGTCGGATCGAAAAAGGAGATTGGGCAAAAAACAGTGTTCGGCACTGGCGCACACGCAAAGATCCTCTGGAAGCTGTGTGGGACAGCATGCTTGTTCCTCTGTTGAAAGAGAGGCCGGCTCTGACACCAACAACTCTGCTGGAGATGTTACAGGATAGGTGTTTATCCAAACATCACAGCTAATGAGGCAGAAGAGGCCATCCATCAGAAAAATTGCGGCGTTGGCAGTATTGACACTGCGGGATACTGCATCAGTAATCTGTATCTGAGAGTGGTATAAAAATCTTGATTAGACAACATTTCAGATAACGCCGTAAAGTAACAATATAAGTTCTTGGTTGTTAAATCATGGTTATATTTCAGTAGAGGGATGAGTTAATTTTATGCAGGAAAAATGCATATTTTTATTAATAATTTTCCGTTTCCCTTACTATCTCCCATAAAGTACGGGCACCACGACGAAGAGGCGTACGCCTTATTTTCCCCTCTTTTTCAAGACACATAAGGTAATGGCGGGCCTGATAAGCACTCATTTCAAAACGCGAAGCAATATCACTCGTTCTGCATGGTGTCTTTATTTCCTGAATAAAATCCAGTATCTGCTTTTTCTTCATCTTCTGTTAACACTCTTAGCTGTAATCCTTTTTATTATACATCCTTACTTACGTTGAATCTCATTGCCATCTTTTATCATTGTAACCACATGAAAATAAAGGATGTTAGTAATAGTAGTGCTCTGTTTTGACTGTTTATTGCTTTATTGAGTGGTTAGTGATTGGGCATATTTTTGTTTCTGTGTTTTTAATTTCCCTGTTTAATATTTTTTATTATTCTAAATTCATATTTTTTGTGAAAATTAGGATCTGTTTTTTGATGAATATCTAAATAAGAACAAAAAAACTGTCAAGGAGGCAATATTGGTGTTTACAAAAACAACGATCTTTTTATCTGTTTTTTGTTTTGTTTTTGGTTTTTTATCCTAAGTTGTCGGGATTTTGTCAGGATTTTGTGCTATTAAATAGTTGTTGTTTGGTCATAAAGATCGTGAAATTAATGTTTTTCGCTATAAAACACCGTGATAGTCTTTACCGCAGAAAACAGGACGACAGCAGAGTGAATACGTTTTTGTTATCCGGATTTATGTCGTCTTTTTGTCTGGTTATGTTTCTGGAATAGATGTAAATGAGCAGCAGTGACCTGTATCTGAGCAAGAAACACGGGTGTACTTTGTCACCCGGAAAAATGTCAGAGAGCCAGTTCTGGTTATTAGCTGAAATATCTCCGGTTCACAGTGAAAAGGTTCTTAATGCGCTGAGGGATTTTCTGGTTCTGGGTTATACCCGAAGGGAGGCCTGTGAACGACATGAGGTTTCTCAGGGATATTTCTCTGGTGCTCTCGGGCGTATTCAGCGTACCCATCAGGCGGTAAACAGGCTGGTTCCTTTTTATATATCAGAAGCCGGTATTCCATATACGGGATAACAGTTGCATGAAAAATTTATCGCTTTCAGTACTTCTGCTTCTGGCAGGGGGCGGGGTTTCTCACGCCGCTGTTCAGAAAACCGTATTCAGCGCTGACGTGGTGGCCTCGGCCTGTCATGTGGTGGTGGATGCGGACAGTACCGGCAACAGTGGCCGGCTGACATTCGGGACTTACCGCAAGTCCACAGGGGCGTCTGTGCCGCCGCGTGACTTCACTGTGCGTCTGTATGAGTCCGGTGCCACGGTTCAGGGCTGCTCAGCCTTTCAGGCAGGGCAGGTCGCCACCCTGGATTTTGGTAAC
>NZ_PTSR01000065.1:0-4346 GCF_002965345.1 Escherichia sp. MOD1-EC5950
GTCGGGGTGTCGTATTCAACGTGAGAAGTGTTGATGGTGATACCACGAGCTTTTTCTTCCGGCGCGTTATCGATCTGATCGAATGCGCGAGCAGCACCGCCGTAGGTTTTAGCCAGTACGGTAGTGATTGCAGCGGTCAGCGTTGTTTTACCATGGTCAACGTGGCCGATAGTACCGACGTTAACGTGCGGTTTTGTACGTTCAAACTTTTCTTTAGACATCGATTGTCCCTCTAAGACACGGATAAATCGGTGATATCACCACATCAACCAGGCAACATGCCCGACTTGTTGAATGCAATAAACAGAAGGAAAAAACAGGGAGGAGAAAAGAAGTGGTGCTGATAGGCAGATTCGAACTGCCGACCTCACCCTTACCAAGGGTGCGCTCTACCAACTGAGCTATATCAGCACATCTTGGAGCGGGCAGCGGGAATCGAACCCGCATCATCAGCTTGGAAGGCTGAGGTAATAGCCATTATACGATGCCCGCATCCTGGAACTCGGCTACCTGATTTTCATTCTGCACTGAATATCGAGAGAAGCTCTCTTTATTCGAGCCGGTAAGCGAACTTATCGTCTCGGGCTACGCATCGCGTGGCCGAAATTGGTGGTGGGGGAAGGATTCGAACCTTCGAAGTCTGTGACGGCAGATTTACAGTCTGCTCCCTTTGGCCGCTCGGGAACCCCACCGGACTTGATGGTGCCGACTACCGGAATCGAACTGGTGACCTACTGATTACAAGTCAGTTGCTCTACCTACTGAGCTAAGTCGGCATCAAGTAGCGCGCATTCTATGGAGACATGCGCGCTCATGCAACTAAAAAATTGCATAATTTGTTTTATTGGTCACATTTTGCACAACGCGATGAAGAAACAGTCAAACAGGGGACAGATTAGCATACTTTTTCAGCATCATTCTGTTTAACAATGCACTCAAGATAAAACACAATTCTTTTTAGTAGATGGAATATCTGTCACATTGCTTTTCAACGATAGCTTGTCGAAAGAGATTTTTTCTTATTATTCCTCCCAATCTGGTGTTACCCTCCTGCCCATTAACCCATTCAACAGAACTGTGACGCGCCATGGCAAATATCGCTTTGCCGATAGAGCTATGATCGCCAGAAACATGCTTATGAGTATAAAAGAGCAAACGTTAATGACGCCTTACCTACAGTTTGACCGCAACCAGTGGGCAGCTCTGCGTGATTCCGTACCTATGACGTTATCGGAGGATGAGATCGCCCGTCTCAAAGGTATAAATGAGGATCTCTCGTTAGAAGAAGTTGCCGAGATCTATTTGCCTTTATCGCGTTTGCTGAACTTCTATATAAGCTCAAACTTGCGCCGTCAGGCAGTTCTGGAACAATTTCTTGGTACTAACGGACAACGCATTCCTTACATTATCAGCATCGCGGGTAGCGTTGCGGTGGGGAAAAGTACGACCGCCCGTGTATTACAGGCTCTATTAAGCCGTTGGCCGGAACACCGTCGTGTTGAACTGATCACCACCGATGGTTTTCTTCATCCCAACAAAGTGCTTAAAGAACGTGGTCTGATGAAGAAGAAAGGCTTCCCGGAGTCGTACGATATGCATCGTCTGGTGAAGTTTGTTTCCGATCTAAAATCGGGAGTGCCAAACGTTACAGCACCGGTTTACTCGCATCTTATTTATGATGTGATCCCGGATGGCGATAAAACTGTCGTGCAGCCTGATATTTTAATTCTTGAAGGATTAAATGTCTTACAGAGCGGTATGGATTACCCACACGATCCGCATCATGTTTTTGTTTCTGATTTTGTCGATTTTTCGATATATGTTGATGCTCCTGAAGACTTACTGCAGACATGGTATATCAACCGCTTCCTGAAATTCCGTGAAGGCGCTTTTACAGATCCGGATTCCTATTTCCATAACTACGCTAAATTAACAAAAGAAGAAGCGATCAATACTGCCTTGACGCTTTGGAAGGAAATCAACTGGCTGAACTTAAAGCAAAATATTCTTCCTACTCGCGAACGTGCCAGCCTGATCCTGACCAAAAGTGCTAATCATGCGGTAGAAGAAGTCAGACTACGCAAATAATTTAAAGGGGGAGCTATTGCTCCCTTTTTTATTTATCTGCGCTTCGTAGCGATATTTCACCGCCCATCCAGGGTTTAATTATCCCATCCTGTTCAAGCAATAATGCGCCTTGGTTATCTATCCCGCGCGAAATCCCAAATATTTCTTTATCACCAATGATAAGTTTCACTGGGCGATTAATAAAATTATCCAGTTTTTCCCAACGAGCCAAATAAGGAGTAAGTCCTTCTTGCTCGAAGAGTTCCAGCGCCGCCCGTAATTCACGTATAAGCGTGGCTGCCAGAGTATTACGATCCAGATTGATCCCCGCTTCTTGCAAGGTGATCCATCCCTGATTAACGACACTCTCTTCGACTCGACGCATGGCCATGTTGATCCCGGCACCGATGACAATTTGTGCCGCATCGCCGGTTTTGCCCGTCAGTTCAACGAGAATACCCGCCAGCTTGCGATCCTGCAGATAGAGGTCGTTTGGCCATTTAACACGAACTTTATCAGCTCCCAGCGTGCGTAGTACTTCCGCCATCACGATACCGATAACCAGGCTTAAACCAATCGCCGCAGCAGGGCCTTGCTCCAGACGCCAGAACATTGATAAATATAAGTTTGCGCCAAAAGGAGAAAACCATTTCCGCCCACGGCGACCACGACCCGCTTGCTGATATTCTGCGACACAGGCATCGCCCGATTTAAGCTCTCCTATACGGTCAAGGAGGTACTGGTTCGTAGAATCAATCACCGGTAACACAGCAACATTACCACCATCCAGGTGACTCAATATCTGTTCGGCATTAAGTAACTGGATTGGTTCAGGCAGGCTGTATCCTTTGCCCGGAACGGTAAATACATCAACACCCCAGTCACGCAGTGTCTGAATGTGTTTATTAATAGCCGCCCGACTCATTCCCAACGTTTCACCCAGTTGCTCGCCGGAGTGAAATTCGCCGTTCGCTAACAGGGCGATCAATTTCAGTGGAACAGTATTATCCTTCATGAAATTGTCTCCACTGCGCTCACTTCACCTGATGCACCAATAAAGCGGACTTCGGGTTCAAGCCAGACGTTAAATCTTTCACCGACTTTCTGCCTTACGTGATGTGCCAGTTGTACGACGTCTTCACTTTTCGCATTGCCTTCATTAATAAGAACTAGCGCCTGTTGACGATGTACCGCAGCCCCGCCAATCTGTACCCCTTTTAGCTGACACTGATCGATGAGCCAGCCAGCAGCCAGTTTTACTGAACCATCCGCCTGGAGGTAATTAGGTGCCGTTGGAAATTGTGCCAGTAACGCTTTAGCCATTTCGACTGAAACAACAGGATTTTTGAAGAAACTACCGGCATTACCGTTCACTTTTGGATCGGGAAGTTTTGTTGTTCTCATATGACACACCGCATCAAATACTTGCTGTGGTGTCACCGTTGAAGGCTCCAGACGAGTTAAGTCACCATAGGTCAGTACAGGTTGCCACTCTTTTGGCAGGCGCAGACCTACGGCTACAATGGCGAAGCGATCCTGATATTCATGCTTAAAAATACTGTCACGATAACCAAAACGACACTCTTTAGCTGTTAAGCGCACTTGCTTGCCTGTCGTCAGTTCAACGCAGTCAACATAATCGCAAACTCGCTGTAATTCTACGCCATAAGCACCAATATTCTGGATAGGCGATGAGCCGACACAGCCCGGAATTAATGCCAGATTTTCCAGACCGGGCATACCTTGCTGCAAAGTGTATTTCACCAGATGATGCCAGTTTTCTCCCGCCCCAACATGTAAATACCAAGCATCAGGCGTATCGTTAATTTCAATACCTTTGATCCGGTTGATAATCACCGTTCCGCAGTAATCTTCCAGGAAAAGTACGTTACTTCCTTCACCCAGAATAAGAACTGGCTGTCCTTCTGCGGTTGCATGCTGCCAGGCATTGAGTAGTTGTTTTTCGTCTTCCACGCATACAATGTGCTTCGCATTGCGATCAATGCCGAAGGTGTTCCAGGGTTTTAAGGAGTGGTTCATAGCTGCTTTCCTGATGCAAAAACGTGGCTAGTTTACCGTATCTGCGGGGGGATGGCTTGTAGATATAACGACAGGAAGAGTTTTCACCAGCGCAAAAAGGCCATCCTTACGGATGGCCTTTCGCTTTATTTGATGCCTGGCAGTTCCCTACTCTCGCATGGGGAGACCCCACACTACCATCGGCGCTACGGCGTTTCACTTCTGAGTTCGGCATGGGGTCAGGTGGGACCACCGCGCTA
>NZ_PTSR01000066.1:0-4259 GCF_002965345.1 Escherichia sp. MOD1-EC5950
CAGGTTTCACAGAACTTCTTCCCATGAAAAAACTGGCCGCACATCACACAATGCCACTCCAGCACGACCGGTAAGGGGTCCGCTTGGAAAACGGAAAATATCCCACGCTAAGACTGTTTTTTGTACGATTCGATATCGACATTGCGTAATGGTCGGTACTTCCCTGTACCCAGCTTAAGATTATTACGCCAGACATAATCCCCATTAAGATTGATATGCTCCCAGCCCAACGGCGAAAGGTGAGAGAGCAGTTGGTCATTAATCGGGAGCTTTTTTCGTTTCAGGGATTCAATGGCTCTTTCTATGTATACCGTGTTCCATAACGCGATTGCCGCTGTCAGTAACGTCAGACCACTGGCCCGGTAACTCTGATTCTCCAGCCCCCTGTCCCTGATTTCACCCAGCCGGTGCATAAAAACCGCTCGCGCAAGAGCATTACGGGCTTCTCCTTTATTCAGCCCAGCTTGTACACGTCGTCGCAAACCAGGATCTCGAAACCAGTCCAGCATAAACAGTGTCCGTTCGATTCGACCAATTTCTCTCAGCGCTTTGGCCAGTCCATTCTGTTTTGGGTAACTGGCTAACTTTTTCATCATCAGCGATGCAGTGACTGTCCCCTGTTTAATCGAAGCTGCCAGGCGTAATACCTCACCCCAGTACGTTTCAATATCTTTGAGATTCAGGCTGGTTGTTGATATGACGGACTGAAGCCCTGGATATCGCTCAGCCTTTCCGTGAATAAACAGTCGCTTATCATGAAGATCCCTGATCCTCGGCGCAAAAGCAAATCCCAGCAAATGCATTAGTGCAAAAACATGCTCTGTGAAACCTGCGGTATCGGTGTAATGTTCGGTAATTTCCAGATCACTTTCATGATACAACAGGCCATCAAGTACGTGGGTTGAGTCACGTACCCGACTAATCACTTTGGTGTAGAACGGGCTATATTGATCTGATATATGCGTATAAATCTGTACGCCCGGCTCCTGGCCATATTTAAGATTGACCTGACCAGCATAACGCCCGTGACTGCCCACCCGAAAGTTCTGCCCGTCTGATGACGATGTTGTCCCGTCGCCCCAGAATGCTGCTAATGGACGTTTCCCCTGCGCGTTTACCAGTTCTGCAAGGGCAGCTGAATAGGTTTCGTCACGGATGTACCATGCCTGGATACCTTCGAGGGACGATTTTGTTACCCCGGGGCAGGACTCTGCCATTTTTGTCAGCCCCAGATTAATACCGTCAGCCCGAATTGTGGTCAGCAACAGCCTTCCGTCTTTTGGCCTGATGTTATTATTTTTGAGATGCGTGAAGTGACGTGTAAAACCCGTCCAACTGTCAACTTCTTCCAGTATTTCTGTAATTTTCGGATGGGGGAGCATGTTATAAACCAGACTGGCAAAGGCAGAAACACCGGAAGGAACCCCGTTCTCCAGCGGAGTGATTTTCACTCCTTTATCTGAAATATCAACATCCGGCAGCTCACCGGCAAGAGCCATTGCGTTAACTTCTTCCAGACGAGATGCAAGAAGCGTCATACGGGCCTGAAGATATGCATGGCAATCAGTCTGCACAGCCAGTTGTAACTGGTCATTTTGTCGGGATTTATCAAATTCAGTGACCGGGATAAGATAATCATCAAAATTTCTGTAACGACGCGACCCTTTTACCCAAATATCTCCGGAACGTAACGCCACCTTGAGTTCATTCAGTACACAAAACTCATAGTATTTTCGATTGATGCCTGAAGGCGTTAATACCAGTTTTCGCCAGCTTTCAGGAATAAATGCTGTTGGCGCTGTAGGCGGAACGTTACGAAGCTGCTTACGGTATATTTCCCTTATAGTATCCAGTGCATCGCTGAGCGGCTGCGCCGCAGGTGTCGCTACAAACTGCAATGCTGACAACATTCGTGGAGCGTATTTTCGAAGTGTGTTGTATTTTTCGGTGATCAGGTGAAGAGGATCGAAATTACCTTTACGGGACAGCAACTGTGTTTCTTCCAGGCTGTTGACGAACTCCTGCCAGGGAATAACATCTTCTATCGCGGCCCAGGGATCTTCACCTGACTTTCTGGCATGCAGTAGCGCCTGACCGACAGTAACATATTGTCTTAACTTGCTCTGGATAAGTTTGCCTTTTAACTGAAGCCTCTCGGCTTGTTTGCGTTTTGCCTGGCTGAACAGACCGCCCATAATGCGTTCGTGTAGCTCGATAACTTCATCAGTCAATGTTGCTCTGGCTTCCTGAATGACACAAACCAGCGTAGCGTAACGTCTGATATCGGTGAATTTTGCCAGATCTCTGCTGCTCATTTTTCGGCCCTCACGCGCCAGTTTGAGTAATTTGTTCTGGTGAACGGAAAGCTCAATACCATCAGGTAATTCCAGCGCGGTGATAGAATTAAGTCGATCGATATGTTGCAGCACGTTTTTACCGTTAATTTTACCGGGAGGCTGAAGTAGCCACGCAAGTCGGGAAGGTTGTTCCCCTTCTGATATGAGCAGGCTGTCGAGTGCAGATCTATGCTGCTTTCCCAGTTGTGTCGTAAGTGCCGAAAAAACAGATCTGTCAGCAAGTGTGACGGCTTCGGCAAGCGTCCGTTCGATCACATCAACCGACGGGAAAATAACATTATTGTTATGTAGCCAACTGAGCATTTCCTCCGCCAGAGTAAATCCTTTATCTGTTCGCATGGCATAGGAATGCAGATGCCGAATGCAGTCTTTTTGCAGAGTTCGGCTGAACGGAGATAATTTCAGGTAGCGATAAAGTTCAGCCAGATGCTCCCAGCGGGTTTGCTCTCTGGCTGCATATTCATGCCATAAATCGGGCTGAAGCTTCAGTCTTGAAGCAATTCTGGATACAACACCACTGTGGGGAACATTATTTTTGTCCGGAACAAATCCAGGCCCACGCAGGTAACAGAGTAATACCGCAAAGCCCAGGCGATTAGCTGGACGCCGGTGCTTATTAATGAGAGCAATATCTTTATCACAAAGAAAACACATTCTGGTCAGAATAATTTCATCATCTGGTATAACCAGCAGGCGAGCTTGCTCTTCACTACTCAGTATTTGTCGCCGTGGCATGAATGCTTCCCTCGTGTAAAGTTTTCATGTGTTATGGATTTGTTGTGACCGAAAACGACTGGTTTCGGACATTGTTAAACAGATATATCCGAAAGTCAGCGAAATTACTTTCGGACATGCATTATAATATGTACACCCATTTCGTACAGAAGATCTCACTATGTCTCGAATTTTTGCCTATTGTCGGGTTTCCACTCTGGAACAGACGACCGAAAATCAACGTCGGGAAATCGAAAGCGCGGGTTTTAACGTCAGACCCCAACGAATAATCGAAGAACAAATTAGTGGATCAGTAGCAGCCAGTGAACGTCCTGGTTTTAACCGGTTGCTTGATCGTCTGGAAAGTGGCGATGTATTGATAGTCACAAAACTGGATCGCCTCGGTCGTAATGCAATGGATATCAGGAAAACAGTGGAGCAACTGACCGAATCTGGCATCAGGGTGCATTGCCTGGCATTAGGTGGTGTTGATCTGACCAGTCCGGCAGGAAAAATGACAATGCAAGTGATTTCAGCGGTCGCTGAATTTGAACGAGATCTTTTACTTGAACGAACTTATTCAGGGATAGCAAGAGCACGGGATGCAGGAAAACGTTTTGGTCGCCCACCGGTATTAAATGAAGAACAAAAACAGAAGGTACTCGAACGCATTAAGTCTGGGGCAAGTATAAGTGCTATTGCCAGGGAGTTCCGAACAACACGGCAAACAATTCTGAGAGTTAGAGCGAAACAGCAAACTGTTACTGTATAGAAAATAGCCTTAGCGTGGGATATTTTCCGTTTTCCAAGCGGACCCCGGTAAGGGCAATAAAAACATCGCCATATCCTCAATGTAAGGGTGGGACTTTTCCGGATTCAGCACCACACAGGCTGCCTTCTGTTGCGCGCTCAGGGCATGTAAATCGTGCTCAAACCATGCCTCCTGAGCATCTGTCAACGCCACGATGTTTGACCGTTATGGGGATGCGGACGATTTCCTGGACTGCTTTATCATTCCAGCCCGCATTGTTGGCGGTACATTTCAGGGCTGACTGCACCCAGCGATAATTTTATACGCCGCTCGTTATACCATCTGATGTAAGCATCTACATGCTGCATGAACTTTTCTGGCGTGATGCCCGACCATTTACGCCCATAATACATTTCCGTTTTCAGTCTGCCGAAAAA
>NZ_PTSR01000067.1:0-3629 GCF_002965345.1 Escherichia sp. MOD1-EC5950
ACGCTGGCACTGGTGGAGGCTGAACCGGGCAGTATTGCCATGGCCCGTGCCGGGATTGAGCAGGCCATCAGCAGCGGCGAACTGGTGCCACTTGATAAGGAAAAAGGGCTTTTCACCTCCTCCATTCATCTGCTCGATGAGCTGAGTGTGCAGCAGCTGGCGCAGCAGGCGATGCGCGAAAACCGGGTAATGGTGAGCATGCGACCTGAAATGCCCCTGCAGGGCGCGGCTGCGGTTCTGGCTGACACACTGCCTGCGGTGGCCATTATCAGTACCGGGCGGGGAATGGCGACACAGCGGGAGCAGATACAGGCTGTTGTGGCGATGGCAGAAGGTCAGGGACGCCAGGTGCAGGTGATGGCACCGGACAGGAAGATGACCGCTTTTCTGGCAGAGCAGCAGGGGCTGAACGGAAAAGTGAGCGGGAAGGATTTGCTGACCGGGGAGGGGCTGAAGCATGACAGTACGCTGGTGATTGCCGGCGCGGAGAAACTGTCTGTTAAGGAGACAGTCACGCTGCTTGACCAGGCGTTGCGTAACAATGTGCAGGTGCTGCTGATGGATGGCGGGGGTCGTAAGGGCACCGGAAATGCGCTGGCCACACTGGAAGACACCGGCGTGGTGCGGCTTCAGGGGGGAACGGACAGAGGCGTCAGGGTGTCGGTGATAAGTCACGGTGACCGCCGGCAGCGTTATGAACAGCTGGCCATGGATTATGCTGTTCTGCATGCACAGGGCGAGAGCGTGGTGGCGCAGGCCCCTGGTCGTGAGCAGCGGGCGCTGACGGAGGCCATCCGTCAGTCACTGAAAGCGGCCGGAGAGCTGGGCGACAGGGAGGTAACGGTATCCACGCTGACGCCGGTGTTCCTCGACAGTAAAAACCGCAGACTGACGGACAGCTACCGGGAAGGACAGATACTGGAGCGGTATGATGCAGAACGCCGGACGTCTGAGCGTTACACCATTGACCGGGTGACGGCCCGCAGTCGTACACTGACGCTGACGGATGAGAAAGGCAGAAGTCAGCTGATAAAGGTCCGGGACATGGACAGCAGCTGGCGACTGTATCAGCCCGGAACGCTTCCGGTGGCTGAAGGTGAAAAGCTGATGCTGCTCGGCAGTCACGGAAAACTGCGTGCAGGTGACAGTGTCACGGTTGAGCGCATCACGGACCGGACGCTGACGGTCCGGCAGGGGGTGCGCCGGCATCGTCTTCCGGTTGCGGACGGACTGAAAATCAGTCAGGGATACGTGACCACGCCCGGAAAAACGCTGAGTGAACAGGGCGTTGTTCTGGCTGCTGTCTCTGCCCGTGACACGCAGGCGCAGACGCTTAACACACTGGCCACCAGTGGTGACCGGGTGCAGATTTATACGTCACTCTCAGAAGAAGAGGCACATGCGCGTCTTGCCCGTTCTCCACTGTACCGGCAGGCCCGGGAGCAGGTCAGCCCGGAGGGTAAGCCGCTGGATACGGCCATGCAGCAGGCCCGGGACAGTGTGATGCCGGTGACCGAAAAAGCGGTGCGTCAGGCCATAACGCTGGCACAGGGCAGCAGTGTGGTCTTTTCCCGTCAGGATGTGGTACTGGAGGCACTGAAGGCGCATCCGTCAGTGACACCATACGGTATTCACCACACATTTGCAGAACTGGTTCAGCGCGGGGAAATCCTGTTCGTGCCGGGTGACGGAAGTGCCAGCCGTTATGTGCCGGCTGAAACCTGGCTGCAGGAAAAAGCCATTTTGCGCACAATGGCAGAAGGAAAGAACACACAACGCTCGCTGATGGAAACTGTGGACCCGTCTCTCCTGACTGGTCTGACATCAGGCCAGCAGGCAGCCAGCCGGCTGATTCTTGAAAGCACGGACCGTTTTGTGGCCATTCAGGGCTATGCCGGTGTGGGGAAAACCACACAGTTTCGCAGTGTCCTGGCGGCGCTGGACACGTTGCCGGAAGGGCTGCGGCCGGATGTGGTGGGGCTGGCACCCACGCACCGGGCTGTCAGTGAAATGCAGGGTGTGGGAGTGAAAGCACAGACTATCGCCTCTTTTCTGATGGACACGGAGCGACGTCAGCATGGCGGTGAGCAGCTTAACTTCTCAAAAACGCTGTTTCTTATCGATGAAAGTTCTATGGTGGGCAACCGGGATATGGCTGACACGCTGGCCCGCATTGCCGCCGCAGGTGGTCGTGCGGTTCTGTCCGGTGACAGTCTGCAGTTACAGCCGGTGGCCAGTGGTGCGCCCTTTACTCTGATGCAGCAGCGCAGCGCCATTGATGTGGCGGTGATGAAAGACATTGTGCGTCAGTCACCGGAACTGCGACCGGTGGTGTATGCACTGCTGGAAGGACGTACCGGCGAGGCGCTGGACACGATACGCCGCGTTTCACCGGAACAGGTGCCCCGGGATAATGGCGCATATGTGCCGGCATCATCGGTGACTGAAATTCGCCAGACCCGCGAACAGAGAGAAACGCAGGGAGACAGGGTGATATCCGCCATCGTGGATGATTACACCGGACGCACTGCAGAGGCCCGGCGTCAGACGCTGATTGTCACCCAGACAAACGCGGATGCAATGGCCATAAATGCCGGCATTCATGACCGTCTGCATGAGGCCGGAAAGAGCGGAGAGCAGGAACTTCCGGTAACGGTGCTGGTCAGGGAAAAAACACAGACAGAAGCCCTGAAATCCGTTGCAGGACTGGCACAGCATAATGGCGGTGTGGCGCTGATAAATCAGCAGTATTACACCATTCACAGCCCTGATGCAGCAAACGGTGTGGTGATGCTGCGTGATGCAGAGGGCCGGGACCATCTGCTCTCCGCTTTTGAAAGCAGTCTGCGGGATATTGCGGTATTTTCCCGGCGTGAAATCCGGCTGTCGGAAGGTGACCTGGTGCGCTTCACCCGCCAGGACCGGGAACAGGGACGGGATACCCAGACACTGTGGGAGGTTTCCGGGATAGCTGATAACGGTGATATCACGCTGAAGCACGGTGAAAATACCCGGCTGGTTCAGCCGGGGCGTGAGATGTCGGATATGCATCTGGATTACGGCTATGCCGGTACGGCACACCGGGCACAGGGGGCCAGTGAAGCCTTTGTGATAGCCCTGGCCGGGGCAACTGACGCGCGCCAGCGGCTTGCCTCCCTCAGTGATGCGTATGTGGCGCTCTCGAGGATGAAGCAGCATGTGCAGGTGTATACCGATGATACCGGAAAATGGCTGGCATCCGTGGCGGCCAGTGAAAGCCGGAAGACAGCGCATGATGTGCTGGACGTTCAACAGGATGTTCATGCCACAACAGCTCAGAATCTGTGGGACAGTGCCCGGACGCTTAATCAGAATGCGCTGGGGCGGGCGTTACTGCGGGAAACCGGGTTACCGGACCACAGTGAAGCCCGCTTCATCAGTGGCAGCCGCAAATATCCGGCACCGCATGTGGCCTGGCCGGCTTACGACCGGAACGGCAGACAACAGGGTGTCTGGTTGCAGGAAATCCGTATGGATGAAGAGGGGCGAATGCAGGGACTGGATGAGCAGGGCAGATGGCTGGGGCGTGATGATGCCGGCGTTGTGGTTCTGCAGCAGAGCCACAATGGCGTAACGCTGACGGCATCAGA
>NZ_PTSR01000068.1:0-3212 GCF_002965345.1 Escherichia sp. MOD1-EC5950
GAATCCGGCAGAATAACGGAAGCCGCGTGTATGGCTCATGCCCGGAGAAAAATCCACGATGTGCATGCAAGAGTGCCAACCGACATCACCACGGAAGCCCTGCAGCGTATCGGTGAACTGTATGCCATCGAGGCAGAGGTCCGGGGCTGTTCAGCAGAACAGCGTCTGGTGGCAAGAAAAGCCAGAGCCGCGCCACTGATGCAGTCACTGTATGACTGGATACAGCAACAGATGAAAACACTGTCGCGTCACTCAGATACGGCAAAAGCGTTCGCATACCTGCTGAAACAGTGGGATGGCCTGAACGTGTACTGCAGTAATGGCTGGGTGGAAATCGACAACAACATCGCAGAGAACGCCTTACGGGGAGTGGCCGTAGGCCGGAAAAACTGGCTGTTCGCGGGTTCCGACAGCGGTGGTGAACATGCGGCGGTGTTGTACTCGCTGATCGGCACATGCCGTCTGAACAATGTGGAGCCAGAAAAGTGGCTGCGTTACGTCATTGAACATATCCAGGACTGGCCGGCAAACCGGGTACGCGATCTGTTGCCCTGGAAAGTTGATCTGAGCTCTCAGTAAATATCAATACGGTTCTGGCGAGCCGCTTACGTGGGCTGAAGGACTGCTGCAGAATTAAACTGCGTGCACCGGGCTTTCGTCTGGCTTATCAGGTCATTGACAATATGTTAATTATTGCCGTTGTTGCTGCAGGCAAGCGTGAGCGTGACAGCGTCTGCGCCAGCGGGAGAATGAGATAGTGTCGGGGGGGGAGGGGAGCCGGCCCGCAGGTGAGTTACCCGTGCGGTCTCCCTTATCCGTTACATGCCTGGAGGATCTTTTTTTTGAGCCCCCTTCGGAATATATTTTCGCCATAGTTCCGGGTTTTTCTCCCAGGGAGCAGACACCTCAAGTCCGTTTTCATAAAAATGCAATTTATCTTTTAACTGATCTCTTAATCTGTAGGCACAGCGTAACTCTGAGCCAGTAATAGAAGGCAGGCCTGACTCTGTATAAGCGTTATTTTTAGTAATAACACTGTTCATATCAATGCCATCCAGCGAAAAATGTATATGATGCTTACTACTGTCAAGTGTGGCAGACATAATTCCGGCCTTACAACCTCTTTTAAATATGTTGTAAAGCTCTTCATAAAGTTGAGGTCGCAAATCATCATCAATTTTTCCTCTTTCATTAATTATTTTTTTCTCAACTTATAAAAATCTTCAAATCTTTCTCTGACATTGTACTTCGGGTCTTTTTTACCGATAGCGTCCTGTTGAAGCATGGTATGGACATATGCATCAACGTCTTCAAAGGAATTATGCTGCTCACGGAAAGCAGTGTACTCATCCCTGACTGAACCTTTTGAATACACTATGCTTCTGGCGCAGTCATTTTTCACAGAATTTATACTGTCAATACATTGAATACTCGCATCTTTAATCCCGTCAGGATATATCTGACGTATTATCTTGTTCCTTTCCCGACAAAGACCATACAAAAGATCTCCTCGTCCGGAAGAATAATTCTCTTTAATGCTTCGTGATATGTCAGAAACCCCGGAGGGTTGTATGGCATATTCATGTTGCTGCTTTGCACTTGCGTGCTGATTTACAGAACGTTCTTCTTTTCTTGGTGCGTCAACAGTTTTCTCCTGAGGGTTAATGGCACCTGGCCGGTGAAAAATATTCTGTATACCTTTTCTTATCCTTATTATTCTGTTCCTCAGATGGCCAGTTTCACCAGAGTTTTGTGTGCGTTGAGGTAAACGTGGGGAATGAATACGCCCATTAAAAAGTACTTTTCCTACCATTTGTGCCTCACGATTTAACCGAAAAAATACCTGTTTTATATTGCATATGGTATTAAGACAGCAATACGAATAAATATTGGGGATTATTATAATGTCGCAAATATCATGTCAACCTGTGAATACCTGTAATTATCTGATTTTATGCTGTTTCAGCACGATGGAAGACGACATGATTTTGCTGTATGTGATAAATCAGTAAAACCCCGAACCCCGGTACTGGCGGTGACTCTGCCCCAAATTTAGCACAGCACTAAACCAGAGGATTTCGTCTTTTTGCAGGTTCCGGATAAATTCAGCCGGGGCCATGTCATTTTAAGGTGAATGTGTTCTCTCCTGATTATACTCCCTGCACCAGTTGTTGAACCGGGAATACTGTCCGGGCGCATCTGACGCATTCTCACAACGGTTACCCGGGGTGTTCCTCTTCCTGAGGACAAATTTTTCCTCATTCATCAGTCTGCGATCTGATCCTTCACGACTCATCAATTGCCGGCAAATAAGGTGAAGCCGCATTTTTCTTGTCGGGGGTTTTGTGGATCCTGTATGGACACCGCAGTGTATCCAGAGCTGAGGAAGTATCTTCCTCGTATGGCGCTGTTGAGAGGTAAGCGCATCATTTAAACCGTCTTTCGCCTCCCTTTCCTGTTTCCGATACTAATGTCCATTTTCGCAGTAAAAGGACATTTAAGATGAATGCACGAAAGGCGGTACTGGCAGATAATCCGGAATTGATCCTGCGTGTGCTACAGCTGAGATTTGACGAGTCACTGTCGTACCCGCGCATTTCTGCGCAGACTGGTGTCAGCAAAACCGCCATTTTTTCTCTGGTGAGGCGATTTCACCAGATATTCGCTGACTGGCCTCTTTCCGGTGAATATTCCTGCATGCAACTGGCCCGGGCTCTTTTCCCTGGGCGATACCCTTCAGCCCCGACAGTGACTCAGCCTGTGAAAACAGAGAAAATCCGCCGGAACCGATTTTCACCGGAGTTTAAATGGAGGCTTGTTCAGCAAACTTTTTTACCCGGTGCCTGTGTCGCACAAATAGCTCGCGAGAACGGAATCAACGATAACCTGCTCTTTAACTGGCGGCATCTCTGGCGTAACGGCGGCCTGCAGCCGCCCGGCGAACATGAAACATCGCTACTTCCCGTGACGTTAACGCCGGAGCCGGATAATAAAATCCCGGCACCAGTGCAGATACCTGAACAGATAAATACACTGCCAGACAGTCTGTGCTGCGAGCTGGTTCTGCCGGCCGGAACTCTCAGGCTGAAAGGTGAACTGACACCGGCGTTATTACAGACACTTATCCGCGAAATGAAAGGGAGCAGCCACTGATGATATCTCTCCCTGCCGGTTCGCGTATCTGGCTGGTTGCCGGTATCACCGATATGCGA
>NZ_PTSR01000069.1:0-3142 GCF_002965345.1 Escherichia sp. MOD1-EC5950
GAGACCCCACACTACCATCGGCGCTACGGCGTTTCACTTCTGAGTTCGGCATGGGGTCAGGTGGGACCACCGCGCTATCTCCGCCAGGCAAATTCTGTTTATTAACCCGCTTATCGCCGGTTAATCTAATCTGTATCAAGCTGATATTGATGTCTTTCTTCCGCCAAAACATCTTCGGCGTTGTAAGGTTAAGCCTCACGGTTCATTAGTACCGGTTAGCTCAACGCATCGCTGCGCTTACACACCCGGCCTATCAACGTCGTCGTCTTCAACGTTCCTTCAGGAGACTTAAAGTCTCAGGGAGAACTCATCTCGGGGCAAGTTTCGTGCTTAGATGCTTTCAGCACTTATCTCTTCCGCATTTAGCTACCGGGCAGTGCCATTGGCATGACAACCCGAACACCAGTGATGCGTCCACTCCGGTCCTCTCGTACTAGGAGCAGCCCCCCTCAATTCTCCAGCGCCCACGGCAGATAGGGACCGAACTGTCTCACGACGTTCTAAACCCAGCTCGCGTACCACTTTAAATGGCGAACAGCCATACCCTTGGGACCTACTTCAGCCCCAGGATGTGATGAGCCGACATCGAGGTGCCAAACACCGCCGTCGATATGAACTCTTGGGCGGTATCAGCCTGTTATCCCCGGAGTACCTTTTATCCGTTGAGCGATGGCCCTTCCATTCAGAACCACCGGATCACTATGACCTGCTTTCGCACCTGCTCGCGCCGTCACGCTCGCAGTCAAGCTGGCTTATGCCATTGCACTAACCTCCTGATGTCCGACCAGGATTAGCCAACCTTCGTGCTCCTCCGTTACTCTTTAGGAGGAGACCGCCCCAGTCAAACTACCCACCAGACACTGTCCGCAACCCGGATCACGGGTCCACGTTAGAACATCAAACATTAAAGGGTGGTATTTCAAGGTCGGCTCCATGCAGACTGGCGTCCACACTTCAAAGCCTCCCACCTATCCTACACATCAAGGCTCAATGTTCAGTGTCAAGCTATAGTAAAGGTTCACGGGGTCTTTCCGTCTTGCCGCGGGTACACTGCATCTTCACAGCGAGTTCAATTTCACTGAGTCTCGGGTGGAGACAGCCTGGCCATCATTACGCCATTCGTGCAGGTCGGAACTTACCCGACAAGGAATTTCGCTACCTTAGGACCGTTATAGTTACGGCCGCCGTTTACCGGGGCTTCGATCAAGAGCTTCGCCTTGCGGCTGACCCCATCAATTAACCTTCCGGCACCGGGCAGGCGTCACACCGTATACGTCCACTTTCGTGTTTGCACAGTGCTGTGTTTTTAATAAACAGTTGCAGCCAGCTGGTATCTTCGACTGATTTCAGCTCCACGAGCAAGTCGCTTCACCTACCATCAGCGTGCCTTCTCCCGAAGTTACGGCACCATTTTGCCTAGTTCCTTCACCCGAGTTCTCTCAAGCGCCTTGGTATTCTCTACCTGACCACCTGTGTCGGTTTGGGGTACGATTTGATGTTACCTGATGCTTAGAGGCTTTTCCTGGAAGCAGGGCATTTGTTGCTTCAGCACCGTAGTGCCTCGTCATCACGCCTCAGCCTTGATTCTCCGGATTTGCCTGGAAAATCAGCCTACACGCTTAAACCGGGACAACCGTCGCCCGGCCAACATAGCCTTCTCCGTCCCCCCTTCGCAGTAACACCAAGTACAGGAATATTAACCTGTTTCCCATCGACTACGCCTTTCGGCCTCGCCTTAGGGGTCGACTCACCCTGCCCCGATTAACGTTGGACAGGAACCCTTGGTCTTCCGGCGAGCGGGCTTTTCACCCGCTTTATCGTTACTTATGTCAGCATTCGCACTTCTGATACCTCCAGCAACCCTCACAGGCCACCTTCAACGGCTTACAGAACGCTCCCCTACCCAACAACACATAGTGTCGCTGCCGCAGCTTCGGTGCATGGTTTAGCCCCGTTACATCTTCCGCGCAGGCCGACTCGACCAGTGAGCTATTACGCTTTCTTTAAATGATGGCTGCTTCTAAGCCAACATCCTGGCTGTCTGGGCCTTCCCACATCGTTTCCCACTTAACCATGACTTTGGGACCTTAGCTGGCGGTCTGGGTTGTTTCCCTCTTCACGACGGACGTTAGCACCCGCCGTGTGTCTCCCGTGATAACATTCTCCGGTATTCGCAGTTTGCATCGGGTTGGTAAGTCGGGATGACCCCCTTGCCGAAACAGTGCTCTACCCCCGGAGATGAATTCACGAGGCGCTACCTAAATAGCTTTCGGGGAGAACCAGCTATCTCCCGGTTTGATTGGCCTTTCACCCCCAGCCACAAGTCATCCGCTAATTTTTCAACATTAGTCGGTTCGGTCCTCCAGTTAGTGTTACCCAACCTTCAACCTGCCCATGGCTAGATCACCGGGTTTCGGGTCTATACCCTGCAACTTAACGCCCAGTTAAGACTCGGTTTCCCTTCGGCTCCCCTATTCGGTTAACCTTGCTACAGAATATAAGTCGCTGACCCATTATACAAAAGGTACGCAGTCACCCCATTAAAGAGGCTCCCACTGCTTGTACGTACACGGTTTCAGGTTCTTTTTCACTCCCCTCGCCGGGGTTCTTTTCGCCTTTCCCTCACGGTACTGGTTCACTATCGGTCAGTCAGGAGTATTTAGCCTTGGAGGATGGTCCCCCCATATTCAGACAGGATACCACGTGTCCCGCCCTACTCATCGAGCTCACAGCATGTGCATTTTTGTGTACGGGGCTGTCACCCTGTATCGCACGCCTTTCCAGACGCTTCCACTAACACACATACTGATTCAGGCTCTGGGCTGCTCCCCGTTCGCTCGCCGCTACTGGGGGAATCTCGGTTGATTTCTTTTCCTCGGGGTACTTAGATGTTTCAGTTCCCCCGGTTCGCCTCATTAACCTATGGATTCAGTTAATGATAGTGTGACGAATCACACTGGGTTTCCCCATTCGGAAATCGCCGGTTATAACGGTTCATATCACCTTACCGACGCTTATCGCAGATTAGCACGTCCTTCATCGCCTCTGACTGCCAGGGCATCCACCGTGTACGCTTAGTCGCTTAACCTCACAACCCGAAGATGTTTCTTACGAACCATCATCGTGTTGCGAAAATTTGAGA
>NZ_PTSR01000006.1:0-199392 GCF_002965345.1 Escherichia sp. MOD1-EC5950
GTCGGGGTGTCGTATTCAACGTGAGAAGTGTTGATGGTGATACCACGAGCTTTTTCTTCCGGCGCGTTATCGATCTGGTCGAATGCACGAGCAGCACCGCCGTAGGTTTTAGCCAGTACGGTGGTGATTGCAGCGGTCAGAGTAGTTTTACCGTGGTCAACGTGGCCGATAGTACCAACGTTAACGTGCGGTTTTGTACGTTCAAATTTTTCTTTAGACACGGCTATATTCCTTACTATAGTGCTCTCCCCTTCAGGAGAGAGCACGGGACTTTGGTATTAACCCTGAGGCTTATTTACCACGGGCTTCAATTACGGCCTGAGCAACGTTACTCGGCGCTTCATCATACTTCAGGAATTCCATAGTGTATGATGCGCGACCTTTGGTCAGAGAGCGCAGCTGAGTTGCATATCCGAACATTTCAGACAGCGGTACTTCAGCGTGGATCTTAACGCCAGTAACTTCAGATTCCTGACCTTTGAGCATACCACGACGACGGCTCAAGTCACCGATAACGTCACCGGTGTTCTCTTCAGGAGTTTCTACTTCAACCTTCATGATCGGCTCAAGCAGAACTGGTTTCGCTTTCTTAAAGCCTTCTTTAAAGGCGATAGAAGCAGCCAGTTTAAACGCCAGTTCAGAGGAGTCAACGTCATGGTAAGAACCGAAGTGCAGACGAATACCCATGTCTACTACCGGGTAGCCTGCCAGCGGGCCAGCTTTCAGTTGTTCCTGGATACCTTTATCAACGGCCGGGATGTATTCGCCAGGGATTACACCACCTTTAATGTCGTTGATGAACTCGTAGCCTTTCGGGTTTGAACCCGGCTCCAGCGGGTACATGTCGATAACAACATGACCATACTGACCACGACCACCAGACTGTTTCGCGTGTTTACCTTCAACATCGGTAACTTTCTGGCGGATAGTTTCACGGTAAGCAACCTGCGGTTTACCTACGTTCGCTTCAACGTTGAATTCACGCTTCATACGGTCAACGATGATGTCGAGGTGCAGCTCACCCATACCCGCGATGATGGTCTGGTTAGATTCTTCGTCAGTCCATACACGGAAAGACGGGTCTTCTTTAGCCAGACGGCCCAGAGCCAGACCCATTTTTTCCTGGTCAGCTTTGGTTTTCGGTTCTACTGCGATGGAGATTACCGGCTCAGGGAATTCCATACGTTCCAGAATGATCGGCGCATCCGGGTCACACAGGGTGTCACCAGTGGTTACGTCTTTCAGACCGATTGCAGCAGCGATGTCGCCCGCGCGAACTTCTTTGATCTCTTCACGTTTGTTAGCATGCATCTGAACGATACGGCCGAAACGCTCACGTGCAGCTTTCACGGAGTTCAGTACGGTATCACCAGAGTTAACCACACCGGAGTACACACGGAAGAAGGTCAGGTTACCAACAAACGGGTCGGTAGCAATTTTGAACGCCAGTGCAGAGAACGGCTCGTCATCACTTGCGTGACGTTCAGCCGGAGTGTCTTTACCGTCGTCCAGGATACCGTTGATCGCAGGTACGTCAACCGGGGATGGCAGGTAATCAATTACCGCATCCAGCATCGCCTGAACACCTTTGTTCTTGAACGCAGAACCACAGGTTACCAGGATGATTTCGTTGTTCAGAACGCGCTGACGCAGAGCACCTTTGATTTCTGCTTCAGTCAGTTCTTCACCACCCAGGTATTTTTCCATCAGCTCTTCAGAAGCTTCAGCCGCGGATTCGATCAGGTTCTGGTGCCATTCGTTAGCCAGTTCAACCATGTCTGCCGGGATATCTTCGTATTCGAAGGTTACGCCCTGGTCAGCATCGTTCCAGTTGATAGCTTTCATTTTCACCAGGTCAACAACACCGGTGAAATGTTCTTCAGCACCAATCGCCAACTGCAGCGGAACCGGGTTCGCGCCCAGACGGGTTTTGATCTGGTTAACAACTTTCAGGAAGTTCGCACCCATGCGGTCCATTTTGTTAACGAACGCAATGCGCGGAACTTTATATTTGTTTGCCTGACGCCATACGGTTTCAGACTGCGGCTGAACACCACCAACTGCGCAGTAAACCATTACCGCACCATCGAGAACACGCATGGAACGTTCTACTTCGATTGTGAAGTCAACGTGCCCCGGGGTGTCGATGATGTTGATGCGATGCGGCTCATACTGCTTAGCCATACCAGACCAGAATGCAGTAGTCGCAGCGGAAGTGATGGTAATACCACGTTCCTGCTCCTGCTCCATCCAGTCCATGGTTGCAGCGCCGTCATGAACTTCACCGATTTTATGGTTTACACCGGTGTAGAACAGAATACGTTCGGTAGTAGTGGTTTTACCGGCGTCGATGTGCGCACTGATACCGATGTTACGGTAGCGTGCGATGGGTGTTGTACGAGCCATTTGTTTCCTCGTTTATCTTTTAGGCGTTCAATTTAAGTAGCCCAAAGCGGGCTGCTTACTGGAAGCGCCCGCCTGGTGACTAAAACTCCGAAGGGATTACCAACGGTAGTGTGCGAACGCCTTGTTGGCTTCGGCCATACGGTGAACGTCTTCACGTTTCTTAACTGCAGTGCCTTTGTTTTCTGCAGCATCGGAAAGTTCGTTCGCCAGGCGCAGAGCCATGGATTTATCACCGCGTTTACGAGCAGCTTCAACGATCCAACGCATTGCCAGAGCATTACGACGAACCGGACGGACTTCAACTGGGACCTGATAAGTAGAACCACCAACGCGGCGAGACTTAACTTCGACAGTCGGGCGCACGTTTTCGAGAGCTACTTCGAATGCTTCCAGTTCAGATTTACCAGAACGCTGAGCCAGGGTCTCCAGCGCGCTGTATACGATAGATTCAGCAGTAGATTTTTTACCATCTACCATCAGGATATTTACAAATTTAGCCAGCAGTTCTGATCCGAACTTCGGATCTGGCAGAATTTTACGCTGACCAATGACGCGACGACGTGGCATGGAAATACTCCGTTGTTAATTCAGGATTGTCCAAAACTCTACGAGTTTAGTTTGACATTAATTTAAAACGTTTGGCCTTACTTAACGGAGAACCATTAAGCCTTAGGACGCTTCACGCCATACTTGGAACGAGCCTGCTTACGGTCTTTAACGCCGGAGCAGTCAAGCGCACCACGTACGGTGTGGTAACGAACACCCGGGAGGTCTTTAACACGACCGCCACGGATCAGGATCACGGAGTGTTCCTGCAAGTTGTGACCTTCACCACCGATGTAGGAAGTCACTTCGAAACCGTTAGTCAGACGAACACGGCATACTTTACGCAGTGCGGAGTTCGGTTTTTTAGGAGTGGTAGTATATACACGAGTACATACGCCACGTTTTTGCGGGCATGCTTCCAGCGCAGGCACGTTGCTTTTCGCAACTTTGCGAGCACGTGGTTTGCGTACCAGCTGGTTAACTGTTGCCATTAAATAGCTCCTGGTTTTAGCTTTTGCTTCGTAAACACGTAATAAAACGTCCTCACACAATATGAGGACGCCGAATTTTAGGGCGGTGTCGAAAAGGTGTCAAGAAATATACAACGATCCCGCCGTCACCAGGCCATCTGACTGGTGTGCTTAACCGTAAGTCTGACGAAATCAGTATAGTCAATTCGGATGATATCGTTCGAAATTTGACCACTCAAACCGCGAGCAATGAGGTCTTCGTTCAGGGCATAGACCTTAATGGGGGCATTACGTAGACTTTCAAGGTAGCGGTTACCGTCAACTGCGGCAGTTACGCCATCCTGCAATAACAGCAGTTCGTCGCCCTCGCCGAGCAGACGCAGCAGTGCAGAAAAATCCGTCAACCAGGGGGAGCGATGTAATGTGTGCAGCATGGACGCCTCAAAATCTTAAAATAACATCATAATTGCCAAGCTCACGACGTAATGTTTCAGCTTCGAGCGGCGTGGCTTCCACGACCAATGGTGTCTCCGGATTTAACCCGCGTTCACGTAGTGAAGCCGCACAAACCCAACACTGTTCAATGTCGTAAAGCCCTAGCAGTTTAAAGGTAGCGATGTAATCACGCGCCAGCACTACATCGGGCTTTTGGCCTGGCAGAATTTGAAAAACACCATCGGCAATAAAGAAAACTGCAATATCGTCAGTTAATGCGGAGGTTGCGAGTAATGCATCTAATCCTTCACGGCCAGCCGCTGTGCCGTGGGGTGCAGTAGAAAAGACAAACGCAATTCGTTTCATCAGAACTGTACCACCCTGTCGCAGGTCAGCGAGGCTTCCGCCAGAGCGCCAAGGCCACTTAAGGTAAAGCCCGGCTGGAGATTAGCTGATGCCAGACCTAATCTTCCAGCCTCAGTTTCATCGACAATACCGCGACGTAATGCTGCCGCCACACAGATATTCAGCATCACGCCGTGTTGTGTATTCAATTGCTGCCAGCCGCGCACAAGGTCAAATTCATCACTCGCGGGAGAGGTCAACTGGTTGGCGTTGTAGACACCTTCCCGGTAGAAAAAGACGCTACTCAGCTCATGACCTTCGGCTATCAGCGCCTGCGCAAACTGAAAAGCACTACTCGCCTGTTGCGTACCGTATGCTGGCCCGGTTACCACGATGGCAAAACGCATTACTTATCTTGCCCCTGGAAATCACCGCTCTTGAACTGACGGATATAGAGATAGACAGTATGTTTGGAGATATTCAGACGGTCAGCCACCTGGTTGATCGCGTCTTTGATGTCGAAGATGCCTTTCTCGTAAAGATTCAGCACGATCTGGCGATTTTTGGCGTTATTAGAAACATTGCGATCGGCGTTCACTTCTTCAATGGTGAACTCCAGCGTTTGGGTAACCAGATCTTCAACAGAAGAGGCAAAGTTGACGCTTGAACCGACATCCGGGGTTTCTGGCGGCACAAAAGTGCTCATAATCTGCGAGAAAGGAACATCAAGATTCATATTGATACATAGCAGACCAATCACTCGCTGTTCGCGGTTACGAATGGCGATTGTCAGGGACTTCATTAATACTCCGCTTTTGGCGCGAGTAAAGTAGCATTTAGAAACGCTGCTATCCGCCCCCGTCATATCGTGCAGCATACGCAGCGCCAGATCGGTAATTGGCGAACCAATCTTCCGGCCTGTATGTTCACCGTTGGCAATACGAATGGCTGAACATTTTAAATCCTGCAAAGAGTGCAAAACGATTTCACAGTGGGAGCCAATGAGCATCGCTAACCCGTCCACCACCGCTTCGTAGGATTTCAGAATATCAAAATCGGTCTGGTCGAAAGGACGTTGATCCAGTAAATCCAACTCACTGGTTTCGTTGGTTAAAAGCGACCTGGACATGAAAAAAAACACTCCTTTTCAGGAGCCTGTCGTTAACTTTTCAGGGCAGGCTCATTAATGATGCGGGTAATTAAATTAATACAGCGGAGGTTCCGCTTTCCAGCACTAATTATATCCGGCCTGCAATAAAAAAACCGCCGCCTGGTCAGGCGGCGGTTTTTAATGCTTATTTTTTAGCAGAATCTGCTGCTTTAGCATCTGCTTCTGGCTTCGTATCAGCCTTCGGCGCTGGTTTCACATCCAGCAGCTCTACGTCAAACACCAGGGTAGAATTCGGTGGGATCCCCGGAACACCCGCTTTGCCGTAAGCCAGTTCTGGTGGAATAACCAGCTTAATCTTGCCGCCTTTCTTAATGTTCTTCAGACCTTCAGTCCAGCCCGGGATTACACCATCCAGACGGAAGGAGAGCGGTTCACCACGGGTGTAAGAGTTATCGAACTCTTTACCGTCGATCAGCGTACCTTTGTAGTTCACCACAACAGTGTCGCTGTCTTTCGGTGCTTCACCTTTACCGGCATCCAGGACTTGATACACCAGGCCAGTAGAAGAGGTTTTCACACCTTTCTCTTTGGCAAATTTCTCGCGGTACTCTTTACCTTTCGCTTCGTTATCAGCCGCATCTTTTTCCATCTTCGCCTGAGCGGAGGATTTCACGCGTGCTTCAAACGCTTGCAGAGTCTGTTCGATCTCTTGATCGGAAAGTTTGCTCTTATCAGCAAATGCATCCTGAACGCCAGCGATCAGCTGATCTTTATCCAGTTTAATGCCCAACTTTTCTTGTTCTTTCAGAGAATTTTCCATGTAACGACCCAGCGAAGCGCCCAGTGCGTAAGCTGATTTCTGATCGTCATTTTTGAACGCTGCTTTGCTGTCAGCAGTTGTAGCAGGTTTCGCCGCTTCGGCAGCAAAAGTGATTGGTGTATGCAGGGCAACAGCCATTGTGGTCGCCAGCAGCGTTACTTTAAACAGTGATTTCATCCATATCTCCAGGATCGGGGCATCTCACCCCAGGGTTAACTATTATCAGAAGGGTACTATAAAGCGTTGTCGGATAAATCTACATACAGACACGCCCTATTATCATCTATTTTCAGACTCTTTTTGTTTAAATTAGTTTCGATGCAACAAAATGAGTGCTGTCTCTGGCAACAAAGTTAAGTAGAATCCGCGGCGACCATTCGACAAAAGAGGTGAATCATGCAGGATTTATCAATGGAAGCACGCCTGGCAGAGCTGGAGAGCCGACTGGCTTTTCAGGAAATCACCATTGAAGAACTGAACGTCACGGTGACCGCTCATGAAATGGAGATGGCAAAACTGCGCGATCATCTGCGTCTGCTGACCGAGAAGTTAAAAGCCAGTCAGCCGTCGAACATCGCGTCACAGGCTGAAGAAACGCCACCTCCGCACTATTGAGGCGAAAAAAAGCGGGGAATTCCCCGCTTTTTTGTCACCTGTTCTGCCTTAGTGGCAACCGCAACCGCCGTTACCTTTACCGCCACAGCAACCTTCGCCACCGTGTTCATGACCGTGATCGTGGCCATGACCGCCGCAGCAACCGTCGTGGTCGTGATCGTGGTGATGATCGTGCGCACCATGAACGTGACCGTGAGCCAGTTCCTCTTCGGTCGCTTCACGAATCGCCACAACTTCAACGTTGAATTTCAGATTCTGACCAGCCAGCATGTGGTTACCGTCAACCACAACGTGATCGTCTTCAACGGCAGTGATTTCAACCGGTACTGGCCCCTGGTCGGTTTCAGCCAGGAAGCGCATACCCACCTGCAGTTCGTCAACGCCCATAAATACGTCTTTAGGAACGCGCTGAACCAGGTTTTCGTCGTACTGACCGTAAGCGTCGTTCGCGCCAACAGCGACATCAAATTTGTCGCCAACTTCATGACCTTCCAGCGCCGTTTCCAGGCCAGAGATCAGGGAACCGTGACCATGCAGGTAGTCCAGCGGCGCACTCACCGGAGACTCATCAACCAACACACCGTCTTCTGTACGTACCTGATAGGCCAGGCTGACCACCAGGTCTTTTGCTACTTTCATGATATCTCCTGAGCATGGGAAGAATTGTGGCGCAGATTGTAGCGGAATTCTGCAGCCGTGTACTCACTAGCTTAAAAAAACTCAGCGCATATCGCTAGTCCGGATAAAAAATCCCGATAACTTGCTCATCTTTGCGAACGTGATCGCGGGCTTCTTTATCCGCTTCCCGCATTTGGTGTCCGCACTTAACGCATTCAACAATATCAATATTATTTTCGCGCCACATCGCCATTGAATCCTGCGCCTGACAGGCTGGACATTTTGCACCAGCGATAAAGCGTTTTCGTATTGCCATATTCACCCTCTACTCAAATTCATCCCAGCCGTCGAACTGACGTCGTTCTTGTTGCATCTCACGCTGGAAAATCTCTTCCAGTTCGCGTCGGGCTTCCCTGGCGCGAGAAATTTGTACGGTATCGGCATGCATCGGGATTAACTCCCGCAACATACGCATATCCAGGCGACGAAAATGGAGCTGTGCCCGCTGTGCCTGATGCGGGTGCATCCCAAGCGTAACCAGCGTTTTGCGCCCCAGCTCTAACGCACTGGAGAATGTTTCACGGGAAAACTGCGTCACCCCTGCCTGTAATAACTCATGCGCTTCCACACGTCCGCGCGCTCGCGCAAGAATATGCAAATGCGGGAAGTGTTGCTGGCATATTTCCACCAGTTTCATGGTGTCTTCCGGTTCATTGCAGGTAATGACGATGGATTCTGCGGCTTCTGCACCCGCAGAGCGCAACAGGTCAACTTGCGTAGCGTCGCCGTAATATACTTTGTAGCCATATTTGCGCATCAGGTTAACCGCGCTGATATCCCGCTCCAGCACGGTAATGCGCATTTTATTCGCCATCAGCAAACGACCAATCACCTGACCAAAACGTCCGAAGCCCACCACAATCACTTGCGGTTTATCATCGTTTACCCACGGTTTTTCATCCTCTTCTTCCGGGGCGTTGAACTGGCGGGATAGCCACTTATCCACAAGCTTCATCAACAGCGGTGTGGTCATCATGGAAAGCGTAACTGTCACCAACAACAGCGCCATCTGATCGCCCTGAAACAATCGTTGTGAAGAGGCTGTAGAAAAGAGCACAAAGGCAAACTCACCGCCCTGACTCAGCACACCAGCAAACTGCATCCGCTCGGAGCTGCGCACGCCATACAGCCTCGCCAGCAGATACAGCACGAGAATTTTCACCGCTACCAGCACAACCACACTTATCACCACCCACAGAAGATGGGTATAAAGCACCCCAAGGTTGAGCGACATCCCGACGGAGATAAAAAACAGTCCAAGCAGCAAGCCTTTAAACGGATCGATAGCCGTTTCCAGTTCATGGCGATATTCGCTCTCCGCCAGCAACACGCCCGCAATAAACGTACCGAGCGCCATCGACAGCCCCAGCGCATCCATAAATAACGCAGACCCCAGCACCAGCAGTAACGTCGCGGCGGTGAATACTTCCCGCACACCTGAAGCCGCAATAAAACGAAATACCGGGCGCAGCAAATAGCGCCCGCCGATCAACATGCCGACAAACGCCAGCACCTTCATACCGACCTTCATCCAGTCGAAATGTTCGTCTGCCGATCCCGCCAATAACGGCACTAACGCCAGCGCCGGGATCACCGCCAGATCCTGAAACAGCAACACCGAGAAACCTAACTGACCGGATTCGCTGCGATTCATCCCTTTCTCGCGCATTAGCTGCAACGCCATTGCGGTTGAAGACATCGCCAGACCAATTCCCCCCACAACTGCCGCCTGCCAGGCGAAATCCGTCAGCATCAATAATCCTGCCAGCAACGCCGCGCTTAACAGCACCTGCGCTGCGCCGACGCCAAAAATGGAGCGCCGCAATTGCCAGAGCTTGGAAGGATTCAACTCGAGCCCGATGATAAACATCAGGAACACCACGCCAAGTTCCGAAAAGTGGAGGATCTCATCGACGTCGCTAATAAACCCCAGTCCCCACGGACCAATCGCAATTCCAGCCAGCAAATATCCCAACACCGCACCAATGCCCAGCCGCGATGCCAGTGGCACCGCAGCCACCGCCGCGAAGAGAAACAGCACTCCTGCAAGTAAAAAATCGGAACCTTCCATCAGCGACCTCCCACGGGCAGCGGATTTGCCAGCCAGTCGCTGTAGGCTCTGGCGTGACTCGCCAGCTCCTGTGCGCTTTGCCGTCTCGCCCAGTAAATAATGATGGGGCTTAACCAATGCATCCGGCACATGCCCGCCGCCAGTTCAAAGGGGCGCAGAACATCGCTCATCGGATAACGATTCAGCGCGTCATAACGGTAGGCACTTTCTGGTTCGCCGGTGGTGATCACGCTACGCCAGTACTTTCCCGCCAGTTGGTTTCCTCCCGGCCCGCTGGCAAACCCACGGCTTAACACCCGGTCAAGCCACTCTTTCAGTAACGCCGGGCAACTGTAGGTATAAAGCGGATGCTGAAAAACAATCACCTCGTGCTCACGCAGTAATGCCTGCTCACGGGGAATATCAATAAAAAAATCGGGATAGTGCGCGTAAAGGTCGTGCACGGTAACATTGCTGAGCTGCGTGGCCGGTTTAAGCAGTACCCGGTTTGCCACCGAGTCCTGAGATTCCGGATGGGCATACAGCAGCAAAACTTTCGCTGGCTGAGACATCATCCCCCTCCCGGTATGGTTTTGTGTATAGTCGCTGTTTTGGGCTACCATTGCGCCCGGAGCGGCAGCTCGCCCATACACTACATTATCATAATGATAATTTAACATAGTCTGAACATACGGCGCCTTATGATTGTTTTCTCCTCGTTACAAATTCGTCGCGGCGTGCGCGTCCTGCTGGATAATGCCACCGCCACTATTAACCCTGGCCAGAAAGTCGGCCTGGTGGGTAAAAACGGCTGCGGTAAATCTACCCTACTGGCATTGCTGAAAAATGAAATCAGCGCCGACGGCGGCAGCTACACCTTTCCTGGTAGCTGGCAACTGGCGTGGGTGAATCAGGAAACGCCGGCGCTACCGCAAGCGGCACTGGAATATGTCATTGATGGCGACCGCGAATATCGCCAACTGGAAGCGCAACTTCAGGATGCTAACGAACGTAACGACGGACATGCCATTGCGACCATTCACGGCAAGCTGGATGCTATCGACGCGTGGAGTATTCGCTCCCGCGCCGCCAGCCTGCTGCATGGCCTCGGTTTCAGCAATGAGCAACTGGAGTATCCGGTGAGCGATTTCTCTGGTGGCTGGCGAATGCGCCTTAACCTCGCCCAGGCACTGATTTGCCGTTCAGACTTGCTGCTGCTCGACGAACCGACTAACCACCTCGATCTCGATGCAGTTATCTGGCTGGAAAAATGGCTGAAGAGCTATCAGGGCACGCTGATCCTTATCTCTCACGACCGCGACTTCCTCGATCCGATCGTCGATAAAATCATTCATATCGAACAGCAAAGCATGTTCGAGTACACCGGCAACTACAGTTCGTTTGAAGTGCAGCGCGCCACCCGTCTGGCGCAGCAACAGGCGATGTACGAAAGCCAACAGGAGCGCGTGGCGCATCTGCAAAGTTATATCGACCGTTTCCGCGCCAAAGCCACCAAAGCGAAGCAAGCCCAGAGCCGCATTAAGATGCTCGAGCGCATGGAGCTGATTGCCCCCGCGCACGTCGATAACCCTTTCCGTTTTAGCTTCCGCGCGCCGGAAAGCCTGCCTAATCCATTGCTGAAGATGGAAAAGGTCAGCGCGGGTTATGGCGATCGCATTATTCTCGACTCGATCAAACTGAATCTGGTCCCCGGTTCGCGCATTGGTCTGTTAGGCCGCAACGGCGCAGGTAAATCAACATTAATCAAATTGTTAGCCGGTGAACTTGCGCCGATTAGCGGTGAAATTGGCCTGGCGAAAGGGATTAAACTCGGTTACTTCGCCCAGCATCAACTGGAATACCTGCGCGCAGATGAATCGCCCATTCAACATCTGGCGCGTTTAGCACCGCAAGAGCTGGAACAAAAACTGCGAGACTACCTCGGCGGCTTTGGTTTCCAGGGCGATAAAGTAACGGAAGAAACCCGCCGTTTCTCCGGTGGGGAAAAAGCACGGCTGGTGCTGGCGCTGATCGTCTGGCAGCGTCCGAATCTGCTGCTGCTCGACGAACCGACCAACCACCTTGACCTCGACATGCGCCAGGCACTAACCGAAGCGTTGATCGAGTTTGAAGGCGCACTGGTTGTCGTTTCGCACGACCGTCACTTACTGCGTTCCACCACTGACGATCTCTATCTGGTTCACGATCGTAAAGTCGAACCGTTCGATGGCGATCTGGAGGATTATCAACAGTGGTTGAGCGACGTTCAGAAGCAGGAAAACCAATCTGACGAAGCGCCGAAAGAAAACGCTAACAGCGCCCAGGCACGTAAAGATCAGAAGCGTCGGGAAGCAGAGCTGCGTGCGCAAACCCAGCCGCTACGTAAAGAAATCGCCCGTCTGGAAAAAGAGATGGAAAAGCTGAATGCACAACTGGCACAGGCAGAAGAAAAATTGGGCGACAGCGAGCTATACGACCAGAGCCGTAAAGCAGAACTGACCGCTTGTCTGCAACAGCAAGCCAGCGCCAAATCCGGGCTGGAAGAGTGCGAAATGGCATGGCTGGAAGCCCAGGAGCAACTGGAACAAATGCTGCTGGAAGGCCAAAGCAACTAATGGCGCAAGTAACGACGACCGATCTTAACGACGCCAGCAGTAGTGCTGAATTCACCCCCATGCGCGGCTTCAGTAATTGCCATTTGCAAACCATGCTACCGCGTCTGTTTCGTCGTCAGGTGAAATTCACCCCACACTGGCAGCGGCTGGAATTGCCTGACGGTGATTTTGTCGATCTCGCGTGGAGTGAAGATCCCACACAAGCGCAACATAAACCGCGTCTGGTGGTTTTTCATGGTCTCGAAGGCAGTCTGAATAGCCCTTACGCACATGGTCTGGTCGAGGCAGCGCAAAAGCGTGGTTGGCTTGGCGTAGTGATGCATTTTCGCGGTTGTAGCGGTGAACCAAACCGGATGCACCGCATTTATCACTCTGGTGAAACGGAAGATGCCAGTTGGTTTTTACGCTGGCTACAACGCGAATTTGGTCATGCGCCAACGGCTGCCGTGGGCTATTCGCTTGGCGGTAATATGCTGGCTTGTCTGCTGGCTAAAGAAGGCAATGACGTCCCGATTGAGGCGGCGGTAATTGTCTCCGCGCCGTTTATGCTGGAAGCCTGTAGCTATCACATGGATAAAGGCTTCTCCCGCGTTTATCAGCGTTACCTGGTGAATCTGTTAAAAGCCAATGCAGCGCGTAAACTGAAGGCGTACCCCGGAACACTGCCGATAGATCTCTCGCAGTTGAAATCGGTGCGCCGCATCCGCGAATTTGACGATCTGATCACCGCCAAAATTCACGGCTATGCTGACGCCATCGACTATTATCGTCAGTGTAGCGCCATGCCGCTGCTCAATCGGATCGCCAAACCGACACTAATTATTCATGCCAAAGACGATCCGTTTATGGATCATCAGGTGATCCCTAAACCGGAAAATTTACCCACGCAGGTGGAGTATCAACTGACCGAACATGGCGGTCACGTTGGCTTCATTAGCGGTACGTTACTCCACCCGCAAATGTGGCTTGAGTCACGTATTCCTGACTGGTTATCAATGTATCTGGAGGCGAAATCATGTTGATTCCCTGGCAAGACCTCTCCCCCGAAACGCTGGAAAATTTAATTGAAAGTTTTGTGTTACGCGAAGGCACAGATTATGGTGAACATGAGCGTACACTTGAACAGAAAACCGCCGACGTCAAACGCCAGCTACAATGCGGAGAAGCGGTGCTGGTATGGTCGGAGCTGCACGAAACGGTCAATATCATGCCGCGTAGTCAGTTTCGCGAATAACCTGCAACCGTCGGCGGACAAGATAATAATGATAGCCAGGTCATGGAGTTACTATGTCTGCCAAACATCCGGTCATTGCAGTAACAGGATCCAGCGGCGCGGGGACCACCACCACCAGCCTCGCGTTTCGTAAAATATTCGCGCAGTTAAATCTGCATGCAGCCGAGGTGGAAGGCGACAGTTTTCACCGTTACACCCGCCCGGAAATGGACATGGCGATCCGCAAAGCGCGCGATGCCGGGCGGCATATCAGCTACTTCGGTCCCGAGGCCAACGACTTCGGCCTGCTGGAACAAACCTTCACTGAATACGGGCTGAGCGGCAAAGGCCAGTCGCGCAAATATCTGCACACCTACGATGAAGCCGTGCCGTGGAACCAGGTGCCCGGTACGTTTACCCCGTGGCAGGCGCTGCCAGAACCGACCGATGTGCTGTTTTATGAAGGATTGCACGGCGGCGTGGTTACGCCACAACATAACGTCGCGCAGCATGTAGATTTATTGGTTGGGGTCGTGCCTATCGTTAACCTGGAGTGGATTCAAAAACTCATCCGCGATACTGGCGAGCGCGGACACTCACGAGAAGCAGTGATGGACTCGGTAGTGCGCTCAATGGAAGACTATATCAACTACATCACGCCGCAGTTTTCCCGAACTCATATCAACTTCCAGCGCGTCCCCACTGTTGACACGTCTAACCCTTTCGCTGCAAAAGGCATCCCGTCGTTGGATGAAAGTTTTGTGGTGATTCATTTTCGTAATCTGGAAGGGATCGATTTCCCCTGGCTGCTGGCGATGTTACAAGGCTCATTCATTTCCCACATCAATACGTTAGTGGTGCCGGGAGGTAAAATGGGTCTGGCAATGGAGTTAATTATGCTGCCGCTGGTACAACGACTGATGGAAGGGAAGAAAATCGAGTAAATGTTCTTATATGCCGGATAAAATAATATCCGGCATCATATTTTAATCATTAAATCACGCGGCTATCACTTCATAGGAGTGGGTAATATTCACGGCTTTCTCTAGCATCAGCGCTACCGAACAATACTTCTCGGCAGAGAGATCCACCGCTCGCGAAACCGCCGCGTCCTTCAGGTCGTGACCTGTGACGATAAAATGCAAATTGATGTGCGTAAACAGGCGCGGTGCCTCTTCGCGGCGTTCAGAGGTTAATTTTACTTCACAATCGACCACATCCTGACGCCCTTTTTGCAGGATAGAAACCACATCAATGGCGCTGCAACCGCCTGCCGCCATCAACACCATTTCCATCGGACTTGGCGCTTTATCGCCAGAGTTACCGTCCATTAAAATCTGGTGACCCGAGGCGGACTCGCCCAAAAAAGTTAACCCTTCGACCCACTTCACACGCGCTTGCATAATCGGAACTCCATTGCGTCAATTTTCCTGACAGAGTACGCGTACTGACCAAATCGCGCAACGGAAGGCGACCTGGGTCATGCTGAAGCGAGACACCAGGAGACACAACGCGAAAGCTATGCTAAAACAGTCAGGATGCTACAGTAATACATTGATGTACTGCATGTATGTAAAGGACGTCACATTACCGTGCAGTTCAGTTGATAGCCCCTTCCCAGGTAGCGGGAAGCACATTTCGGCAATCCAGAGACAGCGGCGTTTTCTGGCTCTGGAGAAAGCTTATAACAGAGGATAACCGCGCATGGTGCTTGGCAAACCGCAAACAGACCCGACTCTCGAATGGTTCTTGTCTCATTGCCACATTCATAAGTACCCATCCAAGAGCACGCTTATTCACCAGGGTGAAAAAGCGGAAACGCTGTATTACATCGTTAAAGGCTCTGTGGCAGTGCTGATTAAAGACGAGGAGGGTAAAGAAATGATCCTCTCCTATCTGAATCAGGGTGATTTTATTGGCGAATTGGGCCTGTTTGAAGAAGGCCAGGAACGTAGCGCATGGGTACGTGCGAAAACCGCCTGTGAAGTAGCTGAGATTTCCTACAAAAAATTCCGTCAATTAATTCAGGTGAACCCGGATATTCTGATGCGTCTCTCCGCACAGATGGCACGTCGTCTGCAAGTCACTTCAGAGAAAGTGGGCAACCTGGCATTCCTTGACGTTACAGGTCGTATTGCACAGACACTGCTGAATCTGGCGAAACAACCCGATGCCATGACTCACCCGGACGGTATGCAAATCAAAATTACCCGTCAGGAAATCGGTCAGATTGTTGGCTGTTCTCGTGAAACCGTGGGACGTATTCTGAAGATGCTGGAAGATCAGAACCTGATCTCTGCACACGGAAAAACCATCGTCGTTTACGGCACCCGTTGATCCCATCGGAGTGGCGCGTTACCTGGTAGCGCGCCGTTTTGTTTAAGCCGATGTGGCGCAGACTGATTTATCATCCCGACATCAACTACGCACTACGACAAACACTGGTGCTATGTTTGCCCGTGGCCGTTGGTCTATTGCTTGGCGAATTAAGACTCGGGCTGCTCTTTTCTCTCGTCCCCGCCTGTTGCAATATTGCGGGGCTTGATACTCCTCATAAGCGTTTTTTCAAACGCTTAATCATTGGTGCGTCGCTGTTTGCCACTTGTAGCTTGCTAACGCAACTGCTGCTGGAAAAAGATATCCCCCTACCCTTTCTGCTGACGGGGTTAACGTTGATACTTGGCGTCACTGCTGAGTTAGGGCCATTGCACGCAAAATTACTTCCCGCATCGCTACTCGCCGCCATTTTTACCCTCAGTCTGGCGGGATATATGCCGGTCTGGGAACCGTTGCTCATCTACGCGTTAGGCACGCTCTGGTATGGACTGTTTAACTGGTTCTGGTTCTGGCTCTGGCGTGAGCAACCGTTACGCGAGTCGCTTAGCCTGCTGTACCGTGAACTGGCGGATTACTGTGAAGCCAAATACAGCCTGCTTACTCAGCACACCGATCCCGAAAATGCTCTGCCACCATTGTTGGTGCGTCAGCAAAAAGCGGTCGATTTAATTACCCAGTGTTATCAGCAAATGCATATGCTTTCCGCGCAAAATAATACGGACTACAAGCGGATGCTGCGTATTTTCCAGGAGGCGCTGGACTTACAAGAACATATCTCGGTCAGTTTGCATCAGCCGGAAGAGGTGCAAAAGCTGGTCGAGCGGAGCCATGCGGAGGAGGTTATCCGCTGGAATGCACAAACTGTCGCCGCCCGCCTGCGCGTGCTGGCTGATGACATTCTTTATCATCGCCTGCCGACACGTTTTACGATGGATAAGCAAATTGGCGCGCTGGAAAAAATCGCCCGCCAGCATCCGGATAACCCCGTGGGACAATTTTGCTACTGGCACTTTAGTCGCATCGCCCGCGTGCTACGAACGCAAAAACCACTTTATGCCCGCGATCTGCTGGCAGATAAACAGCGGCGAATGCCGTTACTCCCGGCGCTGAAAAGCTATCTTTCCCTGAAATCGCCAGCGCTGCGTAATGCCGGACGATTGAGTGTGATGCTAAGTGTTGCCAGCCTGATGGGCACCGCGCTGCATTTGCCGAAATCCTATTGGATATTAATGACGGTATTGTTGGTGACGCAAAATGGTTATGGCGCTACTCGCCTGCGGATTGTGAATCGTTCTGTGGGAACCGTGGTCGGGTTAATCATTGCGGGTGTTGCGCTGCACTTTAAAATTCCCGAAGGTTACACCCTGACGTTGATGCTGATTACCACGCTCGCCAGCTATCTGATATTGCGTAAGAACTACGGCTGGGCGACGGTCGGTTTTACCATTACCGCTGTGTATACCCTGCAACTGCTGTGGCTGAATGGTGAGCAATATATCATCCCACGCCTCATTGATACCATCATCGGCTGTCTGATTGCCTTCGGTGGCACGGTATGGCTGTGGCCGCAGTGGCAGAGTGGTTTACTGCGCAAGAACGCCCATGACGCCTTAGAAACTTACCAGGAGGCTATTCGTCTGATCCTCAGTAAAGATCCGCAACCCACGCCACTTGCCTGGCAGCGAATGCGGGTGAATCAGGCGCATAACACCCTGTATAACTCGCTGAATCAGGCGATGCAGGAACCGGCGTTTAACAGCCATTATCTGGCAGACATGAAACTGTGGGTAACACATAGTCAGTTTATTGTTGAACATATCAATGCCATGACCACACTGGCGCGGGAACACCGGTCATTGCCGCCGGAACTGGCGCAGGAATACTTGCAGTCTTGTGAAATCGCCATTCAGCGTTGTCAGCAACGACTGGAATATGATGAACCGGGTAGTTCTGGTGACGCCAATATCATCGACTCGCCAGAGATGCTGCCACACGAAGGTGCGTCCGGCACGCTGGAGCAGCATTTACAACGCGTTATTGGCCATCTGAATACGATGCACACCATTTCAGCAATGGCCTGGCGGCAGCGACCACACCACGGGATTTGGTTGAGTCGCAAGTTGCGGGATTCGAAGGCGTAATTTATTCATCGCCAGAACAAAATCGAGGGTCAGATAAGGCACATACACCGTATCCGACGCCCTTTGCCTGGTGCGACGCTTACCGCGTCTTATCAGGCTTACTCCCGTTTTACGCCGCAATCACCTTCGCCACTGCGCGGGCAAAACGCTGCATCCCTTCGTCGATATCCGCATCTTCCACCACCAGCGACGGCGCAAAACGCACCACATCTGGTCCGGCGTTCAGCACCATTACACCTGCATCCGCACCCGCATAAAGGAAATCACGCGCCTTACCTTTGTATTGTGGTTTCAACTCCGCACCAATCAACAGCCCCATGCCGCGAATATCGCTAAACACATCGTACTGCTGATCAATCTTCTGCAAATGCTCAACAAAACGCTGACGTTTCGCCTGAATGCCTTCCAGCACGACCGGCGTATTGATGATATCAAACGCCGCCCCAGCGACCGCACAGGCTAGTGGATTACCACCGTAGGTGGAACCGTGCGAGCCAGGATGAAACGCAGACGCAATCTCCGCCGTGGTCAGCATGGTGCTAATCGGGAAACCACCGCCTAACGCTTTGGCGGAGGTCAGAATATCCGGCGTCACACCGTAGTGCATATAGGCAAATAAATCGCCTGTCCGCCCCATCCCGCACTGCACTTCATCAAATACCAGCAATGCCTGATGTTGATCGCACAGTTCACGCAAGCCCTGCAGAAACTCCGGCGTCGCAGCCGTCACGCCGCCCTCGCCCTGAATCGGCTCAACAACCACTGCGCAGGTATGATCATCCATCACTGCTTTCACCGCGTGGAGATCGTTAAAGGGAACATGAATAATGTCTGCCGGTTTTGGCCCAAAGCCGTCAGAATATTTCGGCTGGCCGCCCACCGAGACGGTAAACAATGATCGGCCATGAAAGGCGTTATGGAAGGCAATAATTTTGGTTTTGAACGGGCTATGGCGCACACAAGCGTAATGACGTGCCAGTTTAAAGGCAGTTTCGTTGGCTTCCGTCCCGGAGTTCATAAACACCACTCGTTCGGCAAAGGTCGCCTCAATCAGTTTACGCCCAAGACGTAATGCTGGTTCATTGGTGAAAACGTTGCTGATATGCCACAAGGTTTCGCCCTGGGTTTTTAACGCTTCCACCAGCGCCGGATGGCAATGACCTAACGCCGTAACCGCAATCCCCCCCGCGAAATCGACATACTCCTTACCCTGTTGATCCCAGATTCGGCTACCCTGGCCTTTTACTGGAATAAACTCTGCCGGTGCATAAATCGGCAGAATCACTTCATCGAAAGTCGCGCGTGTAATTGCTGTTTGTTCAGTTGCCATCTCATGATCACCCTGTTACGCATAAATCATTATGAAATTATAATCACAAAATATGCATAAAAAATCATTAAATGGCAACCAGAAATCAGCGATGCAGGAAATTAGCCAGCAACTGATGCCCCTGTTCGCTAAGAATACTTTCCGGATGAAATTGCACCCCTTCGAGATCCCACTGGCGATGGCGAATCCCCATAATCTCGTGGGTCTCGCTCCAGGCGGTCACTTCAAAACACTCCGGCAGCGAGTCGGGGTCCACCACCAGTGAATGGTAGCGCGTCACGGTTAATGGATTTGCCAGCCCCTGAAATACGCCTTCGCCGTTATGCGTAATGGGTGAGGTTTTGCCGTGCATTACCTTTGCGGCGCGTACCACTTTAGCGCCGAAAACCTGCGCCATCGCCTGATGCCCCAGGCAAACGCCAAGAATCGGCAACCGTCCGGCATAGTGACGAATAACCTCAAGGGAAATCCCGGCTTCATCTGGCGTACAGGGTCCAGGCGATATGACAATTTTCTGCGGTTTAAGGGCGTCAATATCCGTCAGCGTCAACGCATCGTTGCGCTTAACCAGCACATCCGTCCCCAGTTCACAAAAATACTGGTAGAGGTTCCAGGTGAAAGAATCGTAGTTATCAATAAGCAGGATCATGGCGGCTCCGGTACGAAAGAACCGCGCTATTTTACTCAGATTCCCCGGCTTCGCTTACCACTTTGCTAAATATCGTCTTCAGCGCAGAGAGATCGCCCATTGCCCCGCTCTGATTAGCCTGATTCCACACCTCTTTTTCGATGCCCTGCCAGCTCAATTGATAGCCAGCATGAATCGCCAGTTGTTCGAAGAAGATACGCTGCGCAAGGCCACTTCCCGCGCGGAATGGGTGCAGGACGTTGATTTCACAATAGTAGTGTGCCAGCCGCTCAACGAACTTCTCTTTCTCAAGGCCGACCAGATAACCTTCTTCCTCCAGATCCTGCATCAGGGCATTGCCCTCTTTTTCGATATAGGCAAAGTGGCAGAATGGTGTATCTCCTTGATAAATGTCAACTTCGCGTAATTGGCCCGCCCAGTCGAAAATATCCTGATAAAGCTGGCGATGAATAGCACGCAAATGGGGTAAACCGCGCATCAGCGGACCAAGCTCAATGGTCGCGGCGCGCAGCGCCGTCATTTCGTAAGCGGCCTGCTCCAGTCGCTGCTGTTGGCGGATATCCAGTCGGTTACGCATGATGTCGAGGCCAGGATAAAGATACGGGTCGCGCCCTTCTCCGAACTTATCGCTCATAGTGCCTCCTTAGCTCTTCAAGGCGCACCAAAGCCTCAGCGGCAGTAAGCGTCACCAAGGGGCTCTCGACACCTTCGAGACGGCGGCTGGCCTGGAAATTACGATTACGCTGAAGTTCCCAAAGACGGGACTTTTGCTTATCGGTGAGTTTCTTCACTTGATGCCTCCCTGAACGTGTCCGTTTGCCACAAGTATAAGCGGCAAATGCAGGTTACGCCGGGAGAGCAGATGCGCGGACAATATTGCCCGCGCGAGAAATCGTTACGGCAGGACTTTAGCGGAAAGGATAACGACCGGCTTTGACGGCACATTCTGGTATGGACCAACATCATGAGTCGGCACCTGGGAAATCTTGTCTGCGACATCCATCCCTTTTACCACTTTACCAAAGACGGCGTAGCCGAAATCACGCTGACCGTGGTCGAGGAAGGCGTTATCGGCAACGTTAATAAAAAACTGGCTGGTTGCGCTGTCTTTATCAGCAGTACGCGCCATAGCAATCGTGCCGCGCGTGTTGCGCAGACCGTTATCAGCTTCATTTTTGATCGGCGGATTCGGTTTTTTCTGCTGCATCTGCTCGGTGAAACCGCCGCCCTGAATCATAAAGCCCGGGATCACCCGGTGAAAAGTGGTGTTGTTATAAAAACCGCTGTTCACATAATCGACAAAGTTTTTCACTGATACCGGTGCTTTCTGGCTATCCAGCTCCAGTTCGATATTACCAGCAGAGGTTGTTAACAATACGTGCGGGTCCCCTTTCGCTGCCATTGCTACAGGTGAGAGAGCAGAAAGAGCGAAAACAGCTACAAAAGCTGCCAGGGTCGATTTGAACATGAGATTTCCTTAACAGAGCAGAAAAAAAGCAAGTGAAGAGATTCTAAATAGCCTTCAATGACAAGGCCATTCCTTTACCTAATTTTACGTACTTGAAATATATGTAACCTGATGATCACTTATATTCCGTGATCAGAATCACTTTAAATATTGCAAATTAGCAACCGTTTGCAATTAGATATTTAATCAGATCACAAAATCACCTAAAATCGCCCGCTCGCGGCATACCCACTATGCCATTTTCTCTTTCAACGCAGGCCAATCATGACTAACAGCAATCGCATTAAGCTCACATGGATTAGCTTTCTTTCCTACGCACTCACCGGTGCGTTGGTTATTGTCACCGGGATGGTGATGGGGAATATTGCAGATTATTTCCATCTGCCCGTTTCCAGTATGAGTAACACCTTCACCTTCCTCAATGCCGGAATTTTAATCTCTATCTTCCTCAACGCCTGGCTGATGGAAATCGTCCCGCTGAAAACGCAGTTACGTTTTGGCTTTCTCCTGATGGTGCTGGCGGTTGCTGGTTTGATGTTCAGCCACAGTCTGGCGTTGTTCTCGGCGGCGATGTTCATCCTCGGGGTGGTCAGTGGTATCACCATGTCGATTGGTACGTTCCTGGTTACACAAATGTATGAAGGGCGTCAGCGCGGTTCTCGCTTGCTGTTTACCGACTCCTTCTTCAGTATGGCCGGGATGATTTTCCCGATGATCGCGGCATTTTTGCTGGCACGTAGCATTGAGTGGTACTGGGTTTATGCCTGCATCGGGCTGGTGTACGTCGCTATTTTTATTCTGACCTTCGGCTGTGAGTTCCCGGCACTGGGCAAACATGCGCCAAAAAATGACGTTCCGGTAGTGAAAGAAAAATGGGGAATTGGCGTGCTGTTTCTCTCCATTGCGGCGCTGTGCTACATCCTCGGTCAGTTAGGTTTTATCTCCTGGGTGCCGGAGTACGCCAAAGGTCTGGGCATGGGCCTGAACGACGCAGGAACGCTGGTAAGCAACTTCTGGATGTCGTACATGGTCGGCATGTGGGCCTTCAGCTTTATTCTGCGTTTCTTTGACCTGCAACGTATTCTGACCGTGCTGGCAGGACTGGCCGCGATTCTGATGTATGTCTTTAACACTGGAACACCGGCACATATGGCGTGGTCTATTCTCGCTCTGGGCTTCTTCTCCAGCGCGATCTATACCACCATCATCACCCTGGGTTCACAGCAAACCAAAGTGCCGTCCCCAAAACTGGTTAACTTCGTCCTCACCTGCGGAACCATCGGCACCATGCTGACCTTTGTGGTTACTGGCCCGATTGTAGAGCATAGCGGTCCACAGGCGGCGCTGCTCACTGCAAATGGTCTGTACGCTGTGGTATTCGTGATGTGCTTCCTGCTGGGTTTTGTCAGCCGTCACCGTCAGCATAACACCCTGACCTCTCATTAATTGCCAATATCGGGCGGCGCTTTCGTCGTCCGGTTTTTTCCTCTCTTCCCCTCAACCTATCCTCATATCTTTAAACTCTCTTATTTTGTCTATTTTTTGCACACACACGAAATGTCAGACAATTCCGTAACTTAAGAATATTTATACAAATCAGTAATATACCCCTTAAGAGGTATATAAAGGTGAATTTGATTTGCATCAATAAGTGGGGTTGCTGAATCGTTAAGGTAGGCGGTAATAGAAAAGAAATCGAGGCAAAAATGAGCAAAGTCAGACTCGCAATTATCGGTAACGGTATGGTCGGCCATCGCTTTATCGAAGATCTTCTTGATAAATCTGATGCGGCCAACTTTGATATTACCGTTTTCTGTGAAGAACCGCGCATCGCTTATGACCGCGTACACCTCTCGTCTTACTTCTCTCACCACACTGCCGAAGAGCTGTCGCTGGTGCGCGAAGGCTTTTATGAGAAACACGGCATTAAAGTTCTGGTCGGTGAGCGCGCGATTACCATCAACCGTCAGGAGAAGGTGATCCACTCCAGCGCCGGACGTACCGTTTATTATGACAAGCTGATCATGGCGACCGGTTCCTACCCGTGGATCCCGCCGATCAAAGGTTCTGATACCCAGGACTGTTTTGTCTATCGCACCATTGAAGACCTCAACGCCATTGAATCCTGCGCCCGTCGCAGCAAGCGCGGTGCCGTTGTTGGTGGCGGCCTGTTAGGTCTGGAAGCCGCTGGCGCGCTGAAAAACTTAGGCATTGAAACCCACGTTATCGAATTTGCCCCTATGCTGATGGCGGAACAGCTTGATCAGATGGGCGGCGAACAGCTTCGTCGCAAAATCGAAAGCATGGGCGTGCGCGTTCACACCAGCAAAAACACCCTCGAAATTGTGCAGGAAGGTGTCGAAGCACGTAAAACCATGCGTTTTGCCGACGGTAGCGAGCTGGAAGTTGACTTTATTGTCTTCTCTACCGGTATCCGTCCGCGCGATAAGCTGGCGACTCAGTGTGGCCTGGACGTGGCTCCGCGTGGGGGTATCGTTATTAACGATTCCTGCCAGACTTCCGATCCGGATATCTACGCCATCGGTGAATGCGCAAGCTGGAACAACCGTGTGTTTGGTCTGGTAGCACCGGGCTACAAAATGGCTCAGGTGGCTGTTGACCACATTCTTGGTAGCGAAAACGCATTTGAAGGTGCAGATCTTAGCGCCAAGCTGAAACTGCTGGGCGTAGACGTGGGCGGTATTGGCGATGCGCATGGTCGTACACCAGGCGCGCGTAGCTATGTTTACCTCGACGAAAGCAAAGAGATTTACAAACGTCTGGTTGTCAGCGAAGACAACAAAACGTTGCTCGGTGCGGTACTGGTGGGCGATACCAGCGACTATGGCAACCTGCTGCAACTGGTACTGAACGCCATTGAACTGCCGGAAAACCCGGACTCGCTGATCCTGCCTGCCCACTCTGGCAGCGGTAAACCATCTATCGGTGTTGATAAACTGCCGGACAGCGCGCAAATCTGCTCCTGCTTCGACGTCACCAAAGGCGATCTGATTGCTGCCATCAACAAAGGCTGCCACACCGTTGCAGCGCTGAAAGCCGAAACCAAAGCGGGTACAGGCTGCGGTGGTTGCATTCCGTTGGTTACTCAGGTGCTGAACGCCGAACTGGCGAAACAGGGCATCGAAGTCAACAACAACCTGTGCGAACACTTCCCATATTCGCGCCAGGAACTGTTCCATTTGATTCGCGTTGAAGGCATTAAAACCTTCGAAGAACTGCTGGCAAAACACGGCAAAGGCTACGGTTGTGAAGTGTGTAAACCCACCATCGGTTCGCTGCTGGCGTCCTGCTGGAACGAATACATTCTGAAACCGCAGCATACTCCGTTGCAGGATTCTAACGATAACTTCCTCGCTAATATCCAGAAAGACGGCACCTATTCGGTGATCCCGCGTTCTCCGGGTGGTGAAATTACCCCGGAAGGTTTGATGGCTGTAGGTCGTATCGCACGTGAATTTAATCTCTACACCAAAATCACCGGCTCCCAACGTATTGCGATGTTTGGTGCACAGAAAGACGATCTGCCGGAGATCTGGCGTCAACTGATTGAAGCGGGATTCGAAACCGGTCATGCCTATGCGAAAGCGCTGCGTATGGCGAAAACCTGCGTGGGTAGCACCTGGTGCCGCTACGGTGTTGGCGACAGCGTCGGCCTCGGCGTAGAACTGGAAAACCGCTACAAAGGCATCCGCGCACCGCACAAAATCAAGTTCGGTGTCTCTGGTTGTACCCGTGAATGTTCAGAAGCGCAGGGCAAAGACGTAGGTATCATCGCCACTGAAAAAGGCTGGAACCTGTACGTTTGCGGTAACGGCGGCATGAAACCGCGTCATGCGGATCTGCTGGCAGCGGATATCGATCGCGAAACGCTGCTCAAATATCTCGACCGCTTCATGATGTTCTACATCCGTACTGCCGACAAACTGACCCGTACCGCACCGTGGTTAGAAAACCTCGAAGGCGGCATCGATTACCTGAAAGCGGTGATCATTGATGACAAACTGGGTCTGAACGCACATCTGGAAGAAGAGATGGCGCGCCTGCGTGAAGCTGTAGTGTGTGAGTGGACTGAAACGGTCAATACGCCGTCTGCACAGACTCGCTTCAAGCACTTCATCAACAGCGACAAGCGTGACCCGAATGTGCAGATGGTGCCTGAGCGCGAACAGCACCGTCCGGCAACGCCGTATGAACGTATTCCGGTAACTCTGGTGGAGGACAACGCATGAGCCAGTGGAAAGACATCTGCAAAATCGATGACATCCTGCCTGAAACCGGCGTCTGCGCGCTGTTAGGTGACGAGCAGGTGGCAATTTTCCGTCCGTATCACAGCGACCAGGTGTTTGCTATCAGCAATATCGATCCGTTCTTCGAATCCAGCGTACTGTCACGCGGGCTGATTGCGGAACATCAGGGTGAGCTGTGGGTAGCCAGCCCGCTGAAAAAACAGCGTTTTCGCTTAAGCGACGGCTTGTGCATGGAGGACGAACAGTTCTCCGTCAAGCATTACGAAGCACGAGTGAAAGACGGCGTAGTACAACTGCGCGGTTAATGTTTTAACGGGAGGCGCAATGCCTCCCCTTTTTGCATTGTCCTGTAATAACCTTCGGTATATTGCAGGACATTTTTTAAACTCTTTGTTTTATTTTTTGTTTTTATTTTTTAAGGATAATCAAATGTTTACAGACACTATCAATAAGTGTGCGGCGAACGCTGCGCGCATCGCACGCCTGTCGGCAAATAACCCGCTTGGCTTTTGGGTCAGCTCCGCAATGGCGGGAGCTTATGTGGGTCTTGGGATCATCCTGATTTTCACGCTCGGCAATTTGCTCGATCCGTCCGTGCGTCCGCTGGTGATGGGGGCAACTTTTGGTATCGCCTTAACGCTGGTGATTATCGCCGGTTCTGAACTGTTCACCGGACACACCATGTTCCTCACCTTTGGGGTGAAAGCTGGCACCATCAGCCACGGGCAAATGTGGGCAATTCTGCCGCAAACCTGGCTGGGTAATCTGGTCGGTTCCATCTTCGTAGCGATGCTCTATAGCTGGGGCGGCGGTAGCCTGCTACCGGTGGATACCAGCATCGTCCATTCTGTCGCGCTGGCCAAAACCACCGCACCGGCGATGGTACTGTTCTTCAAAGGCGCATTGTGTAACTGGCTGGTTTGCCTGGCAATCTGGATGGCGCTGCGCACCGAAGGCGCGGCGAAATTTATCGCTATCTGGTGGTGTCTGCTGGCGTTTATCGCCTCCGGCTATGAGCACTCCGTTGCCAACATGACGCTGTTCGCCCTCTCCTGGTTCGGCAACCATAGCGAAGCCTACACTCTGGCGGGCATTGGTCATAACCTGCTGTGGGTGACGCTGGGTAATACTTTATCTGGCGCCGTATTCATGGGATTGGGTTATTGGTATGCTACGCCGAAAGCTAATCGTCCGATTGCGGACAAATTTAATCAAACTGAAACGGCTGCAGGTTAATCAGTAAGGGGTTTTACGTGGATCATTTGCCTATATTTTGCCAATTACGCGATCGCGACTGTCTGATTGTCGGCGGCGGTGATGTCGCGGAACGCAAAGCCAGGTTGCTGTTGGACGCAGGCGCTCGCTTAACGGTGAATGCATTAGCGTTTATTCCGCAGTTTACCGCATGGGCAGATGCTGGCATGTTAACCCTCGTCGAGGGGCCATTTGATGAAAGCCTTCTCGATACCTGTTGGCTGGCGATTGCGGCTACTGATGATGATGCGCTTAACCAGCGCGTCAGCGAAGCCGCTGAATCTCGTCGTATCTTCTGTAACGTGGTAGATGCACCGAAAGCCGCCAGTTTCATTATGCCGTCCATTATCGACCGCTCACCGCTAATGGTAGCGGTCTCCTCCGGCGGCACATCTCCAGTCCTGGCGCGCCTGCTGCGCGAAAAACTCGAATCACTACTGCCTCTCCATCTGGGTCAGGTGGCAAAATATGCCGGACAGTTACGCGGTCGGGTGAAACAGCAGTTCGCCACAATGGGTGAGCGTCGCCGTTTCTGGGAAAAACTGTTCGTCAATGACCGTCTGGCGCAGTCGCTGGCGAACAACGATCAGAAAGCCATTACTGAAACGACCGAACAGTTAATCAATGAGCCGCTCGATCATCGTGGTGAAGTGGTGCTGGTTGGCGCAGGTCCAGGCGATGCCGGGCTACTGACGCTGAAAGGCCTGCAACAAATTCAGCAGGCTGATGTGGTGGTCTACGACCGTCTGGTTTCTGACGATATTATGAATCTGGTACGCCGCGATGCTGACCGCGTTTTCGTCGGTAAACGCGCGGGATACCACTGCGTACCGCAGGAAGAGATTAACCAGATCCTGTTGCGGGAAGCGCAAAAAGGCAAACGCGTGGTGCGTCTGAAAGGCGGCGATCCGTTTATTTTCGGGCGTGGCGGCGAAGAGCTGGAAACGCTGTGCAATGCAGGCATTCCGTTCTCGGTGGTTCCGGGCATTACCGCAGCTTCTGGTTGCTCTGCCTATTCGGGTATTCCGCTAACACATCGCGATTACGCCCAGAGCGTGCGCTTAATCACCGGGCACTTAAAAACGGGTGGCGAGCTGGACTGGGAGAATCTGGCGGCAGAAAAACAGACGCTGGTGTTCTATATGGGGCTGAATCAGGCCGCGACCATTCAGCAAAAGCTGATTGAATACGGAATGCCAGGTGAAATGCCGGTGGCGATTGTCGAAAACGGTACGGCGGTTACGCAACGCGTGATTGACGGTACGCTCGCGCAACTCGGTGAACTTGCGCAGCAAATGAACAGCCCGTCTTTGATTATTATTGGTCGGGTCGTTGGCCTGCGCGATAAATTAAACTGGTTCTCTAACCATTAATTTAAAAAAAATTATCTAAGGCCGGATATTTCTGGCCTTTTTATTTACAATAATCACCATATTAATTTTTATTTTCAGCAGACATAAAACAACTTTTTAACTAATTTGTTTTTTAACAACTCCCCACAGTTACAGTGGCTTACAAATATAATTGAATTATTAATAGTCCACTCACTGACGTGTCATAGATATTCCTGTATTGTCTCTAACGAGCTATTTGCTTATATTCACATAATTAATGAATATTACTCGATATATTTTACATAGGGAATGAGAATGAACAAGTTTATTAAAGTAGCATTGGTAGGTGCGGTACTGGCAACGTTAACTGCATGTACTGGTCATATTGAAAACCGTGACAAAAACTGCTCTTATGATTACCTTCTGCATCCGGCAATTTCTATTTCTAAAATCATTGGCGGCTGCGGTCCGACTGCACAGTAATCTCTTAACAGAGATCGGTTAATGCTGTTTTAATTACCTGACGCCCTCTATTTTTACCAGAGGGCGTATTTGTTTTTACCTTGCCTTTAAAAATATCGTTCACAGCAGTTAAATACAGGCAATACTCTCGCGCAAAATACGCAGCACTGTCTCCTCACCACTACGATTAGGATTAATACGAATCGCACAATGTTCTAATTGTGGATTCGCCTGACGAAATGTCCCGGAAAGACGATAAAAGAGCGGCGGAATTTCATATTTCGACTCCGCACCAACTGGATATGGCAATGCACCGCGTTTCTGCGCTTCTTCCAGTACCCTTGCAGCAATCGGCTGATGGAACTCCACAATCAACACCTTCGACTGCGCATTGGCAATGACGGCGCTTTTAACTTGTGGCACTGCGCCACCGTTGAGCAAGGTCAGCAACCTTTCAGATACCCTCGCCTGTACCGCATGCATCACCGGCGCAAAAACCAGTCCGCGCAAGACTTCCAGCGCCTGAGCGCCCTGAATCTGGCTGCCTCCGGAGTAAAGCGTGGCACGAATACGGTTGATGGCATCAGCATCGCCTACCACCGCACCAACACCCTCCGGCCCAAACAGCTTGAAGCAGGAAAAAGTTGAGACATTCGCCCCGCATTCGCAGCCAATCCGCGCCACCTTCATCACCGCATAGTTGTCATCAGTTAACGCTGGAACACCCGCCAGGCGCAACGTTGCCAGCACATCTGCCAGAATGTAGCGATCCTGCGGCTGCTGGCGTGTATGTTGTACCAGTGCCGCATCTGGTTGTTGCTCTTCGACGATTTGCTTAAGTGCCGACAGGTCATTGAAATCAGCGGTAATAAGCGTCAGCCCCATCTGCTCAATAATGACCCGCGTAGTCGGATAAACAGGCGCATCATGTACCAGAAGACGCTGCCCGGGCTTGAGCAAAGCTGCCAGCCCGGCACGGATCGCCCCAGTGCCAGCGCCTTGCACCAGCGCCGCCGCTTGCGCATGAAACACACCCGCCAGTACCTGTTCCACACGTTGAGTAATGCGCGGTTGATTCAACCCCGGCGTTAATCCCAAATCACCACAGGTAAGGAACTCACCGCCAGGGAAATAGCGGCAAATCGTGTCCACCAGCGCAAACTGCTTTTGCTGTGCTTCAGCAAGAGTCAGGCTTTGCAAGGGAAACGTCTTCATAAGTGCATTCCTTAAGCCGGAACAAACAAGCCAAGCCAGTAAAGAACATTCAGCAGAATGCCGGTGATCATCACTGCCACCACAGGTGCCGCCATTTTCTGTACCGGACGCCCCAGAGATTCGTTGAGGAAGTAAATGGCGACCGCAATAGAGAATCCGGTATAACCCGCCATTTTGATTGCCGCGAAAATCGAACCGACCAACAGAGCCACTTCCATCAGCATATTCATGGCGTTACGAATGTTATCCGACGCATTACGCACTGACGGGTAGCGCCCCAGCCATTTACCTATCGACCGTAACAACAAAACTTCCGCCGAAATAACCACTGCGCCCAATACCGCCGCAACCATCGGATTAGGCGAGAGATAGCCCACCGCATAGACAAAGGTAAAGCCAGCAACCGCATACACCCCCGTGGCTAACGCAGTGGTGGCAATCAACGGCACAAAACCCAGCCCGCGCATAAATTCTGCCAGCGCCGCCTGATTGATCAGCGTTTGCGATTGCTCCGGCGTGACGCCTGCGGAGTACGCTTTCTCAAGGGTGAAGATCGACACTTCGCTACCAGCAAAAATTTTCATACTGGCAACAGCAGCGATCAGCGCTCCGACAATGGCGATATACGGAAGATTTTTGATAATCCGCGACGTGCGCTCTTCAAAGACCGAAAATCCGCTGGCATCGATATCATTTTCATCACGATGACGCAGGTCGTGAGTTATCGCGATCCCCAGCAGCATTACCATGCCAATAAAGATTTCGATGGATTCCGGATTAAGATGCGGGAAATAACGCACCACCACGACGCGAGTCATCAACACGACGGCGGCAGCGATCAGGCTTTGCTTCCAGCCAAACTGGTAGAAAATCGCCACCAGCGGGAAGAGTGCAAAAGCAGAAACTACCGGAGAGCTTAATTCCCCCAGACTACCTAAAACATCAACCGGCAGCGCAGTCAGCAACTGGTTTACCGGCAGCAGGCAGGTGAGGATCAGTATCCCCCAGATTGCGCCAAGGCCAAACGCCATCAGGCTGTTTATCGCCAGTACGCCGAGGATATCGGTAGGAAGAAAAAGTAACCATGCGTTGAGCAGGCCGGTTTTCAGGGTAAAGGAGATCCCCACCGATGCCACAAAACCAATACTCAAACCGAAAGCGATACTCCCCGCCTCGCGACGGTTCATATAGCCTTCAATCAATTGTGGCAGGATCGGGCGAATACCATCATGAAATACGGCCGCCGAGCGATGTGCCAGAAGTGATGTCATACCGGTCAGGCACGCCACCACGATAATCTGAATATACAGATCCATAGTCGTGCCTTTTATTTCAGATGGTTAATCAGCATCGGAATCGCGTGTTCAACGTGCTCAACGGAAAGCCCAAACGCCACCTTTCCTTCAGCGATCATTTTGGCGATATGCTCGTCTTTCGCTTTAATACCAGGCCTGGCAATGGTGCAACTTTTGTTATAACCAATCACCGCGATAGCAATCGACAATGCCGCACCTGCGCCGGTATTACACGCGCCGATGTAGTAATCCAGTTGCCCGGATTTCACTTTCATTGCCGCTTCCATGTCGTTATAAATGAAAACTTCAAAACAGCCAGGAGCCGTCGTTTCAATGGTTTTTTTAATCTGCTCACGCTGTAAGCCTGCAACGCCAATCTTTTTCATGAGTCTGTCCTTATTGGAAAAATTGAGAGGGAGTTTCACGTAACATCACATCCACATCGGCCTGACTGAATCCTGACTGGCGCAACTGCGGAATAAAGGTGGTAAATAAAAAGTCATAGCCATAACCACCGTTGGCTTTTAAATGGGAACGACGAGTAATATCCATCGACAGCATGACGCGGTTAAGCAATCCACGGTCGCGGAGCGCGTGAAGCATCGCAATACGCTTCTCATCCGGGTAGTAACTGTTCTTGCCAATGGTGTCGAACTGCACATACGCGCCGAGATCGATCATCTTTAAAATGTTGTCGAGGTTGTCTTTAAGATCGCAGTGCCCGAGGGTGACCCGCGAAAGATCGACACCGTGGGATTGCAGTAGAGCCAGTTGTTCCAACCCCATAGTGCTAAAAGATGTATGAGTGGAAATGGGCCGTCCGGTCTGGTTATGCGCCAACGCGGCGGCAATGAAAACTTTCTCTTCCAGCGGCGTGATTTTGCCCTCACTGGAGCCAATCTCCGCGATGATCCCGGCTTTCAATTCCGTGCCATCGATACCCTGTTCAATTTCATCGACCATCTCTTGCGCCAGCTCCTGCACGCTGCGGGTCGCCACATGCTCCGGGAAAAAGGCATCCTGGTAATAACCAGTACAAGGCACCACGTTGATTCCCGTCTCACGCATCACATCGAGCATAAATTGCGCATTGCGGCCCATGTAACGATTGGTCATCTCAATCACATTACGAACGCCCTGCGCCATCAGGTCGTTCATCTCCTGGCAAATGAACGCATATTGATCAAGGCGGCAATCCACGTTGTTTTTAAAGCCGGAGAGATCAATATGCAGATGCTCATGAGCAAGGGTGTAGCCGGTCGAATCGATGGTCATAAAGAGTCACCCTGAAAGCGAAGGGAAGATAAAAAAGAGCTGCCGTTTTGTGGCGGCGAAGCACGGAAAAATTCACATACTGTGGCTCCAACATCAGAGAGCGTGGGATACACACCCAGACGAGTGGCAGCCAATCCACGCTGATAAACCAGCACAGGCACTACTTCGCGGGTATGGTGGCTGTGGCCGATAGTCGGATCGTTACCGTGATCAGCCATGACGATCAGGCAATCATCCGGCTGCATCGCCTCAACAAGCCGGGCAAGATTACGGTCAACGACCTGCAAACGTTCGGCATAACGTGCGACGTCTTCTGCGTGGCCGGCGAGGTCGGTTTCCTGAATATTGGTGCAAATAAAGGCTGTCGGATGGGCGTTAAATTCGTCGAGAGTGATATCCATAATCCGTTGGCTATCCACCAAATTTTGCCAGCTCATTCCATGAGGATTGCTGACGATATCCGCCACCTTACCCACCAGCACCGTAGGTACGCCTACCTGATGCAGTTGTTGCGGCACCTGCACTTTTTCATCGACACCGTAGCCCATATGTACAACCTGGAAACCGCTGTCATAAGCGCCGGAACGCGGTGCATTTATGCCAATAAAACGCCCTTCCTTGCTTTCTGCGGCATCAAGAATGCGCTGGCTGTCCTGCAACAGGCCGCCAAAAGTAATAACCCTGCCAACCTGTACCTGCTCACGCACCACACGACCAATCTTGACAACTTCATCGAACGGTATCGCAGAGAGATTGGCGGTAACGTTATAGACCTGGCCTAAATCCGCTTCGAGATTGTCGCCAACTGCCACGGCCTGGTTTACCCACAGAAATTGCAACGCATCGCCACGGCGTTCGACCTGCCAGCCCGCAGCCATTAAGGCTCGTTCAACACGATCAATAACGTCGCGAAAGGGCATCCGCAGCGGCGGCAAGGGGCGCGTACCTAAAATTTCCTGATGCCCCATAAAGGTATCGCCACCTTCATGTTGCAGTTCTGCTACGCCCCAGACTGCGCAATCCGATGGCTGCATATCACCCGGCGCATAACCCAATGCATTGATTAGCCCCAACTTCTCAAGAGTCGGCAACTGTAAATGCGGCAACTGGCTAAGAATGTGACCACAGGTATTCGCCCCGGCATCCTGTGGGCGTACCCGCGCAACATCTTTCATTGCGCCTACGCCAAAACTATCGATCACTAACACCACAAATCGCGCCATTTACGCCTCCAGAAGGTTGCCGAGGCTGTCATAGCGACCAACAATTTCCGCCGCGCCGCGCTGAATACCGGACACCAACACCACATCGCTACGGGTGACAAAAATCTGCGTACGAAAACAGAGCACCACCGCGCTACTTACCGGAAACTCACCAGCCAACGGCAGGTAATAGTCGATACTGTTGTCATCCACTGTTTTGAGAAGTGTTTCTGTGATGCTTTGATTTTCTGGAGTAAAAATAAGAGCGTGATGTGCATGACCACGGCGATAGTAACCACCGCCATAGCAATAACTGTCGCCACGGAAGTGGTGGGAAATTTCACTTAACCAAAGCATGGCGATACGTTCGGGTTGATCGCCCTGCTGGTTTGCCGGAATAGTGCCGGTCAGCGCATGACCAGGTTCGGCATGGGTAACACCATATTGCGCTAACACCGGCAACGAAGTGCAACTGGTCGCTGAAGGCGCGTTTAGTTGCTCAAGGGCAGTGCCAGATTTAGCCAGTTGATCCCGCGCCTGTACCAGCGTGTGAAGATTCGGCGTGGGTAAAACTTTCCCGCTTGTTTCATCCCAAAGCAGGCAAGGGAAATGGGTAAGTCCCGCTAAATGTAGTCCTGGTAGTTTTTGGATTTCAGCGACAATGTCATGCAGCGTATTTTGGGTAAAACCGCTCTCCTGCCCTGGATAAAGGAAATCATCGTCGCTATAAACTTTGAGCAGCACAGACTGTACGCATCCAGCCTTCACCGCTGCCGCAGAAATTTCCCGTGCTTTATCGAGGGTAAACACAGTGATAACACCGGTTCCCTGTTCAACGGTGTCAGATACCTGGTGACAAGGGATTTGTACCAGATGCCCCTGATGCGCCACCGGCAAACCGGCGCGACGCATCACTCGTGCCTCTTTGTAGTCCACCGCCACAATGCCGCTGTAGCCCAGCGCCAGCAGCTTTTCCGCCAGCCACGGGTTACGACCGAACTGCTTAGTCATCAGATACAGTTCAATACCGTAAAGCCGTGCTGTCTCAATGAGCCGCTTACCGTTTTCCAGTACCTGATCCACGTCGATCACCCAACAGTCCGGGGCGATCTTGCCCTGCTGCCACAGGCTTAATGCGGCAGAAATCAGCGCCGGGTTCTGGCGTTTCAATGCTTCTACAAACATCTTGTTGCCTCGTTTCCGTTCCTTAATTCAAATATTCATTTTTTTGAATATTTAAGATGTACGACGTGGATTTGCCATGTGCTTCAAAGGTCTTCGTTAGCGGCCATCCATAATCCATAAAGGTTGGCCAGCAGATATCCTTCTTCACACGGGTTAACTTCCAACGCGAATCCCTGCAATAACACCCGATGCAACTGCATGATCGCTGGCCAGTGGCTGGATTGCGCCAGTTCCGTCAGTAATTCGTCATCCAGCGGCAGTATCTGTTCACCGCGACGGCTGCGCATCAGCGCACTCGCCATATGCGTCATCGCCATCGTTCCCTGCTCGCTACGTATGGGCAGATGACATTCTGTTTCCAGAATCTTGACAACCTGCATCATGCCTTTACAGATGTCCTTATCTATGACCCCTGCATCGCAAAGCAGGTTGAGTCTGGTTTCCATTTTAGATGCCTTTTATTTAATAACTGGGTTCCTGTTCCCCGCTGACCACCCGCTGTTGATGGGCAAGCAGGGCGTGTTTATCAACAACCGCACGCAGTAATTGTTGCATTGGGTAATCATCAGCTCGCGTCAGGATCACGGCTTCGGTGGCCTGCAAAAATCGCGGATCGTCTGTGAGCGGCGTCGCTTCTAATCCAAGCATGGCCAGTTCGCTTTCTGCCACCACATTCCAGATCACCGCATCGACATCACCTTTGACAATGCGCTGCAAACTCTCGTGATAGGAGAGATCGACGCGCTCCACACTGCGATCACCAAAAAAGACATCGGTCATGATTTTCTGATCCGCCGAGCGACTATCCAGCCCAACACGCTGCACATTACCGGATTCACCTTTGCGACAAATCAACTGGTGCTCGCCAACGTAGGTGTGCGGCCCCAACTCCAGTGCGAGGCATAAACCTTTTTGTGTGAGATAACTTTCTGCCGCCAGCCGGGAAACCACTGCCATGTCATACACACCGTTAAGCAAACACTCCACGCGAATATCCGCGCCGCGCATATGCGCATAGTAAAAAGGAATGCCATCAAACTGGGCTTTTAACCCGCTCGCCAACCCTTCGTACAGACGGGTATAAGGCAGAGGCATCGCACAGACTACATTGTTGATATCGACATGGCTCAACAGCGCTTTGTTATCCATCTCCGCCAGGAAACTGCCATTACGCCCGCGACGTTCAATGCGTATCGCGCCGCTTGATTCCAGCGTTTTTAGCGCGGCCTGCGTCAGGCCAACGGACGAGCGGCATTCAGTTGCCAGCTCATCAATCGTTTTCAGGCGATTACCGCATTTTTCACCCAACAAATAACGGGCCAGCGTCGTGATGACGACACCTTCTTTTTTGATAAACGTTCGGCGCATAGTAAATTTTCAATAAAGTGAATATTTATATATTCATTAAAATGAAGATAAGTGGCAACCACGAGAGATGGAAACGGCGAGATGCTTCACATTTTTCCGGATTACTGCGAAAAAGGGACAAAAAAACCGGGTTTCCCCGGTTTCAGAGTGATGATAAAAGCAAAACTACATGATGCGCTACGCTTTCCTTCAACATGTTGAATTTACAACATTTTGTAGGCCAGATAAGGCGTTCACGTCGCATCTGGCATAAACAAAGCGCACTTTGCCAACAATGTTGAATTACGGCTTCGCTACAAAACCAATTGCTTCGTAAACCGCTTTCAGCGTGCGGGAAGCGTGTGCGCTGGCTTTTTCTGCGCCGTCTTTCATCACCTGTTGCAGGAAGGCTTCGTCATTGCGGAAACGGTGATAACGCTCCTGCAATTCAGTCAACATTCCGGAAACCGCTTCTGCCACTTCGCCTTTCAAATGACCATACATTTTGCCTTCGAACTGTTTTTCCAGCTCCGGGATGCTCTGGCCAGTCACTGCAGAAAGGATATCCAGCAGGTTAGAAACCCCCGCTTTGTTCTGCACGTCGTAGCGAACTACTGGCGGCTCGTCGGAATCAGTGACCGCACGCTTGATTTTCTTCACTACCGATTTCGGATCTTCCAGCAGGCCGATAACGTTATTGCGGTTATCGTCAGACTTGGACATCTTTTTGGTCGGCTCCAGCAAAGACATTACGCGCGCGCCAGATTTCGGAATATACGGCTCTGGCACTTTAAAGATATCGCCATACAGCGCGTTGAAACGCTGGGCGATATCACGGCTCAGTTCCAGGTGCTGTTTCTGATCCTCACCGACCGGCACCAGGTTGGTTTGATACAGCAGGATATCTGCTGCCATCAGCACCGGATAGTCAAACAGACCAGCGTTGATATTCTCAGCGTAACGTGCAGATTTATCTTTGAACTGAGTCATGCGGCTCAGCTCACCGAAATAGGTATAGCAGTTCAGCGCCCAACCTAACTGTGCGTGTTCCGGTACGTGGGACTGAACAAAGATGGTGCTTTTCTCAGGATCGATGCCACAAGCCAGATACAGTGCCAACGTATCCAGCGTCGCTTTACGCAGCTTCTGTGCATCCTGGCGCACGGTAATAGCGTGTTGGTCAACGATACAGTAAATGCAATGGTAGTCATCCTGCATGTTTACCCACTGACGCAGCGCACCCATGTAGTTACCAATGGTCAATTCACCTGAAGGCTGTGCGCCACTAAAAACGATGGGCTTAGTCATTTTTCGATTCCTGATTTTCGCTTTGCGGAAGCCCTAATGCGGGCAGAAGGTCATTGAGAGACTGATAAATTACATCAGGCTGGCTAAGTTCGATAGCCTCGCCGTAGTTATATCCATAGGTTAAGCCAACAGAAGGACAACCGGCCGCTTTTGCCGCCTGAATATCATTGCGAGAGTCGCCAACAAACAGCATTTGTTGTGGAGCAATGCCCATACGTTCAGCCACCAGTAACAGCGGATCCGGATGCGGCTTTTTGTTTTGTACGTCATCGCCACCGATGACCACGCTAAAGTATTTGGCGATATCTAAAGCTTCAAGCAATGGCGCAACAAACGGCGTCGGTTTGTTCGTGACCAGACCTAACGGCAAGCCTTTGGCCTGCAACGCACCGAGCGTATCGGCAACGTGTGGAAACAAAAACGTCCCTTCTTCAGCAACCTCGCCATAGTAGCGGTCAAACAGCTTACGCATAATACGCACCTGTTCTTGCAATGGGATGTCGTCATCAACAGGCGGCTTACCCATCGTTTTACGCAGGGTCGCACGTTCCTGACGCGCCCAGGTCAGTGCTCGTTCCATCAGAACATCTGCGCCGTTACCAATCCAGGTAATAACTCTTTCTTCGCCTGCGACAGGTAACTCCAGCGCGTACAGCGCCATATCTACCGCGGCAGCAAGACCGGGAGCACTGTCAACCAGCGTGCCATCGAGATCGAAGGCAACGCCCCGAATATCTTCAAACTTATTCATGACTTACCTTTGCCAGTTCACTGCGCATTTCATCAATGACTTTTTTGTAGTCTGGCTGGTCGAAAATGGCCGAACCAGCGACGAACATATCCGCACCCGCCGCAGCGATTTCGCCAATGTTATTAACCTTCACTCCGCCATCCACTTCCAGGCGGATATCGAAACCAGACTCGTCGATGCGGCGACGCACTTCGCGTAGTTTATCTAACGTTTGCGGAATGAAAGACTGACCGCCAAAACCGGGGTTAACTGACATCAGCAGGATCACATCCAGCTTATCCATCACATAGTCCAGATAACTCAACGGCGTGGCCGGGTTGAACACCAGACCCGCTTTACAGCCATTTTCTTTAATCAGTTGCAGCGTGCGATCAACGTGCTCTGAGGCTTCAGGATGAAAGGTAATGATGCTGGCACCTGCGGCAGCGAAATCCGGCACAATGCGATCAACCGGTTTCACCATCAAATGTACATCAATAGGGGCGGTAATGCCGTAGTTACGCAAGGATTTCAGCACCATAGGTCCAATCGTCAGGTTGGGAACGTAGTGGTTATCCATGACATCAAAATGCACGACATCAGCGCCGGCTGCCAGGGCTTTTGCGGTATCTTCACCCAGGCGGGCAAAATCAGCCGACAGAATTGAGGGGGCAATCAAATACTGTTTCATCCGCTTCTCCTTGAGAATTATTTTTTCGCGGGTGAAACGACTCCTGGTTTGTACAAAGCCAGCAGTTCGTCCACCTTTTTACGTGTGCCGCCGTTGCTGCTTATACTGCGTCGAACTTTGACGACATGCAATTTTGCGCGCTGATACCACTCGCGCGTTAGCGCAGTATCATGATTGGAAATCAGTACCGGGATCTGGCGATCAACCAAACCTTCAGCAATCTCCGCCAGATGCGCTTGTTGTTCAAGAGTAAAACTATTTGTGTGATACGCCGTAAAGTTGGCGGTTGCAGAAAGTGGTGCATAAGGCGGATCGCAATAAACGACGGATGCATCATCCGCGCGCGCCATGCTGTCGGCGTAAGACTCACAATAGAAAAAGGCATTCTGCGCTTTTTCGGCAAAGTGATACAACTCTGCTTCCGGGAAATAGGGTTTTTTGTAACGGCCGAATGGCACATTAAATTCACCGCGCAGATTGTAACGGCACAGACCGTTGTACCCGTAGCGATTCAGATATAAAAACAGTACCGCCCGGCGGAAGGGATCCTGACTTTTGTTGAACTCTTCGCGGAACTGATAGTAGACCTCAGCGCAATTTGTCTCAGGAACAAACAGCTCGTGAGCAGCCTGTACGTACTCATCGGTACGCGTCTTCACAATGTTGTAGAGACTGATCAGGTCGCTATTGATATCAGCAAGGACATAACGAGAAAAGTCGGTGTTGAGAAACACCGACCCGGCACCCACAAAAGGCTCAACCAAACATTCGCCCTTAGGCAAATGTCGTTTAATATCATCAAGCAGGGGATATTTGCCCCCTGCCCACTTCAAAAAAGCGCGATTTTTCTTCATGCTGACTAACTAATTACACCTTCTCCGGCTGTGGAGAAAGCTCCGACAGCATCCAGCGCTTCAGGCAGTTCCCGCAACGGTAAACCATTGCGGGAAATAGCCTTGATTACTTCAAATCGGCCTGTACCTGACGCAGCGGTTTCGCCCACGGGTTTTTGGCCTGAACATCGGCTGGCAATGTAGATACCGCTTTTTTCGCTTCTTCTTTCGAAGCGTACACGCCAGAAACCAAGACATACCACGGCTGACCGTTACGCGTCGTTTCATAGACAACGTAGTTTTTCAGATTCTCTTTCTTCGCCCAACCGTTCAGGTTGTCGTAGTTAGAAGAACTGCTTAGCTGCAGAGTGTAATGGCTGGACGGTGCCGATTTCAACGAGCCGACATTGCCTGTGGTCTTCGCCCCAGCGGCTGGTGTTGCCGTGGTTTGCGCCGGAGATGCCGTTTGTGCAGGCTCCGTGCTGGCGGTCGCTTTTGGCGCAGGCGTTGCTACTGGCGTAGAAGTCGCAGCAGGTGCCCTGGTGCTCACCACTGGCGCAGCCGGTTCAGTATGCTTCGGCTGTTGTGCTACTGGCTTCGGTTCCGTTTTCACGGTTGCTTGCGGTTTCTTCGGTTCAATCACCGTCTGCTGACGTGCCGGACGCGTGGTGGTCGGACGTTCAGCAGTTTGCGTTTTCGCCGTATCACGCGATGCATTGCCATTGCGAACTGGGGCTACAGTCGCAGGTTCGGTCGGCAGCGTGGAGTTGACCGCCACATTGTTCAACTGCTGCTGATTTTGTGGTTGTGTCAGCGCGTTATTCAGATCGCCCTGCACTTCAACACGTTGCTGCCCATCCATTGCCGCCGGGGATTGCCCCTGAGTCGGCGTAGAAGAGATCGGTGGCAGAGAAACATCCTGCTGGGTATTTTGCGCAGACGTGGTTCCCGGCGCTGGCTGCACACCATTCGCCTGATCGACCGCATTACCAGAAAGATCAATACTCTTCTCACCAGACGCAGTTTGATCGCTGGAAGAGGTCGAGGGGGCTTTTAGCGCAGAACCGATACCGATGATCAACAACAACAGAACCAGAATGCCGACGCCCATCATCATATACTGACGAGAAGCCGGTTTGCTGGCTGCTTTTTTACGCTTACGCGGACGACGCTCTACGCGCTCTTCATCCACAGCTTCATCTTCGGAATCATCAATTTCTTCTTCGATTTCCGGTTCCTCATTGCGCTCTTTTTGCGCACGAGTCGGACGGCGATCGTCAGTGTCATCAAGTTCAATATCATCAAAATTGATCTGCGGTTCGCCACGTTCAGTACGTTCTGAACGCTCAGAAGATTGACGAGAACGACCAGTACGACGATCGCTGGGATCGGGTTTCAGCTCGTCTTCTGGTTTGAATTCATCCATTTAACACCCCACTAAAAGGTTAATGCTTACCACGTTGCAATTAACCTGAAGCTAATAGACCACTTAATAAGCGGCCTGACCTTTCTTGTTGTTACGCTGATTGACAATCGGCAATAGCATTAAGAACAAGCTCGTGCGATACGCCGCCGCGAACTTCGCTTTTACCAATTGCCAACGGAAGAATTAAGCGCATTTCTCCCGCAAGGACTTTCTTGTCACGCAGCATATGCGGTAAATATGCCTGCGCGGACATTTCGCGCGGCCCATTAACCGGTAACCCAGCCCGCGTGAGCAGAGTAATAATACGCTGCGTTTCGGCAGAACTGAACTGCCCAAGACGTTCCGACGTCCGCGCCGCCATCACCATACCTGCAGCAACCGCTTCGCCGTGTAACCAATTGCCATAGCCCATTTCAGCTTCAATGGCATGACCAAAGGTATGTCCCAGATTCAGTAAAGCACGTAAGCCGGATTCGCGCTCGTCGGCAGCAACAACTTCTGCTTTCAGCTCGCAACAACGACGAATACAGTACGCCATTGCCGAACCATCCAGACCGAGCAATGCATCCAGATTATCTTCCAGCCAGTTGAAAAACTCACCGTCAAGAATAATGCCGTATTTGATGACTTCCGCCAGCCCCGAAGCTAACTCTCGCGGGGGAAGCGTTTTCAGACAGTCGAGATCCACCACCACGGATGCTGGCTGATAAAAAGCGCCAATCATATTTTTACCGAGGGGATGGTTGACTGCGGTTTTGCCGCCGACGGAAGAGTCCACCTGCGACAGCAGTGTCGTCGGGACTTGAATGAAGCGAACACCGCGCTGATAGCTCGCCGCTGCAAAACCGGTAAGATCGCCCACTACACCGCCGCCAAGCGCTACCAGCGTCGTATCGCGACCGTGCGGCTTTTGCAACAACGCCGTAAAAACGGTGTCGAGCACTGCCAGGCTTTTATACTGCTCGCCGTCAGGAAGGATAACGCTATCAACGTTAACACCCGCCTGTTCAAGTACGCCGCGAACCTTATCGAGATACAAGGGAGCCAGGGTTTCGTTGGTGACCAACATCACCTGCTCGCCCGATTTCAGCGGTAAGAATGAAGCTGGTTCGTTAAACAAACCAGATGCGATGGTAATTGGGTAACTACGTTCCCCGAGAGTAACGACTATCCTCTCCATAACGCGACATCCACCTTAATTACTGTACCCGCAGACGAGTGTATATAAAGCCAGAATTAGTTGCTTTCCAGCATGTGAATAATCTGGTTTGCGACCACTTTGGCGCTTTGATCATCAGTACGAATGGTCACGTCGGCAATCTCTTCATACAGCGGATTGCGTTCATTAGCCAACGCTTCCAGAACTTCACGCGGCGGCGTTTCAACGTGCAGCAACGGGCGTTTTTTATCACGCTGCGTGCGCGCAAGTTGCTTTTCGATGGTCGTTTCAAGATAAACGACAACACCACGTGCGGAAAGACGGTTACGCGTTTCGCGGGATTTCACAGAGCCGCCGCCAGTAGCCAGCACAATACCCTGCTTCTCGGTCAACTCATTGATGACCTTTTCTTCGCGTTCGCGGAAGCCTTCTTCGCCTTCTAAATCGAAAACCCAGCCCACATCAGCTCCGGTTCGTTTCTCAATCTCTTGATCGGAATCGTAAAATTCCATATTGAGTTGTTGAGCTAACTGGCGCCCAATAGTGCTTTTTCCGGCACCCATAGGCCCAACCAGAAAGATATTGCGTTTCTCTGCCATTTTTTCGGTACTACTAAGACTATTCGTTAATGATAAACCCGCTTCGCTCAGAGAGCGCCGCAGGACATGAACTGAAACCTCATAAGATATTGCGAGAGTCAGACTGAAAATTATCTCAATACTCCAGCGGGTTTGGCAACTGAATAAATCGCCCCTCCCTCTGCATATCTGGTCGTTGCAGGTGCACTGCCTTGCTATCACCGCTCTGGCGATAAATCACCGGGTAAGATTAGCGTAAAAAAGACAGCAAAATGCCGCGTGAAAGATAAATCACCATCATATAACGCAGGCAGCAAGGAACACCGACTCTCAAATCGGTACTCCTTGTATGCTAAATACCTGCGCACGTCAAATAGATGAAACATGTTCAGCATAAAAACATCGCCGTTTTTGCGGTGATTTACTCACTGGAAACCAACCGTGGCGTGATAAACACCACTAACTCACGTCGTTCATCTTCTTTTCCGTCATGACGAAATAATTGCCCGAACCAGGGGATATCGCCCAGCAGCGGTACGCTATCCTGTCCCGATTTATTTTTACGGGTAAAGATGCCGCCCAGTGCCAGCGTTTCTCCGCTTTTGACTTCAACCTGCGTTTCGATCTCCTGTTTATCAATCGCCAGCACTTCGCCATCGGCCTGTTGTAGTACTTGCCCCGGCACGTTCTGGCTGATGTGTAATTTCAACCGGATGCGGCCTTTTTGTAACACTGTAGGCGTGACCTCCATTCCCAGTACGGCCTCTTTAAATTCCACCGACGTCGCGCCGCTTTCACCGCTGGAAACCTGATACGGGATCTCGCTTCCTTGTTTAATGCTGGCAGGCTGGAGATGCGAGGCCAGCAGACGCGGGCTGGCGATAATATCCAGTTGCTGTTTTTGTTCGAGTGCGGAAAGCTCCAAATCCAGTAAACGCCCGTTGATGCGCCCAATGTTAAACCCGATATGCGTCGTCGCCGTCGCCACGGAAAGATCGCTTCCAAGTGCGGTCACTTGCCCAACGCCGCCAGCTTGTTGCGCATCTGCCAGCGTCCATTTCACCCCCAATTCCCGCAAACTTTTTTTATTAATAGTGACAATGTGCGCCGACAGTTCAACTTGCCCGACCGGCAAATCCATTTGCGCAACCCACTGTTCCAGCGCAGTTAACGCAGCTTTGTTATCACGTAGCAAAAGGCGATTGGTGCGTTTATCGACGGTCATACTGCCTTTGGCGCTAAGCAACTTCTCCCCTGCTTTCGCCAGCTCTCCGGCATCTGCGTATTGCAGAGTAATATTGCGATTTTCCAGCGGAAGATTCGCCTGCGCCCGCGCCTGTTCAGCCTCCTGACGGGCGATATTGTCATTCTGCCAGGCAACAGAATGCACCGAGAGAATGTTGCCTTCCTGGCGCGTTATCAGCCCGGCGCTTTTCACTACGGTTTGTAGTGCCTGCTTCCAGGGAACGTCAGTGAGATGTAATGACACCGTACCGTTGACGTCAGGCGAGACCACCAGGTTTAACTTTTCCTGTTCAGCCAGTGCCTGTAAAACCTGAGCTACCGGAACATCATCCACCATCAGCGTGACTTTTTGCGGCTTTGCCGCCTGTACGATGGGTATCATGATTATCAGCAGTAGCGCGGCTATCCATTGCTTCATTTTTATCTCCTTGCCGTTGCCACAACCACTGTGGCGGTTCGCAGTTTTTTCCGGTTCTCAGCGTTAATGTTTCTGGCGTCAGTTGAAAAATCGTCCAGCCATTCTCCAGCACATCGTTTTGCTGTACCCGTCGCCATTTCTTTTGGCCATCTTTTATTACGCCAATAACGCGGTCGCCTCGCCCTATTATTCCCTGATAACGCCACTGGCTGAGTTCGCTAATCCGGCATATATCCTCCGACGGTTTAAAAGGGTCACGCATCCCCGTTAAAAGGCATAATGCAACACCCGCCAACAACCAGCGTTTACCCCTCATGTGGCGTCTCCAGTTGTAGCGTGAACAAAAGTTCATCACCTTCCACGCTTAACGAAAAACGGCTCACGCTGACATTGCGTTCTGCCAGGCGTGTAAATGCAGACGGCACCGCTTCCCAAAGCGTTTTCAACGCCAACTCGCCTCCCTGGGCGGACGGGTGCCAGTAAACCAGTTGCGCGCCGGGCAACTGAAAATCCAGCGGCGAAAATGGCAATGTCTTTTCTTCGCTGATGAGAGTGGTATCTACCAGGCGATACAGTGCGACGGATTGCTGGTGATTCGTTGCTCGCAGTCGGGTTAATGCATCGCTCTCTTCCTGGCGTGCCAATGAAAGAAAGAGGAGCGTGAATAACACCAGCAACCAGAGCGTCCACCCAAACAGGCGGATACGGGGTGATGTGGCATACCACCAGTCAAAGAACGTGTTCATCGCTAACTTTCCTTGTTAACCGATACTCAAATTGCCAGCGTCCTTGTGCATCCTGCTGCGTGGCCCCACGCTGGTTGAGCTGAAAAGTAGCATCCTGACGAAGTGACGTTTCCAGCGCATTTAACGCGGTAATGTTCGCCGTAAGTCCCTTTACCTCCAGCGTTCCCTGCTGCCAGCTTATCGTGGTCAGCCAGGCGTGCTCCGGTAAAAGCGTCGCCAGTGACTCCAGTGCAGATTGCCAGTCGCGGGTAAATTGTCGCTGGCGCTGACGTTGCAAACGCTGTTCGCGAAATTGTTGGCGCTCCAGCAAACGCGGCTTAGTAACCTGTAAGCCACGGGCAATTTGCTGTTCTGCCTGAAGTAAAACAGCATCTACGCGAGCTTCGGCGTTGCTTGTCAGACGCAGCATTTGCGTTATCACAACAGCCAACAGCAAAGGAGCAACGAACATCAGCAACCAGAAGCGAAAAAAGGTTGTCCGGCGTTGCTGTCGCCAGGGCAAAAAATTGATTGGCGGATTCATCAGCGCGTCTCCCCAAGCGCCAGACCCAGCGCAATAGCGAAGTCTCCACCAGGCGGCGGTAGCGGCGGCTGACGAACAGAAACCGCGTCCCAGGGGTCAAACCCACCTTCACCACATATCGCGACACTTTCGGGGTCAACAGCTAACGCCGCCGCCAGCTCATTCGCGCTTGTCATCCCTACCGCCAGTTTGCGCCCCCAGCTATAACGCATCGCCCATAGCCACTGTTCGTTATCACGCCAGGCCAGGCACCGCTGATGAGAGGGTAAAAAAGGCAGGAATCGCTGCAAAGCGCAGGCGTCTGGGGTAATCGCACTAACGTGAACACGCAATCTTTCTGCCAGGGTAAGCAGCGTCGCCAGCTCTTTGCTTTGCGCAGCGGTCACGTTATAAGCAGGGCTTAGCGAATCTTCGCTGTAATCAAAGCGCAGGGAGTCCGGTTCCATATCCAGCTCGCGGGCCATCGTACCTGTCAGCCAGGCCGTTTGCTCCCGTTCACCGAGGGACATCGCCGGACGCGGTATTGCCCTCTGTAACGTGCGGCTGGCAGGAAATGCCAACATAATGTGATGACGGCGCGGCAGTTCACGACTCCACGGTAACAACGTTTTGGCCAGCCGTTCCGCGTCAATAATGCGCCCATCTTTGATAATGTCTGTTGCCAGCGGCAAGCGCCACCAGCGTTGTAAAAAGCATTCTTTAGCGCCACGCACGATAGCAACCGCCACCGCTTCTTGCTGTTGTAAATGCAAACCAATTTGCCAGATCTTAAATGCCATTGTGATGATCTCCTTATCCCCCGTCACTCTGACGGGTATATCAATGCGTCTGGCTTGCCTTTATACTACCGCGCGTTTGTTTATAAACTGCCCAAATGAAACTAAATGGGAAATTTCCAGTGAAGTTCGTAAAGTATTTATTGATCCTTGCAGTCTGTTGCATTCTGCTGGGAGCAGGCTCGATTTATGGCCTCTACCGCTACATCGAGCCACAACTGCCGGATGTGGCGACATTAAAAGATGTACGCCTGCAAATTCCGATGCAGATTTACAGTGCCGATGGCGAGCTAATTGCTCAATACGGTGAAAAACGTCGTATTCCGGTTACGTTGGATCAAATCCCGCCGGAAATGGTGAAAGCCTTTATTGCGACGGAAGACAGCCGCTTCTACGAGCATCACGGTGTTGACCCGGTGGGGATCTTCCGTGCGGCAAGCGTGGCGCTGTTCTCCGGCCACGCATCACAAGGGGCGAGCACCATCACCCAACAACTGGCGAGAAACTTCTTCCTGAGTCCAGAACGCACGTTGATGCGTAAAATTAAGGAAGTCTTCCTTGCGATTCGTATTGAACAGTTGCTGACGAAAGACGAAATCCTCGAGCTTTATCTGAACAAGATTTACCTCGGTTACCGCGCCTATGGTGTCGGTGCTGCGGCACAAGTCTATTTCGGTAAAACGGTCGATCAATTGACGCTGAACGAAATGGCGGTGATTGCCGGGCTACCGAAAGCCCCCTCCACCTTCAACCCGCTCTACTCTATGGATCGTGCCGTTGCGCGACGGAACGTCGTGCTGTCGCGAATGTTGGACGAAGGGTATATCACTCAACAGCAGTACGCTCAGACACGCACTGAGCCGGTTAACGCCAACTATCACGCACCGGAGATCGCCTTCTCAGCGCCGTATCTCACCGAAATGGTACGCCAGGAGATGTATAACCGTTACGGCGAAAGCGCTTATGAAGACGGTTATCGCATTTACACTACCATTACCCGCAAAGTGCAGCAGGCCGCACAGCAAGCAGTACGTAATAACGTTCTGGACTACGACATGCGTCATGGCTATCGCGGCCCAGCCAATGTGCTGTGGAAAGCAGGTGAGTCAGCGTGGGATGACAAAAAGATTACCGATACGCTGAAGGCGCTGCCGACCTATGGTCCGCTGCTGCCTGCCGCGGTCACCCGCGCCAACCCGCAGGAAGCGACAGCAATGCTGGCGGACGGAACATCTGTAACGCTGCGAATGGAAGGAGTGCGCTGGGCGCGGCCTTATCGTTCAGATACTCAGCAGGGACCGACGCCGCGTAAAGTGAGCGATGTTGTGCAAACAGGTCAGCAAATCTGGGTTCGCCAGATGGGCGATGCCTGGTGGCTGGCACAGGTGCCGGAAGTGAACTCTGCGCTGGTATCTATCAATCCACAAAACGGCGCGGTTATGGCGCTGGTCGGTGGCTTTGACTTCAACCAGAGCAAATTTAACCGCGCCACCCAGGCGCTGCGTCAGGTTGGTTCGAATATCAAGCCTTTCCTCTACACCGCAGCGATGGATAAAGGTCTGACGCTGGCAAGTATGTTGAACGATGTGCCGATTTCCCGCTGGGATGCAGGCGCGGGTTCAGACTGGCAGCCGAAAAACTCACCACCGCAGTATGCCGGTCCAATCCGTTTACGCCAGGGGCTGGGTCAGTCGAAAAACGTGGTAATGGTACGAGCGATGCGTGCGATGGGCGTGGACTATGCCGCAGAGTATTTGCAACGCTTCGGCTTCCCGGCACAAAACATTGTCCACACTGAATCGCTGGCGCTGGGTTCTGCTTCCTTCACGCCGCTACAGGTGGCGCGTGGGTACGCAGTGATGGCTAATGGTGGCTTCCTGGTTGACCCCTGGTTTATCAGCAAAATTGAAAACGACCAGGGTGGCGTGATTTTCGAAGCTAAACCGAAAGTAGCCTGCCCGGAATGTGATATTCCGGTGATTTACGGTGATACGCAAAAATCGAACGTGCTGGAAAATAGCGACGTTGAAGATGTTGCTACCTCTCGCTCGCAGCAGAATGTTTCCGTTCCAATGCCGCAACTGGAGCAGGCTAATCAGACATTAGTGGCGAAGACTGGCGCGCCAGAGTACGCACCGCACGTCATCAGCACACCGCTGGCATTCCTGATTAAGAGCGCCCTGAACACCAATATCTTTGGTGAACCAGGTTGGCAGGGCACCGGCTGGCGCGCAGGCCGTGATTTACAACGTCATGATATTGGCGGGAAAACCGGGACAACCAACAGCTCGAAAGATGCGTGGTTTTCGGGTTACGGTCCAGGCGTTGTGACCTCGGTATGGATTGGCTTTGACGATCACCGCCGCAATCTCGGCCACACCACGGCTTCCGGCGCGATTAAAGATCAGATCTCGGGTTATGAAGGTGGAGCGAAGAGCGCGCAGCCAGCATGGGATGCTTATATGAAAGCCGTGCTGGAAGGCGTGCCGGAACAACCATTGACACCGCCACCAGGCATTGTGACGGTGAATATCGATCGCAGCACCGGGCAACTGGCTAATGGTGGCAACAGCCGCGAAGAGTATTTCATCGAAGGTACGCAGCCTACACAGCAGGCGGTGCGCGAGGTGGGAACGACCATTATCGATAATGGTGAGGCGCAGGAATTGTTCTAAAAACGACGCCCGGCAACGTTAATGTTGTCGGGCTTTTTTTGCCGGATGCGGCACAAGTGCCTTATCTGGTCTACAAAATCGTGAACACTCAATATATTGCAGGAACCGCGTAGGCCTGATAAACGTAGCGCATCAGGCAAGCCTCACGTATTTACAACCGCCCCTGCCCCTTCAACCACTCACGTACCAGGAACAGCGCACTGACATTGCGCGCTTCGTTGAAATCAGGGTCTTCGAGCAAATCCATCATATGCGCCAGCGGCCAGCGCACTTGCGGCAGCGGCTCTGGCTCATCGCCTTCCAGCGATTCAGGGTAGAGATCCTGCGCCACCACGATATTCATTTTGCTGGAAAAGTAAGACGGTGCCATGCTGAGCTTCTTCAAGAAAGTCAGATCGTTCGCACCAAATCCCACTTCTTCTTTTAGCTCGCGGTTAGCGGCTTCATAGACACTTTCACCGGGGTCAATTAACCCTTTCGAAAATCCTAACTCGTAGGATTCAGTTCCCACTGCGTATTCGCGGATCAAAATCAGGTGATCGTCCACAATCGGCACAATCATCACGGCTTCCCGGTTGGTTGGACGCATTCGTTCATAAACACGCCGCACGCCGTTGCTGAACTCCAGATCCACGCTTTCGACGGTAAACAATCGGGAACGGGCTACAGTTTCAACATTCAGAATGGTGGGTTTTTGTAATGATTTGCTCATCGTGGAATCTATGCTGTGAAATCAGCAGTTATTGTGCGATATCGGACACGCTTTCGGCAATGTGAATTGCATGTTATTTACATTTACGTAACCTAATAAATAATCATTCTCAAATCAAATAAAAAGTCAATAGGTTGAAATAAGTCCAGGAATTTGCTGATATTCCGCCCTCAGAGGGTTTGCTATGATCAGCGGTTACTGGGATGCGCTTAATGATGCTCAAGTTCAACTCCACGCTTGCCGATAGCCAACCGCAGAATCCTATATTGTGTCCAGGATGCGACTAACCACACCTGACAAATTAAGTAAGATGGGGAAAGCATGAGCACCATTGTGATTTTTTTAGCTGCTTTGCTGGCCTGCTCACTACTTGCAGGATGGCTGATAAAAGTACGCTCCAGGCGACGTCCACTGTCCTGGGCTAACGCCTTCGCTGATGCGCAAACGCGCAAACTCACTTCTGAAGAACGTAGCGCCGTTGAAAATTATCTCGACAGTCTGACGCAGGTTTTGCAGGTTCCCGGCCCAACGGGTGCCAGCACGGCTCCTGTTTCTCTGACCCTGAACGCCGAAAGCAACAACGTCATGATGTTGACGCACGCCATCACGCGTTATGGCATTTCTACCGACGATCCAAACAAATGGCGTTACTATCTCGATTCGGTGGAAGTCCACCTGCCCCCGTTCTGGGAGCAGTACATCAACGATGAAAATACCGTTGAACTGATCCATACCGATTCGCTGCCGCTGGTTATTTCACTCAACGGTCATACGCTGCAAGAGTACATGCAGGAAACTCGCGGCTATGCGTTACAGCCAGTCCCGTCAACGCAGGCGTCTATTCGCGGAGAAGAAAGCGAACAAATTGAATTACTCAATATTCGCAAAGAAACGCACGAAGAGTATGCGCTTAGTCGCCCGCGTGGGCTGCGTGAAGCGTTACTGATTGTCGCCTCCTTCCTGATGTTCTTTTTCTGCCTGATTACCCCGGATGTCTTTGTTCCGTGGCTGGCTGGTGGCGCATTACTGCTGCTGGGAGCAGGCCTGTGGGGGCTATTTGCGCCGCCGGCAAAATCATCCCTGCGGGAGATCCACTGTCTGCGTGGTACGCCGCGTCGTTGGGGATTATTTGGCGAAAACGATCAGGAACAAATCAACAATATCTCGCTCGGTATTATCGACCTGGTCTATCCCGCGCACTGGCAGCCTTATATTGCCCAGGATCTGGGGCAGCAAACGGATATCGATATCTACCTTGATCGGCATGTGGTACGCCAGGGACGCTATCTTTCGCTGCATGACGAAGTGAAAAACTTCCCGCTGCAACACTGGCTACGCAGTACGGTTATCGCTGCCGGATCGCTGCTGGTGCTGTTTATGCTGCTGTTCTGGATCCCGCTGGATATGCCGCTGAAATTCACCCTCTCCTGGATGAAAGGCGCGCAGACCATTGAGGCCACCAGCGTTAAACAACTGGCAGATGCCGGAGTACGTGTAGGCGATACCTTACGTCTTAGCGGTACAGGGATGTGTAATATCCGCACTTCCGGCACCTGGAGCGCGAAAACCAATTCACCGTTTTTGCCATTTGACTGCTCGCAGATCATCTGGAATGACGCCCGTTCATTGCCATTACCAGAGTCTGAACTGGTCAACAAGGCCACGGCACTGACCGAGGCAGTAAACCGCCAGTTGCACCCGAAACCGGATGATGAATCTCGCGTCAGCGCCTCATTGCGTTCAGCAATTCAGAAATCCGGCATGGTACTGCTTGATGACTTTGGCGACATTGTGCTGAAGACGGCTGATCTCTGTGCTGCCAAAGATGATTGTGTACGGTTGAAAAATGCGCTGGTAAATCTCGGCAACAGTAAGGACTGGGACGCACTGGTAAAACGCGCCAACGCCGGAAAACTCGACGGTGTCAATGTGTTACTCCGCCCGGTGAGTGCAGAATCACTCGATAACCTGGTGGAAACCTCTACAGCACCATTCATCACTCATGAAACGGCGCGAGCGGCGCAATCACTGAATAGCCCGGCACCGGGAGGATTCCTGATTGTCAGCGACGAAGGCAGTGATTTAGTCGATCAACCGTGGCCTGCGGTTTCGCTTTATGATTATCCGCCACAAGAGCAGTGGAACGCCTTCCAGAAGCTGGCACAAATGTTGATGCATACGCCTTTTAACGCCGAGGGGATCGTCACCAAAATTTTCACCGACGCCAACGGCACGCAGCATATCGGCCTGCACCCCATCCCGGATCGCTCCGGACTGTGGCGCTATCTGGGCACGACATTGCTGTTGCTAACGATGCTGGGCAGCACCATCTATAATGGCGTGCAGGCCTGGCGACGATGCCAGCGTCACCGTACCCGTATGCTAAAAATTCAGGAATACTACGAAAACTGCCTGAATTCGAAACTGCTGACATCTTCAGAAAGCCTCATCGAATAACACGTTTGCGCGGCAGGTTATGCTACCCTGTCGCGCAAATTGCTTCACTCTGGAGATTCCCCCATGCATATCAACATTGCCTGGCAGGACGTAGACACCGTTCTGCTGGATATGGACGGCACACTGCTCGACCTCGCTTTCGATAACTATTTCTGGCAAAAGCTGGTGCCCGAAACCTGGGGCGCGCAGAACGGTGTCACGCCACAAGAAGCGATGGAATATATGCGCCAGCAATATCACGACGTGCAGCATACGCTAAACTGGTACTGTCTTGATTACTGGAGTGAGCAACTGGGCCTGGATATTTGCGCGATGACCACCGAAATGGGGCCACGCGCCGTGCTGCGTGAAGATACCATTCCGTTTCTTGAAGCTCTGAAAGCCAGCGGCAAGCGGCGAATTTTGCTCACTAACGCCCATCCGCACAATCTGGCGGTAAAACTCGAGCATACCGGTCTGGACGCACACCTTGATTTATTACTTTCCACCCACACATTTGGTTATCCGAAAGAGGATCAGCGGTTATGGCATGCGGTGGCCGAAGCTACGGGTCTGAAAGCTGAAAGAACGCTGTTTATTGATGACAGCGAAGCGATTCTCGACGCTGCCGCGCAATTTGGTATTCGTTACTGCCTCGGCGTTACTAATCCCGACTCAGGGATTGCTGAAAAACAGTATGAGCGCCATCCGTCACTGAATGACTACCGCCGCCTGATCCCCTCGCTAATGTGAAGGAGACGCCATGAAAGAAAAACCTGCTGTTGAGGTTCGACTGGATAAATGGCTATGGGCCGCCCGTTTTTATAAAACCCGCGCGCTGGCCCGCGAAATGATTGAAGGCGGTAAGGTGCATTACAACGGGCAGCGCAGCAAGCCGAGTAAAGTCGTCGAACTGAATGCCACGCTCACACTGCGCCAGGGAAATGACGAGCGAACAGTAATTGTGAAGGCGATTACTGAGCAGCGTCGCCCCGCCAGCGAGGCGGTCTTGCTGTATGAAGAGACTGCGGAAAGTGTAGAGAAACGCGAAAAAATGGCGCTGGCACGTAAACTTAATGCCTTAACCATGCCGCACCCGGACCGACGCCCGGACAAAAAAGAGCGCCGCGACCTGTTACGATTTAAACACGGCGACAGTGAATAACTGTCACCTGCAAGAGAGATGATTATGCCGCAACATGACCAATTACATCGCTATCTGTTTGAAAACTTTGCCGTGCGCGGCGAACTGGTAACCGTTTCGGAAACCCTGCAACAGCTCCTTGAGAATCACGATTATCCGCAGCCGGTGAAAAACGTGCTGGCAGAACTGCTGGTCGCAACCAGCCTGCTGACCGCTACACTGAAGTTTGATGGTGATATCACCGTGCAACTACAAGGCGACGGCCCGATGAATCTGGCGGTCATCAACGGAAACAACAAACAGCAGATGCGCGGCGTCGCACGCGTGCAGGGCGAAATTCCAGAAAATGCCGATCTGAAAACGCTGGTCGGTAACGGTTATGTGGTAATTACCATTACGCCGAGCGAAGGCGAACGCTATCAGGGCGTCGTTGGTCTGGAAGGTGATACCCTGGCAGCTTGCCTGGAAGATTACTTTATGCGTTCTGAACAGTTGCCGACGCGCCTGTTTATTCGCACCGGCGAAGTAGATGGTAAGCCTGCCGCTGGCGGCATGCTGTTGCAGGTGATGCCTGCGCAAAATGCCCAGCAGGATGACTTCAATCACCTGGCGACACTGACCGAAACCATCAAAACCGAAGAACTGCTGACCTTACCGGCAAACGAGGTTTTGTGGCGTTTGTATCACGAAGAAGAAGTGACGGTTTACGATCCGCAGGATGTTGAGTTCAAATGCACCTGCTCGCGTGAACGTTGCGCCGACGCGCTGAAAACGCTGCCGGATGAAGAAGTAGATAGCATCCTGGCGGAAGAAGGCGAAATTGACATGCATTGTGATTACTGTGGTAACCACTATGTGTTCAATGCGATGGATATTGCCGGGATCCGCAACAACGCATCTCCGGCAGACCCGCAGGTTCATTAATTAGTAAATCCGGCAGAGACAACTCTGCCGGATTTTTTGTCTTAATAGCCTGATGTGCTGCGCTTATCAGGCCTACGGTATAAATCGCAAGTTATTGTAGGTCAGATAAGGCGTTCGCACCGAATCCGGCAAAAATCAGATGCGCGTTGTCACTCATTCAGATTCAAATCCAGCGTTTCACCATCCACCGTAAGATCGCGCCACGCTTTAGGCTTCGTCCCCAGTTTTCCCTCCTTCGCAGCAGTGAGTAATTTTTCTTTCGTTATTTCGCGCGGAAGTAAACTCATCGTAAGCTCTTGCCATTCTTTCTTGTCAGGATCAAAGCCATAAACAATATATCTTTCACTATTAAAAGCGAAAAGAATCCCCTCAGCCCTGCCATCACTATTCAGATCTTGCTCAACCAGTACACAGGCGTCTTTTTCAATACATATCATCGCGTTATAGAGATTTTTCATCACTGCCGACCAGAATGTCGCATCCGGTTTGCCAGAACCTGGGGCAATTAATACATTATCGGCTAATGCTTTTTCCGATATCCGCTGCTGAAGACGCTGGACTCCATCAAACGCCATAAGCAGACTCCGTCTGCGTTTCGGCTCTTTCATATACTCGACATCGCTTTTCAGCGACTCGAGCGCCGCACGTCCATAGCGACCGCTCTGTTCGAGCATGTAGATACTCACCTGGTCTGGCGTGTTTTTGCCGCTCTGATAACGCGCCATATGACTGTTCACGCTAATGCGCATACTGTCCAGCACTGGAGAATTAAGCAATACCAGTATCACCAGCACCAGCAACGAAACCGCAAGATTCACTTTACCCTGAAGAACAAGGGGATTTTGCCCTTTACGCCAGACAATACTGACAAAATATCCCAGCGACCAAACCAGTAACACCACCACAGCCAGCGCACCATGCAAGCGTTCGGCAGTCCAGCCGTACTGAGCAACCCGCAACCATAACGCCCAGGCGGCAATCAGCACATACAGCGGCGTAACCAGCAGAGCGGTTTTAATCAGGTAACGCAACGGTTCAGCCCAGGGAATTGATGCTTTTTGCGGATCGCGGACAACGGCCATTAAAAGCAGTTGCAAAAAGGCCAGCGTCAAAAGCAACCCGGCGGCAGAGATATGGCGAGAAATCGCATTCAGGCCCGCAAACGGCAGGGTGATAATAAACAGCAGCGTCAGCAATGACACCAACGGCAGTAAACCCGTGGCAATTAACGTGAACAACTTTTGAATTGAGTCAATTAAACGTGACTGTGTCCGCGCCAGGATCACCGCCAGCGCAGTAACCAGCCCCAGCGTAAGATAAATAAACCAGTCGGTTGAAAAAAAGAGCGTTTTGAAAAACGTGATGCCAACAAGTTTAAATAACTCACTCCACAGTAAAAGCACCAGCCACGTCAGGCCATTGGTGATAAAAATCACTAATAATACAAGTACGTTATGCCATACCGACTGGTAAAAATAGCTATAGCGGGTAATGTCATTGTGCACACGCAGGCTCTGTTGTATCCACGGCAGCAACATCACTCCCATCAACAGCAGATAACAACCAAAATCCCAAAGCGCCTTTTCCGCTCTCCAGGGACTCATGCCATCAATTTGCCACTTCAGCCAGCCGCTCATCCCGAGAGTGGCAATCAACACTATCGCCAACCATCCCCAAAGTCGCTTCTGTTTGAAGGACACCACGGTGAAGAGTAAAACAGATGAAAGCGCCAGGGTCGCAGGCACACCATAGACAATCCAACTGTTATTTTTTCCGGCAAGCCAGGTTATCAGCAAGTAGCAAACCAGCCCCTGGAGTAATCCGGTAGCAACCATTCCCCAGCGTGTTACGGGTGAAAGTTCAACGTTGTCCATGTTGGTATCCAGATTCGAAAGGAGAGTTAATTATCGCATCCAGGCAGGACTAATTTGCTTTTTTCAGAAAATAATCAAAAAAAGTTAGCGTGGTGAATCGATACTTTATCTATTGAATTTTCATCAGTTTCATAAATGAATGCGATTACGCTCACAATATCCCTGCCATATAAACCAATTTTTAACCTTTTAAGAACATTTTCCACACCGGGAATGCTATTTCTGCGATAATAGCAACCGTTTCGTGACAGGAATCACGGAGTTTTTTGTCAAATATGAATTTCTCCAGATACGTAAATCTATGAGCCTTGTCGCGGTTAACACCCCCAAAAAGACTTTACTATTCAGGCAATACATATTGGCTAAGGAGCAGTGAAATGCGCGTTAACAATGGTTTGACCCCGCAAGAACTCGAGGCTTATGGTATCAGTGACGTACATGATATCGTTTACAACCCAAGCTATGATCTGTTGTATCAGGAAGAGCTTGATCCAAACCTGACCGGTTATGAGCGCGGGGTGTTAACTAACCTGGGTGCTGTTGCCGTCGATACCGGGATCTTCACCGGCCGCTCACCAAAAGATAAGTATATCGTCCGTGACGATACTACCCGCGATACCTTCTGGTGGGCCGACAAAGGCAAAGGTAAGAACGACAACAAACCTCTCTCTCCGGAAACCTGGCAGCATCTGAAAGGCCTGGTGACCAAACAGCTTTCCGGCAAACGCCTGTTTGTCGTTGACGCTTTCTGTGGCGCTAACCCGGACACTCGCCTTTCCGTGCGTTTCATCACCGAAGTGGCTTGGCAGGCGCATTTCGTCAAGAACATGTTTATTCGCCCGAGTGATGAAGAGCTGGAAGATTTCAAACCAGACTTTATCGTCATGAACGGCGCGAAGTGCACCAACCCGCAGTGGAAAGAACAGGGTCTGAACTCTGAAAACTTCGTTGCGTTTAACCTGACTGAGCGCATGCAGTTGATTGGTGGCACCTGGTACGGCGGCGAAATGAAGAAAGGGATGTTCTCAATGATGAACTACCTGCTGCCGCTGAAAGGCATTGCCTCCATGCACTGCTCCGCCAACGTTGGCGAGAAAGGCGATGTTGCGGTGTTCTTCGGCCTTTCCGGCACCGGTAAAACCACCCTTTCCACCGACCCGAAACGTCGCCTGATTGGCGATGACGAGCACGGCTGGGATGATGACGGCGTATTTAACTTCGAAGGCGGCTGCTACGCGAAAACCATCAAGCTGTCGAAAGAAGCAGAACCCGAAATCTACAACGCCATCCGTCGCGATGCGCTGCTGGAAAACGTCACCGTGCGTGAAGATGGCACTATCGACTTTGATGATGGTTCAAAAACCGAGAATACCCGCGTTTCTTATCCGATCTATCATATCGAAAACATCGTTAAGCCAGTCTCCAAAGCGGGCCACGCGACTAAAGTGATCTTCCTGACCGCAGATGCTTTTGGCGTACTGCCGCCGGTTTCTCGCCTGACTGCCGATCAAACCCAGTACCACTTCCTCTCAGGCTTCACCGCCAAACTGGCCGGTACTGAGCGTGGCATCACCGAACCGACGCCAACCTTCTCTGCCTGTTTCGGCGCGGCATTCCTGTCGCTGCACCCGACTCAGTACGCAGAAGTGCTGGTGAAACGTATGCAGGCGGCGGGTGCGCAGGCATATCTCGTTAACACCGGCTGGAACGGCACTGGCAAACGTATCTCCATTAAAGATACCCGCGCCATTATCGATGCCATCCTGAACGGTTCGCTGGATAACGCAGAAACCTTCACCCTGCCGATGTTTAACCTGGCGATCCCAACCGAGCTGCCGGGCGTAGACACGAAGATCCTCGATCCGCGTAACACCTACGCTTCCCCGGAACAGTGGCAGGAAAAAGCTGAAACGCTGGCGAAACTGTTTATCGACAACTTCGATAAATACACCGACACCCCTGCGGGTGCCGCGCTGGTCGCTGCTGGCCCGAAGCTGTAATCAGTTAAGTTAAGAGACAAAAGCCCCCGTTTCGCAAGATACGGGGGATTTTTTATAGTAGAAAGGAAGCATCAATGAGCTACGATTTAATGGTGTTTGAACGTAGTGCAGCCCCACAAGATCCGGCTGTTTTTATGGAATGGTATGAGAAGCAAACTTCGTGGAGTGAACAACACGACTACAATAATTCAGAAATAAGCAGCCCCGCCCTTAGAAATTTTTACTCAACTCTGATTCAAACCTTCCCTAATTTAAATGGGCCGGATGCCCCCGATGACGAACAGTTCGATAAGCTGGATGAGTCAGGATTAGATGTTTATTTGACCGACTATTCAATTGGAAAAAATATTATCTATATGGCATTTAGCTGGTCTGTAGCAGATGACGCATTGAAAAAAGTTCGTGAAATAGCTCACCTTCATCAAGTTGGTTTTTGCAATGTAAGTAGCAATATGGAAGTTGAATAATCTTATCAACACGATGAGTCTATATTCTCGTGTTGTGAGCATAATGTATTAGAAGCGAAAAAAACGGGAGGCTCATCGCCTCCCATTTTTTTACCCTTCTTTTGTCGTGCCCTGCGCTCGCGTGACCGGTACAGGCAACCAGGCGCGAATGGAAAGCCCGCCTCGCTCGCTGGTGCCGAGCTCCAGCATCCCGTTATGGTTATCGATGATACGCTGCACAATTGCCAGCCCTAACCCCGTTCCGCTAATGGTGCGCGCGCTGTCGCCGCGGACAAACGGCTGGAATAAGTGCTTACGCTGCTCTGGTTCAATACCAGGACCATCATCTTCCACCTGGAACCAGGCGCGATTCGGCTCCGTACCACTACTGACTTTAATCCAGCCATTGCCGTAACGGGCGGCGTTCACCACCATATTTGCCACTGCGCGTTTGATGGAGAGCGGATGCATTTTTACTTCAATGCTGCCCGGCTCAAGCGCGGTTTCAATTTCCCGCTCATAGCCACTTTCCGCAGCAATCACCTCACCAAGCACGGCATTAAGATCGGCCAACTCCATCGGCATCTCCTGCCCGGTGCGTAGATAGTCGATAAATTGCTCAATGATGGCATTGCACTCTTCGATATCCTTGTTGATCGATTCCGCCAGGTAGCCATCCTGCTCACTCATCATCTCCGTTGCCAGGCGAATACGCGTCAGCGGCGTGCGCAGGTCATGACTCACCCCTGCCATCAACAACGTGCGGTCATCCGCCAGTTGCTTGACACCAGCCGCCATATGGTTGAAGGCACGGGTAACCGAACGCACCTCCGAAGCACCATATTCACGCAGCGGCGGAGGAATAATCCCCTTACCCACCTGCAAAGCCGCATGTTCGAGATCGACTAACGGTCGGTTCTGAATACGAATAAACAGCCACGCGCCGCCTATCGCCAACAGCATTATCGCCAGCGTATAGCGGAACAGCGGGGAGAAATCACCCTGATGAATTTCGGTCAGCGGCACACGCACCCAGATATTGGGCGACAGCCAGGTTTTCAGCCAGACGACAGGCGAGCTTTTGTTGACCTCGACGCGAACTTCCGTCGGACCGCCCAGTTGCTGCGCCATCTGATGGCTTAAGAATTCATAGTGTTGCGCCCAACGCAGCCCGGCCTCTTCGGCAGCTTCGTTGGAATAGAGAGAGATCCCCAGCTCACGGTAGATCTCCCGACGAAAAGCGGGAGGCACAACCAACTGCGTGCCGTCCTCCAGTTGCAGTTTGTCGGTCATCAACATACGTACTTCGTATGCGAGGACTTTATTAAACTGCTGAAGGCTCGGCAAAATCGCGAAGTTCAGTACCACCAGGTAAGTCGTCACCAGGCTGACGAACAGCAAGGTGACGATGAGCAATAACGTGCGGGCAAATGAACTTCGTGGCGAGAAGCGCAATCGCCTCATGCTTTAGAACCGTCCGGCACGAAGACGTAGCCCAGACCCCAGACGGTCTGAATGTAACGTGGGTGCGCCGGATCTTCTTCCACCATGCGGCGCAGACGCGAGATCTGCACGTCGATGGAGCGTTCCATTGCGGAATATTCACGTCCACGGGCAAGGTTCATCAATTTATCGCGGGAGAGCGGCTCACGCGGATGACTGACCAGCGCCTTCAGTACCGCAAATTCACCGCTGGTGAGCGGCATCGGCTCATCTTCACGGAACATTTCGCGCGTACCGAGGTTAAGTTTGAACTTACCGAAAGCAATTACCGCTTCTTCCTGCGACGGCGCGCCCGGCAACTCGTTCGCCTGACGACGCAGTACCGCACGAATACGAGCCAGCAGTTCACGTGGGTTAAACGGTTTCGGAATGTAATCGTCAGCGCCAATCTCCAGGCCAACGATACGGTCAACTTCTTCCCCTTTCGCCGTCACCATAATGATCGGCATCGGGTTACTCTGGCTACGAAGACGTCGGCAAATCGACAAGCCATCTTCACCAGGTAACATCAAATCCAGTACCATAAGATGGAAAGATTCACGGGTGAGCAGGCGATCCATCTGTTCTGCATTAGCGACGCTTCGAACCTGGAAGCCTTGTTCGGTGAGATAACGCTCCAGCAGCGCGCGCAGGCGCATGTCGTCATCGACCACCAGAATCTTGTAGTTCTCTTGCATTGTTTATACTCCCAAAGGTTCGCAACAATTTGTAAGCGTGTATTCTTAAAAAAGCTTACGTTCGTCACCAGCTAAATCTGGTATAAATTTCAGCCTAAATTGTTACAAAGCATATTAAACAGCAGTTTAAGTATACAATTTATTCGGCGGAACATTATTGATTCTGTTGATATGATCACGTTATACCCAATGTGCGCATTATCAAACAGACAAAGGGAATCAACGAGATGAAAACGCCCCTGATTACCCGGGAAGGGTATGAAAAACTCAAACAAGAGCTCAATTATCTCTGGCGTGAAGAACGCCCCGAGGTCACAAAAAAGGTGACCTGGGCTGCAAGTCTGGGCGACCGCAGCGAAAATGCTGACTATCAGTATAATAAAAAGCGCCTGCGTGAAATCGACCGCCGCGTGCGCTACCTCACTAAATGCATGGAAAATCTAAAAATCGTCGATTATTCCCCGCAGCAGGAAGGCAAAGTGTTCTTTGGCGCGTGGGTGGAGATTGAAAACGACGATGGTGTTACCCACCGTTTTCGTATCGTCGGCTACGATGAAATTTTTGGCCGTAAAGATTACATCTCTATTGATTCCCCAATGGCCCGCGCATTGCTGAAAAAAGAGGTTGGCGATCTGGCGGTGGTGAATACCCCTGCCGGGGAAGCGAGCTGGTATGTTAATGCCATCGAGTACGTGAAACCATAAGGAAGAGTCTTAACCTCCTGCCGATGGCTGGCATTTTTGCCAGCCAGTCCGTATAACTATCCCCTGATTTTTGATCCGAAAAGATGAACTCAAACCATGATGAATGATTCGTTCTGCCGCATTATTGCGGGTGAAATTCAGGCGCGCCCGGAACAGGTTGAAGCCGCCGTTCGCCTGCTTGACGAAGGGAATACCGTGCCGTTTATCGCACGTTATCGTAAGGAAATCACCGGCGGTCTGGATGACACGCAGTTGCGTAATCTGGAAACGCGTCTGGGATATTTGCGCGAGCTGGAAGAGAGACGTCAGGCGATCCTCAAGTCCATTTCTGAGCAAGGTAAACTCACCGATGAGCTGGCGAATGCCATCAACGCCACTTTGAGCAAAACCGAACTCGAAGACCTCTATCTGCCCTACAAACCTAAACGCCGCACCCGTGGGCAAATCGCCATTGAAGCAGGTCTTGAGCCGTTAGCTGACCTGTTGTGGAACGATCCATCGCAAACGCCGGAAATTGCCGCTGCGCAATTTGTTGATGCTGATAAAGGCGTAGCGGATACCAAAGCCGCGCTGGACGGCGCGCGCTATATACTGATGGAACGTTTTGCCGAAGATGCCGCCCTGTTGGCGAAAGTGCGTGATTATCTGTGGAAGAACGCACATCTGGTCTCAACCGTAGTGAGCGGTAAAGAAGAGGAAGGGGCAAAATTTCGCGACTATTTCGATCATCACGAACCGCTGTCAACGGTGCCCTCTCACCGCGCGCTGGCGATGTTCCGTGGGCGTAATGAAGGCGTACTCCAGCTTTCGCTGAATGCCGATCCGCAGTTCGACGAGCCACCGAAAGAGAGCTATTGCGAACAAATCATTATGGATCACCTCGGCCTGCGCCTGAACAATGCTCCGGCGGATAGCTGGCGCAAGGGCGTGGTGAGCTGGACCTGGCGCATCAAGGTGCTGATGCATCTGGAAACCGAACTGATGGGCACCGTGCGCGAACGCGCAGAAGATGAAGCAATCAACGTTTTTGCCCGTAACCTACATGATCTGCTGATGGCGGCTCCTGCCGGGCTGCGTGCGACGATGGGCCTCGATCCGGGTCTGCGTACCGGGGTAAAAGTAGCGGTAGTCGATGCGACCGGTAAACTGGTGGCAACCGACACCATTTATCCGCACACCGGGCAGGCCGCAAAAGCAGCGATGACCGTTGCTGCTCTGTGTGAAAAACATAACGTTGAACTGGTGGCGATTGGTAACGGTACGGCTTCCCGCGAAACCGAGCGTTTCTATCTCGACGTTCAGAAGCAGTTCCCGAAAGTGACGGCGCAAAAAGTGATCGTCAGCGAAGCAGGCGCATCGGTTTACTCTGCTTCCGAACTGGCAGCACAGGAGTTCCCGGATCTCGATGTTTCTCTGCGTGGCGCGGTATCTATCGCCCGTCGTTTGCAAGATCCGCTGGCGGAGCTGGTGAAAATCGATCCGAAATCCATCGGCGTGGGTCAGTATCAGCATGACGTCAGCCAGACACAACTGGCTCGCAAACTGGATGCAGTGGTGGAAGACTGCGTAAACGCCGTTGGCGTCGATCTCAACACCGCTTCTGTTCCGCTGTTAACTCGCGTGGCGGGTCTGACGCGCATGATGGCACAAAACATCGTTGCCTGGCGCGATGAGAATGGGCAATTCAAAAACCGTCAGCAATTGTTAAAAGTTAGCCGTTTAGGGCCTAAAGCCTTCGAGCAGTGTGCGGGCTTCCTGCGTATTAACCACGGCGATAACCCGCTGGACGCGTCTACCGTTCACCCGGAAGCCTATCCGGTGGTCGAACGCATTCTGGCGGCAACGCAACAGGCTCTGAAAGATCTGATGGGTAACAGCAGCGAACTGCGTAACCTGAAAGCCTCTGACTTTACCGATGAGAAATTCGGTGTGCCGACGGTAACTGACATTATCAAAGAGCTGGAAAAACCGGGTCGCGACCCGCGTCCGGAATTTAAAACCGCTCAGTTTGCCGATGGCGTCGAGACAATGAACGACCTGCAACCGGGTATGATCCTCGAAGGTGCAGTCACCAACGTCACCAACTTTGGCGCGTTTGTCGATATCGGCGTACATCAGGACGGTCTGGTTCACATCTCTTCCCTGTCGAATAAGTTTGTGGAAGATCCGCACACCGTGGTGAAAGCGGGTGACATTGTGAAGGTGAAAGTGCTGGAAGTGGATCTCCAGCGTAAACGTATCGCCCTGACCATGCGCCTGGACGAACAGCCTGGTGAAACCAATGTCCGTCGTGGCGGCGGTAACGATCGTCCGCAAAACAACCGCCCGGCAGCAAAACCGCGTGGCCGTGAAACGCAGCCTGCCGGTAACAGCGCGATGATGGATGCGCTGGCAGCAGCAATGGGTAAAAAGCGTTAAACACTATGACTGGCCTACGGTTCAGCTTTGCACGGGTTCGTAGGCCAGATAAGGCGTTCACGCCGCATCTGGCAATAAACGCCTTAACTGACATAAAAGTGCCGGAGAACATCTCCGGCATTTGAGATTGCTGACAAACTCGCTTGCGGGTCAAAACAGGCACAACTTTCCCCCCTCTCCCCAGCCCTCTCCCCGATGGGGCGAGGGGACCATCCGTGCACTTGCCTGGCTCCGGTATTTTTATTCCACAGCCAAAACCACAATATATTCCGCTAATATTTATCACATCATTAACAATTGAAACCTTAATAAAACATTAAGCAGCCATAATAATTCGCCCTCCGAATTATATTTTTGCTCTGATATAACCTTGAGCCACATCAACATTGGCGCAAATTATTATCTAAACCAACATTCGCACACATTTTAAGTATTGCTGATAGAAACCATTCTCATTATCATTGTACTGTTGATTATTTAATCTCTCCTTCGTTGGCGAATCATCTGGTCTCATGTCGCTGTCAAACGCCCCATGAGGTAGTTAACCAGTTTTACTCTAAATAATTCGAGTTGCAGGAAGGCGGCAAGTGAGAGAGTCCCCGGGTACTTACTCCAGTAAGTAACTGGGGTGAGCGACCGAAGCCGCAGCACATGCAATTTGAATTATGACGAGTATAGCGAGAAACAAGTAGGCACCTATGCAATACACCCCAGATACTGCGTGGAAAATCACTGGCTTTTCCCGTGAAATTAGCCCGGCATATCGTCAGAAGCTGCTTTCTCTTGGCATGTTACCTGGCTCCTCTTTTAATGTGGTGCGCGTCGCTCCACTCGGTGATCCTATTCATATCGAAACCCGTCGTGTAAGCCTGGTATTACGGAAAAAAGATCTGGCCTTATTAGAAGTGGAAGCGGTTTCCTGTTAATACGGTGAGAATAACAATGAAAAAATTAACCATTGGCTTAATTGGTAATCCAAATTCTGGCAAGACAACTTTATTTAACCAGCTCACCGGTGCTCGTCAGCGTGTAGGAAACTGGGCTGGTGTTACCGTCGAACGTAAAGAGGGTCAGTTCACCACTACCGATCATCAGGTCACCCTGGTGGATCTGCCCGGCACTTATTCTCTGACCACCATCTCTTCGCAGACTTCGCTGGATGAGCAAATCGCCTGTCACTACATTTTAAGCGGCGATGCCGATCTGCTGATTAACGTGGTGGATGCGTCTAACCTTGAACGTAACCTTTACCTGACGCTGCAACTACTGGAGCTGGGTATTCCGTGCATCGTGGCACTGAACATGCTCGACATTGCCGAGAAGCAAAATATTCGCATTGAAATTGATGCCCTGGCGGCGCGTCTTGGCTGCCCGGTGGTTCCACTGGTCTCCACTCGTGGTCGTGGTATTGAAGCGCTGAAACTGGCAATTGACCGCTACAAAGCCAACGAGAATGTAGAACTGGTGCATTACGCCCAACCGCTAATCAATGAAGCCGACGCACTGGCGAAAGTGATGCCGTCCGACATCCCGCTGAAACATCGCCGCTGGCTGGGTCTGCAAATGTTGGAAGGCGATATTTACAGCCGCGCCTACGCTGGTGAAGCATCGCAGCATCTGGATGCTGCTCTCGCCCGTCTGCGTAATGAGATGGACGATCCGGCGCTACACATTGCCGATGCGCGTTACCAGTGTATTGCCGCCATCTGTGATGTGGTGAGCAACACCCTGACGGCAGAACCCAGCCGTTTCACCACTGCCGTAGATAAAATCGTGCTTAACCGATTCCTTGGTCTGCCGATTTTCCTCTTTGTGATGTACCTGATGTTCCTGCTGGCTATCAATATCGGCGGGGCGCTACAACCGCTGTTTGACGTCGGTTCCGTGGCGCTGTTTGTACATGGTATTCAGTGGATTGGTTACACACTCCACTTCCCGGACTGGCTGACTATCTTCCTCGCCCAGGGCCTGGGTGGTGGCATTAACACCGTTCTGCCACTGGTGCCGCAAATTGGCATGATGTACCTGTTCCTCTCCTTCCTGGAAGACTCCGGATATATGGCGCGTGCGGCGTTTGTGATGGACCGTCTGATGCAGGCGTTGGGATTACCGGGTAAATCTTTTGTGCCATTGATTGTTGGCTTCGGTTGTAACGTGCCGTCGGTGATGGGCGCGCGAACCCTTGATGCACCGCGTGAACGCCTGATGACCATCATGATGGCTCCATTTATGTCCTGCGGCGCACGTCTGGCAATCTTCGCGGTATTTGCGGCTGCGTTCTTTGGGCAGAACGGCGCGCTGGCTGTGTTCTCACTGTATATGCTGGGTATCGTGATGGCTGTGCTGACTGGCCTGATGCTCAAATACACCATCATGCGCGGTGAAGCGACGCCGTTTGTCATGGAGTTGCCGGTATACCACGTACCACACGTTAAGAGCCTGATTATCCAGACCTGGCAGCGTCTGAAAGGTTTCGTTCTGCGCGCCGGTAAAGTGATTATCATCGTCAGTATTTTCCTGAGTGCCTTCAACAGCTTCTCGCTAAGCGGGAAAATCGTCGACAACATCAACGACTCAGCGCTGGCTTCTGTCAGCCGTGTGATCACCCCGGTCTTCAAGCCAATTGGTGTACATGAAGATAACTGGCAGGCAACGGTTGGCCTGTTCACGGGTGCCATGGCGAAAGAAGTGGTGGTGGGTACGCTCAACACCCTCTACACCGCAGAAAATATTCAGGACGAAGAGTTCAATCCGGCGGAATTCAACCTTGGTGAAGAGCTGTTCAGCGCGGTAGATGAAACCTGGCAGAGTCTGAAAGACACCTTTAGCCTTAGCGTACTGATGAACCCAATTGAAGCCAGCAAAGGCGACGGTGAAATGGGCACCGGGGCGATGGGCGTGATGGATCAAAAATTCGGTAGCGCGGCAGCAGCTTACAGCTATCTGATTTTTGTCCTGCTGTATGTACCGTGCATCTCGGTAATGGGCGCCATCGCTCGTGAATCAAGCCGTGGCTGGATGGGCTTCTCCATCCTGTGGGGGCTGAATATCGCTTACTCGCTCGCCACCTTGTTCTATCAGGTTGCCAGCTACAGCCAGCACCCAACCTACAGTCTGGTGTGCATTCTGGCGGTGATCCTGTTTAACATCGTGGTCATTGGCCTGCTGCGTCGCGCGCGTAGCCGGGTTGATATCGAACTGCTGGCAACGCGCAAATCGGTAAGCAGTTGCTGCGCAGCCAGCACCTCTGGCGATTGCCACTAAGGATACGGCAATGGCTTCGCTCATCCAGGTGCGTGATTTGCTGGCGTTACGGGGCCGTATGGAAGCGGCCCAAATCAGCCAGACGCTGAACACTCCACAACCGATGATTAACGCAATGCTGCAACAACTGGAAAGTATGGGCAAAGCCGTGCGAATTCAGGAAGAACCTGACGGCTGCCTCTCCGGCAGTTGCAAAAGCTGCCCGGAAGGAAAAGCCTGTCTGCGTGAGTGGTGGGCGTTGCGTTAACATTGTTCCACAACATTGTTCCACCACCTGTTTTGAAAAGCCCGGTATGCGTTTGCTACCGGGCTTTTTTGCGTGCCACTTTCCATAAAAATGCAACTCTTGCAGCACGACGTAAATTCCTCTGAAAGAGTCTCGCAGGGATGAAAACTGGCTAATGCACAGGTGTGGAGTGGCGCGTAGAGTCGCGGCATTCAAACAACAGGTGAAGGAACGCCATGAGCAAAAAGCAGAGTTCCACCCCACACGATGCACTGTTCAAACTCTTTTTACGCCAACCGGACACGGCGCGCGATTTTCTTGCGTTCCATTTACCGGCCCCCATTCACGCGCTCTGTGATATGAAAACCCTCAAGCTGGAGTCGAGCAGTTTTATTGATGACGATCTGCGTGAAAGCTACTCTGACGTGCTGTGGTCGGTGAAAACCGAGCAAGGACCAGGATACATCTATTGCCTGATTGAACATCAAAGCACCTCAAACAAACTGATCGCATTTCGCATGATGCGTTACGCCATTGCCGCAATGCAAAATCACCTGGATGCCGGATACAAAACGTTGCCGATGGTGGTGCCGTTGTTGTTTTACCATGGTATTGAAAGCCCCTATCCCTATTCGCTGTGTTGGCTGGATTGTTTCGCCGATCCCAACCTGGCAAGGCAGCTTTATGCCTCTGCATTTCCGCTGATTGATGTCACCGTCATGCCTGATGATGAAATCATGCAACACCGACGCATGGCGCTGCTGGAGTTAATTCAAAAACATATTCGTCAACGCGACCTGATGGGACTGGTAGAGCAAATGGTCTGCTTATTAAGTAGTGGATACGCTAATGACAGACAAATCAAAGGGCTGTTTAATTACATACTACAAACAGGCGATGCGGTACGTTTTAACGATTTTATCGATGATGTGGCCAAACGTTCACCGAAACACAAGGAGAGTTTAATGACTATTGCGGAAAGATTGCGGCAGGAGGGACATCGTCAAGGGGTACAACAAGGTGTACAGCAAGGTGTACAGCAAGGACGACGCCTGGAAGCCCTGGATATTGCCCAAACGATGCTGAAAGCGGGTATCCCCCACGAAGACATAATCTTATTTACCAGCCTGACGATGGAGGAGCTTAAAGAAATTATCCATTGATAAAACAAAGGAGAGTTTAATGACTATTGCAGAAAGATTACGGCAACAAGGAGGAGCCATGATCGTTACTATCCCACGAGATCTTGCCACCGATCCTGGCTGGTCACCGGGCACAGAGATTACCGTGGAGAAAAAAGGCGATAGCGTTAATTTGCGCGCCACAGAGCACAAGCCGCGTGGGCGTCTTACCGTCGCGCAATTGTTGAGCCAGATCGATGAAAGCGAAATTACGGAGCTAAATCAGTCGACAGAAGGATGGGCAGAAGGGAAAAAAGGTAATGAAGCATGGTAAAGGCACGGACGCCACATCGTGGTGAGATCTGGTATTTTAACCCTGCTCCGGTTGCCGGGCATGAACTTCGGGGTCCACATTATTGCATTGTGGTAACAGACAAAGAACTCAACAATGTCTTAAAAGTTGCTATGTGCTGTCCGATTTCAACAGAGGCAAATGCAGCACGTTCCACAGGGGTGACGGTGAACGTCCTCCCCCATGATACGCAAACCGGTAACCTGCATGGCGTTGTGCTTTGTCACCAGCTAAAAGCTGTCGATCTTATTGCCCGTGGCGCTAAATTTCATACCGTTGCCGATGAAACATTGATTAGTAAGGTACTCGGTAAACTGGTAAATTTAATCGACCCACAATAATTTGCCCTTACTTACCACCTACACCCTCTGCTTCAACGCCACCAGCAGGTGACAAAACTCATCCGGATGCGAAATAAACGGCGCATGAGCCGCTTTGGCGAAGATATATGATTTGCTGTGAGGCCATAGTTCATCCAGCATTGGCACTACTTTGCGCGGCACCAGACCGTCAAGATAGCCATATAAGCGCAAAAACGGCATTTGTACGCTTTGCAACGGCTGACGGAGATCGACCGTTTTCAGAATTTCCAGCCCACCATTAAGCACGTCAACCTCCGGCATCGGTAACGCCAGAACGGTTTTCTTCAGCGCTCGCGCATCCTGACGCGCCGTTTCCGTGCCCATCGTTTGTAGTGCAAGGAACCGTTCCACTGTACGCTGAAAATCTTCACTTAGCTGCTGCTGAAAACCCGCCAGCACGTCCGGTTTTATCCCCGGCCACTCATCACGAGCACTGAAACACGGTGACGAAGCTACGGTAACCAGCGCCTGAACACGCTCGGGATGGGTTAACGCAATCTGACTTGCCACCAGCCCGCCCAGACTCCAGCCCAACCAGATGGCTTTATTCGGTGCCCGTTGCAGCACGCATTCCGCCATGTCAGAAAGCGACATCGCGCCATATCCCTGGCTGCGCCCGAAGCCAGGCAGATCAACAAGATGCAGCGTAAAATGCGAGCTGAGTTCCTCATCGATGCAACGCCACACTTCGGCATTCAGTCCCCATCCGTGCAACAGCACAAGATGAACATTCCCCTGACCTTTGGTCTGCCACCAGATGTTATTCATCCGCTATTGTTCTCTTTTGACTCACAAGGATGAATATATGCTAACAGTACCGGGATTATGCTGGCTATGCCGAATGCCGCTGGCGTTAGGTCATTGGGGAATCTGTTCTGTCTGCTCCCGCGCCGCACGTACACATAAAACGTTATGCCCGCAGTGTGGATTACCGGCTTCACACTCACATCTTCCCTGCGGTCGCTGCCTGAAAAAACCGCCACCGTGGCAAAGACTGATCACTGTTGCCAACTATGCACCTCCATTAAGCCCGCTCATTCACCAGCTTAAGTTTTTGCGACGTAGTGAAATCGCCAGCGGCCTGTCACGTCTGTTACTATTAGAAGTCTTACACGCCCATCGGACTACCGGATTACAACTGCCGGATCGTATCGTCAGTGTTCCGTTATGGCAGCGCCGCCACTGGCGTCGGGGATTCAATCAAAGCGATTTGCTGTGCCAGCCTTTATCGCGCTGGCTGCACTGCCAATGGGATAGCGACGCCGTCACGCGTATAAGAGCCACTGCGACCCAGCATTTCCTCAGTGCCCGGCTGCGCAAGCGCAACCTGAAAAATGCCTTTCGCCTTGAATTGCCCGTGCAAGGTCGCCATATGGTGATTGTGGATGATGTCGTTACCACCGGAAGTACCGTCGCAGAGATTGCGCAGTTGCTTTTACGCAATGGTGCGGCGACAGTCCAGGTCTGGTGCCTTTGTCGAACCTTGTAGAGCCTCGATGATGGGCGTATTATAACCAACTAAAATAGTCAACTATTAGGCCATTACTATGATCCGTATTTCCGATGCTGCACAAGCGCACTTTGCCAAACTGCTGGCAAACCAGGAAGAAGGGACACAAATCCGCGTATTTGTGATTAACCCTGGCACGCCTAACGCTGAATGTGGCGTATCTTATTGTCCGCCAGACGCCGTAGAAGCCACCGATACCGCCCTGAAATTTGACCTGCTGACCGCGTATGTTGATGAACTAAGCGCACCTTACCTGGAAGATGCAGAGATTGATTTTGTTACCGACCAACTGGGTTCTCAGCTAACGCTGAAAGCCCCGAACGCCAAAATGCGTAAAGTGGCTGACGATGCGCCGCTGATGGAGCGCGTGGAGTATATGCTGCAATCGCAGATTAACCCGCAGCTTGCCGGTCACGGTGGTCGTGTCTCGCTGATGGAAATCACCGAAGACGGTTATGCCATTCTGCAATTTGGCGGCGGCTGTAACGGTTGTTCCATGGTCGACGTGACGCTGAAAGAAGGGATCGAAAAGCAGTTGCTGAACGAATTCCCGGAACTGAAAGGTGTACGTGACCTCACCGAACACCAGCGCGGCGAACACTCTTACTACTAAGTTATCCCCCTCTTTTGTAGATTGCCCGATGCGACGTTAAAGCGTCTTATCGGGCTACGTTGAACATGTGCCAGACGTTGGCACGGCATTACCTCAGTAAATCTAATCCCTTCATTTCCCCACGATAATATGACCAACCTCTCATAATTTAAATTTACCCCGCTCTGGTGATTCTCAAGCGCATAATGTTACCCGTATCATTCTCATGGGCACCAAACACACTCATAACATTTGACGACACTAATTCGTTTTAGGAGTCATCAGCCGTGGTGCCGTTATATCTCTGTTCCCAGTTGGGACAACCAGGATTTGTCGTCAGAAACCTGACGTTACCCATAACAAATTAAAGGCCAGGTAAATCATGCCATTAGTCATTGTTGCTATCGGTGTAATCTTGTTATTACTCCTGATGATCCGCTTCAAAATGAACGGCTTCATCGCTCTCGTCCTGGTGGCGCTTGCTGTTGGATTAATGCAAGGGATGCCGCTGGATAAAGTTATTGGCTCTATCAAAGCCGGTGTCGGCGGAACGCTCGGTAGCCTTGCCCTGATCATGGGTTTTGGCGCAATGCTGGGCAAAATGCTGGCAGACTGCGGCGGCGCACAACGTATCGCCACCACGCTGATCGCCAAATTTGGTAAAAAGCACATTCAGTGGGCAGTGGTACTGACCGGTTTTACCGTCGGTTTTGCCCTGTTCTATGAAGTGGGCTTCGTACTGATGCTGCCGCTGGTGTTTACCATCGCCGCTGCTGCAAATATCCCGCTGCTGTATGTTGGTGTACCGATGGCCGCTGCGCTTTCCGTAACCCACGGCTTCCTGCCACCGCATCCTGGCCCGACTGCGATTGCAACCATTTTCAATGCCGATATGGGTAAAACCCTGCTGTACGGTACTATTCTGGCAATCCCGACCGTTATTCTCGCGGGTCCGGTTTACGCTCGCGTGCTGAAAGGCATTGATAAGCCGATCCCGGAAGGCCTGTACAGCGCGAAAACCTTTAGTGAAGAAGAGATGCCGAGCTTTGGCGTCAGCGTCTGGACTTCTCTGGTTCCGGTTGTACTGATGGCAATGCGAGCCATCGCTGAAATGATCCTGCCGAAAGGTCACGCTTTCCTGCCGGTAGCAGAGTTCTTAGGTGACCCGGTAATGGCAACGCTGATTGCCGTACTAATCGCGATGTTCACCTTTGGTCTGAACCGTGGTCGCTCAATGGATCAAATTAACGACACGCTGGTTTCTTCGATCAAAATCATCGCCATGATGCTGCTAATCATCGGTGGTGGCGGTGCGTTCAAGCAGGTGTTGGTAGACAGTGGCGTGGACAAATATATCGCCTCCATGATGCACGAAACCAATATTTCCCCGCTGCTGATGGCCTGGTCTATTGCCGCCGTACTGCGTATCGCGCTGGGTTCCGCAACCGTTGCGGCAATTACTGCGGGCGGTATCGCTGCGCCGCTGATTGCAACAACTGGCGTCAGCCCAGAGTTGATGGTTATCGCGGTTGGTTCCGGTAGTGTGATTTTCTCTCACGTGAACGATCCGGGCTTCTGGCTGTTCAAAGAGTACTTTAACCTGACTATCGGTGAGACCATCAAGTCCTGGTCGATGCTGGAAACCATTATCTCGGTGTGCGGTCTGGTAGGCTGCCTGCTGCTGAATATGGTGATTTGATAACACTGACTGCCGGATATGGCGTGAATGCCTTATCCGGCTGCTCTAATGAGTAGGCCGGATAAGACGCATCAAGCGTCGCATCCGGCATTAACCGCACTCTACGTCTTCTTCCCTGCCGCCCTGCGCCGTCTGTCCAAATCCTTCAGTAACTTGTTCACGCCATCATCGGAAAACATCGTCTCAAGGGTTGTAGACAGCTTGCGCCGCCAGTTTTTGTACTGGTAACTGGTGCCAGGAATATTCACCGGTTCCGCCATATCCAGCCAGTCTTCCGGCTGTAGCCCTAACAGAGCGCTGTTACTGTCGGCAATGTACCGCTGCAAACCACGATTAAGCATCGGCGTCATCGACATCAGCGATGCCTTATGTCCGGCACGTTTTGGCAGACAACCATATTTATGCAGCGCATCCAGTAGCCCTTGCTTCGCCAGCTCGCGATCCTGATACAAACCGCGCAGCACTACTTCATCCGGGTACAGCCCCAGCGTTTTGCCCAGCGTTAAATCCCCGCTCTCCCAGTAACCACGCAACGTTGGCAGGTCGTGCGTTGCTGCTACTGCCATCGACTGTTCCGGATACGCTTTCGGTGCGCGGAACGTCTTCTCATGGTCACTTTCGAAATAAAGCACTTTGTAGGAGTAAACCCCGCTACTGCGCAGCTTACCGACAATCTCTACCGGTACAGTGCCGAGATCTTCGCCAATCACCATGCAGCGATGGCGTTTGCTTTCCAGCGCCAGAATAGCGAGCAGATCATCCACCGGATAGTGAACATACGCTCCCTGATCCGCCGTTTCGCCATACGGTATCCACCACAAACGCAGCATCGACATCACATGGTCAATTCGCAATGCGCCGCAGTTTTGCATGTTCGCGCGCAGCAGTTCGATAAACGGTTCATAGGCGCGCGCGGTGATGATATGCGGGTCCATCGGCGGCAAACCCCAGTTTTGCCCTAACGGGCCAAGGATATCTGGCGGTGCGCCAACCGATGCTTTCAGGCAATACAACTCACGGTCACACCAGGTTTCTGCCCCACCTTCCGCTACGCCAACCGCCAGGTCACGATACAAGCCAATCGGCATTTCATAGCCCTGGCTTATCTCCCAGCAGGCGGCAAACTGGCTGTAGGCCAGCCACTGCAGCCAGAGATAAAAATCGACGTCATCACGATGTTCTTCACAGAACTGACGCACTTCTGGCGAGTCTACGTTCTGATACATCTCGGGCCATGCTGGCCAGCCCCAGCGCATTTCGTCTTCTTTTACTTGTTGTGCATGTAGCGCATCAAACGCCGCCTGCCAGAACAGGCTGTCGCCCTGTTCAGCAACAAACTGGCGAAACGCTACCATTTGTCCATCATCACGTTGTGCGAAGACTTTCCACGCCATCCGCAGTGCGGTCATTTTCAGTGCGGTGACGGTAGAGTAATCGACCCAGTCAGTATCCCGCGCCTGTTGCAGCGCCTGTTGCGTAGTCGGCATGTGCCACCAAGCCTGCGCCTCCTCGCTAAGATGGAAATCTTCAACGGCGTTAACATCAATATAAATCACGTTCAGCCAGCGGCGAGAAGACGGGCTATACGGGCTGGCACTTTCCGGGTTTGCCGGATAGAGCGCATGAATCGGGTTCAGGCCAATGAACGACCCGCCGCGTTTCGCCACATCCACCAACATGGCTTTGAGATCGCCAAAATCACCGATGCCCCAGTTTTTTTCCGATCGCAGGGTATAAAGCTGAACGCAAGCGCCCCACAGTTTTTGTTTATTCAACAATGCCTGCGGTTCGTAGCAGCGTTTCGGTGCGACAATCACCCGACAATGGGCGCGCTGTTCGTCCTGGGTAAGCGTCAGCGTGTGATAACCTTCCGGCAGCTTCGCCGGAAGATTGAAGGCTTTGCCACCACTCACGTTGCCTTTGTACTGTGTTCCTTCTTCGGTAGTCAGCAGCCAGCTAAATTCGCCGCTGCCCTCCACCGCCATTGGCATTTTTTTACCGAAGGTATACACCATGACGTTGGGTACTGGCGTTACCGCCACTTTCGTGGCGGTACTCCGATGCATCGCGTCAAGCAAACGCCGTTTGGTTTCGGCGCCAATCGACTGCGGTTTACCGTGGGCATTGATGTAATTGGGGCTGATCCCCGCCGCCAGCGCGGCATTATCCAGACGTTTGCTTTCCATCGAGCTTCCTTAGCGTTTTGCCTGCCAGATACGAGCCTGATAATCGCGAATAGAGCGATCCGAGCTAAACATACCGCAGCGGGCGGTATTGAGGATCGCCGCGCGTGTCCAGGCTTCCTGGTCGCGGTACAGCACATCCACCTGCTTTTGTGCCTCTACATAGGCTGCGAAATCCGCCATCACCAGATATGGATCGCCGCCCTGCTTACCGATACTGTGCAGCATCTGGTCAAACGCATGTTTATCGCCGTCGCTGTATTTACCGCTTTCCAGCTCTTTCAATACTGCATCGAGCTGCTTGTCTTTCTTACGCCATTTGAGCGGATCGTAGCCCTTCGCTTTCAATGCCTTAACCTGCTCCACGGTATGACCGAAGATAAAGATATTTTCTTCACCGACTTTTTCAGCAATTTCGACATTTGCGCCATCCAGCGTACCGACAGTGAGCGCACCATTAAGAGCCAGTTTCATATTGCCCGTGCCAGAAGCCTCTTTCCCAGCAGTCGAGATCTGCTCAGAGATATCCGCCGCCGGGATCAGCATTTCCGCCGCCGAGACACAGTAATCCGGCAGGAACACCACTTTCAGCTTGTCACCCACTTTTGGATCGTTGTTGATCACTTCAGCCACTTTATTGATCGCAAAAATAATGTTCTTCGCCAGATAGTAGCCCGGCGCGGCTTTCGCCCCGAACAGGAACACACGCGGTACGCGGTCAGCTTGCGGGTTTTCGCGAATCTCTTTGTACAACGCCAGAATATGCAGCAGATTCAGGTGTTGCCGTTTGTACTCGTGCAGACGTTTAATTTGGACGTCGAAAATTGCCTGCGGGTTGATTTCAATACCAGTACGCGCTTTTACAAACTCTGCCAGACGAACTTTATTCGCCTGTTTGATTTCGCGATATTGCTGGCGGAATTTCGCGTCATCAGCGAATTTTTCCAGATTAATCAACTGATCGAGATCGTTAGCCCACTCTTTTTTCAGCGATTTATCCAGCAGCGCCGCCAGTGCCGGGTTGCACTGTTTGATCCAGCGACGCGGAGTAATACCATTAGTGACGTTATGGAATTTGTTCGGCCACAACTGGTGGTATTCCGGGAACAAATCTTTCACCACCAGATCCGAGTGCAGCGCCGCCACGCCATTCACCGCAAAGCCGCTAACCACACACATATTGGCCATACGAACTTGTTTGTCATGTACCACCGCCAGTTTCGCCCATACCGCCTTGTCGCCCGGCCAGGTTTGTTCCACCAGCTTCTTAAAGCGGTTATTGATTTCGTTGATTACCTGCATATGGCGTGGCAACAGCGCTTTAATCAGCTTCTCATCCCAGCACTCCAGTGCTTCTGGCATCAGGGTATGGTTGGTATAAGCGAAGGTTTTACTGGTGATTGCCCAGGCGTCATCCCAGCTCATTTGGTGCTCATCTATCAGCACACGCAGCAGTTCAGGAATGGCAATAGTCGGGTGTGTGTCGTTAAGTTGAATGACTTCGTAATCCGCCAGCTCGTGCAGTTTACGCCCCGCCAGATGATGGCGACGAAGAATGTCAGCAATCGAACAGGCGCACTGGAAGTATTGCTGCATCAGGCGCAATTTTTTACCGGCGGTATGGTTGTCGTTTGGATAGAGAACTTTAGTCAGTTTTTCCGCGTTGATGCCCTGTTGTTCAGCACGCAGGAAATCACCGTCATTAAATTTGGTAAGATTGAACGGATGAGCATGAGTCGCCTGCCACAAACGTAGCGGCTGTGCTACGCCGTTACGGTAGCCCAACACCGGAAGATCCCACGCTTGCCCGGTAATGGTAAATTCCGGTTCCCAGCGTCCATCTTTCGTCACTTTGCCGCCAATGCCCACCTGCACATCCAGCGCTTCGTTATGGCTAAACCACGGATAGTTGCCACGATGCCAGTCGTCTGGCGCTTCAGACTGTTTGCCACCGACAAAGGACTGACGGAACAGGCCATACTGGTAGTTAAGACCATAGCCAGTAGCTGACTGCCCAACGGTTGCCATTGAGTCGAGGAAACACGCAGCCAGACGCCCCAGGCCACCGTTCCCCAACGCCGGGTCGATCTCTTCTTCCAGCAGGTCTGTCAGGTTGATGTCATAAGACTTCAATGAATCCTGAACAGCCTGATACCAGCCGAGGTTTAACAGATTGTTGCCTGTCAGACGACCAATCAAAAACTCCATTGAGATGTAGTTAACATGACGCTGATTCGCCGCCGGTTTGGCAAAAGGCTGAGCCCGCAGCATTTCCGCCAACGCTTCACTCACAGCCAGCCACCATTGGTGAGGGGTCATCTCAGCCGCTGAAGTTAAACCATAACGCTGCCACTGGCGTGACAGGGCTTCCTGAAATTGCTTTTCATTAAAAATGGGTTGTGACATAGGAGTTCCAGTTTTCTTAGATATTAAACACAACGTTATCGTTAGTTTGCCAGGCTCCATGTTGACCTTCCTCATCCTACGGGGGATTAGGCGGGGAGGAGTGACGGGGATGAGCAAGAAAATGTGATCGCGCCCACTTAAAGGTAGTGCAATCAACTGCAAAAGTATCAGCTCAGTGCCAGAGAGCGCAGAAAACCTGTTATTAACAGTCAGAAATGGCCGTTGCGTATTATCAAAAAGCGGAAAGTAACTCTATAAATTAAGTAAAGCGGCGAAATAGTTTCAACAATGAAATATCCATCAAAGGGCATCTCATTCTTAATAGATTTATTAAGATCATCTTTCCAGAGAGACCTTTCATCAGGAATTAAGGAGGTTTCATTGCTTTAATGAACCTTTTGGATTAAGGGAAAACACCCTAGGATCCAATATCCACACTGCATTTGCGTTGTTTTAAGATGAGGCATTAATAAACGTTTGGAATTGTGACAGAGTGCAAATTCAGACACATAAAAAATTGTCATCGCTTGCATTGCACAGGTTTCTGGCCGAACTTATAACTATTAATTACGAAGCGCAAAAAAAATAATATTTCCTCAATTTCCACAGTGAAGTGATTAACTATGCTGATTCCGTCAAAATTAAGTCGTCCGGTTCGACTCGACCATACTGTGGTTCGTGAGCGCCTGCTGGCTAAACTTTCCGGCGCGAACAACTTCAGGCTGGTGCTGATCACAAGTCCTGCGGGTTACGGAAAGACAACACTCATATCCCAATGGGCGGCAGGAAAAAACGATTTGGGCTGGTACTCGCTTGATGACGGCGATAACCAGCAAGAACGTTTCGCCAGCTATCTGATTGCCGCCGTGCAACAGGCAACCAGCGGGCACTGCGTCATCAGTGAAACAATGACGCAAAAACGGCAGTATGCCAGCCTGACGTCACTGTTTGCCCAGCTTTTCATTGAGCTGGCGGAATGGCATAGCCCACTTTTCCTGGTGATAGACGATTACCATCTGATCACCAATCCGGTTATCCACGAATCCATGCGCTTCTTCATTCGCCATCAACCAGAAAATCTCACCCTGGTGGTGCTGTCACGCAATCTTCCGCAATTGGGCATTGCCAATCTGCGCGTACGTGAACAACTATTAGAAATTGGCAGCCAGCAACTGGCGTTTACCCATCAGGAAGCCAAGCAGTTTTTTGATTGTCGTCTGTCATCACCGATTGAAGCGACCGAAAGCGGTCGGATTTGCGATGATGTGTCCGGTTGGGCGACGGCGTTGCAGCTAATCGCGCTCTCTGCGCGGCAAAATACCCACTCGGCCCATAAATCAGCGCGCCGTCTGGCGGGCATCAATGCCAGCCATCTTTCTGATTATCTGGTCGATGAAGTGCTAGATAACGTTGATCTGGCGACACGCCATTTCCTGCTAAAAAGCGCCATTTTGCGCTCAATGAATGATGCGCTAATCACCCGCGTGACCGGCGAAGAAAACGGGCAAATGCGTCTTGAAGAAATTGAGCGCCAGGGGCTGTTTTTGCAACGGATGGATGATACTGGCGAATGGTTCTGCTATCACCCGCTGTTTGGTAACTTCCTGCGCCAACGCTGCCAGTGGGAGCTGGCGGCGGAGCTGCCAGAAATCCACCGTGCCGCCGCAGAAAGCTGGATGGCACAAGGCTTTCCCAGCGAAGCTATTCATCATGCGCTGGCGGCAGGCGATGCTTTGATGTTGCGCGATATTTTGCTTAATCACGCCTGGAGCCTGTTCAACCATAGTGAACTGTCGCTGCTGGAAGAGTCACTCAAAGCCCTGCCGTGGGACAGTCTGCTGGAAAATCCACAGTTGGTGTTATTGCAAGCCTGGTTGATGCAAAGCCAACATCGCTACGGCGAAGTGAACACCCTGCTGGCGCGAGCCGAACACGAGCTCCAGGACATCAGAGAAGGCACCATGCATGCAGAGTTCAACGCCCTGCGCGCCCAGGTGGCCATTAACGACGGTAATCCGGAAGAAGCCGAACGACTGGCAAAACTGGCTCTGGAAGATCTGCCTCCGGGTTGGTTCTATAGCCGCATTGTTGCGACCTCTGTGCTTGGCGAAGTGTTGCACTGTAAAGGTGAGCTGACCCGCTCGCTGGCATTAATGCAACAAACTGAGCAGATGGCGCGTCAGCACGATGTCTGGCACTACGCCTTGTGGAGTCTGATTCAGCAAAGCGAAATTCTGTTTGCTCAAGGATTCCTGCAAACTGCGTGGGAAACGCAGGAAAAAGCGTTCCAGTTGATTAACGAACAGCATCTGGAACAGTTGCCGATGCATGAATTTTTAGTACGTATCCGCGCGCAACTGTTATGGGCATGGGCACGGCTGGATGAAGCCGAAGCCTCGGCGCGTAGTGGAATTGAAGTCTTATCGTCTTATCAGCCACAGCAACAGCTCCAGTGTCTGGCGATGTTAATTCAATGTTCGCTGGCTCGTGGCGATCTGGATAACGCCCGTAGCCAACTTAACCGCCTGGAAAACCTGCTGGGGAATGGCAAATATCACAGCGACTGGATCTCTAACGCCAACAAAGTTCGCGTTATTTACTGGCAGATGACCGGCGATAAAGCCGCCGCAGCAAACTGGTTGCGCCATACTGCGAAGCCGGAGTTTGCCAATAACCACTTCCTGCAAGGTCAATGGCGCAACATTGCCCGTGCACAAATCTTGCTGGGCGAGTTTGAACCTGCGGAAATTGTCCTCGAGGAACTCAACGAAAACGCCCGCAGTCTGCGGTTGATGAGCGATCTGAACCGCAACCTGCTTTTACTCAATCAGTTGTACTGGCAGGCAGGGCGGAAAAGTGACGCCCAGCGCGTATTGCTGGACGCATTAAAACTGGCGAATCGCACAGGATTTATCAGTCACTTTGTCATCGAAGGCGAAGCCATGGCGCAGCAGTTACGCCAACTGATTCAACTCAATACGCTGCCGGAACTGGAACAGCACCGCGCGCAGCGTATTTTGCGGGAAATAAACCAACATCACCGGCATAAGTTCGCTCACTTTGACGAGACCTTTGTCGAACGTCTGCTAAATCACCCGGAAGTGCCGGAACTTATCCGTACCAGCCCGCTGACCCAACGCGAATGGCAGGTGCTGGGGCTGATTTACTCCGGTTACAGCAATGAACAAATTGCGGGCGAACTGGAAGTGGCAGCGACCACCATCAAAACGCATATCCGCAATCTGTATCAGAAACTCGGCGTTGCCCACCGTCAGGCTGCGGTACAGCACGCACAGAAACTGCTGAAGATGATGGGATATGGGGTGTAAGCTTGGTCGGATAACATTCCTGCTCCGACTTACATCCCTGCATTATTCAACGCTAACTCGCGTTACATCGTCTGTTTCAGTCAGAGTAAACCGCACAGGTAAGAACCGTTCCACCACCGCGATATTGGTCAGCAGATGGCATGAGGGATGCGCGACCGTAAACGTCCCCGCACCCGCCAACGCCATGGGCAACACCAGTTGATCTGCGAGATATTCACCTACTGCCACCGGACTTGCCAGGTAACGTTTCACTTCTTTAACCAACTGCGCTGCTACCACTTCGGCACTGACGCGCTTTTCACCGACGGCAAAAAAGCGTTCGGTAATATTTTCGCTTTCCACTTCTAGCGAGACGGTATTTCCCGGTCCCTGCTCACGCGGCAAGAGATGGATATTCTGCTCATACAGCGAAAAACTGGCTGCCAGCGCAACGAGTTCACGTTCTCCGACATGCCGTGGCACACCAGCTAATAATACTTCGCCGCGTAATCGCATAACGGTGCCCCGCTCGCCCAGTTGTAACGCGTTTAGTGATGCCACGGGCGTGACTTCCGCTACCACCACACCGCCTCCGGCAGGGTAAAAACCGTGGCGTAACAGCGTGGTTTGCTGATGAATCCCCATTTGTGCCAGCAGAGGTTCCAGCACGCGGCAGATAAAACCCGCGGGCGGCGCCGACGGGTTTTCGGTGCCACCGCTGACTTCTACGCGAGAAGGTCCATCGGCAAACCACAGCGCAGGCAACACCGTTTGCAGCACCAAAATGCAGCTTCCGGCACTACCGATAGCAAAGCGATAATCGCCGCCACGCACATTACCGGGCCGGAAGACCAGGCGCTGCGAACCCAGTTCCGCGCCGTCTACTATAGCTCCGCAAATTTCCGTCGCCGCCTTTACCGCGGTCAGATGCTGGCGCAACAGCCCCGGTTTCGCCCGTCCGGCACGAATGCCTGTGATGGTAAACGGCTTACCGGTTATCATCGACAGACTTAACGCCGAGCGCAGGATCTGCCCGCCGCCTTCGCCCTGTGCACCATCCAGCGCAATCATCCTTTTCATCATTTATCCTTTTACGCACACCACCTGACGCAGGGTGTAGACGACTTCCACCAGATCGCTTTGTGCTGCCATTACTGCATCAATGTCCTTATACGCCATCGGGATTTCGTCGATCACCTCGGCATCTTTACGGCATTCCACATGCGCTGTAGCACGGATCTGATCTTCCACACTAAACAGTTTTTTCGCTTTGGTACGGCTCATCACGCGACCTGCACCGTGGCTGCATGAGCAGAAAGACTCTTCATTTCCCAGCCCACGCACGATAAAGCTTTTCGCCCCCATCGACCCAGGAATAATTCCGTACTGCCCGGCACGCGCAGACACCGCGCCTTTCCGCGTCACATAGATCTCTTCGCCAAAGTGCAGCTCTTTTTGCACATAGTTGTGGTGGCAGTTGATCTCTTCCATTGCCAGCGTTTGCGGCTGTCTCACCGTTTTATGCGTAATGCTCTGCAACGCCGATACCACGTTTTCCATCATCGCATCACGGTTGAGGCTGGCAAAAAGCTGCGCCCAGGCCACTGCTTTCAGGTAATCGTCAAAATATTCCGTTCCTTCAAGGAAGTACGCGAGATCACGTGACGGCAACGTTTCAAGCTGTTCCTGCATCTCTTTTTGCGCCAGGTCGATAAAGTAAGTTCCGATGGCGTTACCAATTCCGCGTGAACCGGAGTGCAGCATAATCCACACCCGATCCGCCTCATCAAGGCAGATTTCAATAAAGTGGTTACCCGTTCCCAGCGTTCCCAGGTGTTTATAGTTATTGGTATTCAGGAAACGCGAGTATTTTTGCGTTAACCACTGATAACCGGCTTCCAACCCGGCCCATTTAACATCGACGTTAACAGGCGGATTTTCCCATGCACCTTTATCACGTTTACAACGCCCGGTAGTACGCCCGTGTGGCACGGCAGTTTCAATTGCCTGACGCAGCTCCGCCAGGTTTTCAGGCAAGTCTGCCGCCGTTAACGCGGTACGCAGTGCGTTCATTCCACAGCCGATATCCACACCCACCGCCGCCGGAATAATCGCCCCTTTGGTCGGGATCACGCTACCAATGGTGGAACCTTTCCCCAGGTGCACATCGGGCATCACCGCAATATGCTTGAAAATAAACGGCATCTTCGCCGTATTTATCAGTTGCTGGCGCGCATCGTCTTCTACCGGCACGCCTTTGGTCCACATTTTTACCGGGGCATTTTCAGTGGTCAGTAATTCGTAATTCATTTTCTTTTTCTCGTTTCGTTGTTTGCTGTCCTGATAATTGCAACCGTCGTGCCAGAAAATTAAATCAGCAGATTAAATCTATAATTAATTGTTTTTATTTAATTAAAAGTACAAAGTCCGTATACGGAGATTTTCTATAAAGCCACTTAACCGATAATGAAATATCGTCTTTTATAAGGATATCTAAGATGCGTAAAACAGTGGCTTTTGGTTTTGTCGGAACCGTACTGGATTATGCCGGGCGCGGTAGCCAACGCTGGTCGAAATGGCGGCCGACACTCTGTTTATGCCAGCAAGAATCATTGGTGATTGATCGACTGGAATTATTACACGACGCCCGCTCACGCTCGCTGTTTGAAACGCTTAAACGCGATATCGCCAGCATTTCACCAGAAACGCAGGTTGTAGGTGTAGAAGTGGAACTCCATAATCCGTGGGATTTCGAAGAGGTCTACGCCTGCCTGCATGATTTCGCCCGTGGTTACGCTTTTCAACCTGATAAAGAAGACTATTTAATTCACATCACCACTGGCACCCACGTAGCGCAAATTTGCTGGTTTTTGCTGGCAGAAGCGCGTTACCTGCCCGCCCGACTGGCGCAAACTTCCCCGCCGCGTAAGAAAGAACAGCCGGATAGCGCAGGCGCAGTGACGATTATTGATCTCGATTTAAGCCGTTATAACGCTATCGCCAGCCGCTTTGCCGAAGAACGCCAGCAAACGCTCGATTTTCTTAAGTCAGGCATCGCCACGCGTAACCCACACTTCAACCGCATGATTGAACAGATCGAAAAAGTAGCGATTAAATCCCGCGCGCCAATCCTGCTTAATGGCCCGACCGGCGCGGGCAAGTCGTTTCTGGCACGACGCATCTTCGAATTAAAACAGGCACGGCATCAGTTTAGCGGCGCGTTTGTTGAAGTGAACTGCGCCACGCTGCGCGGTGATACCGCCATGTCGGCGCTGTTTGGTCATGTGAAAGGTGCGTTCACCGGCGCGAGAGACGCGCGGGAAGGGTTATTACGCAGCGCCAACGGCGGCATGTTGTTTCTTGATGAAATTGGCGAACTGGGCGCAGATGAACAAGCCATGTTGCTGAAAGCCATTGAAGAGAAAACTTTTTATCCGTTTGGCAGCGATCGCCAGGTGAGTAGCGATTTTCAGCTTATCGCCGGAACGGTGCGCGATTTACGCCAGTTGGTCGCTGAAGGGAGATTTCGTGAAGACCTGTATGCGCGGATAAATCTCTGGACCTTCACTCTGCCAGGACTACGCCAGCGTCAGGAGGATATTGAGCCTAACCTGGATTATGAAGTGGAGCGCCACGCCTCACTCACCGGCGATAGCGTGCGTTTTAACACCGAAGCGCGGCGCGCATGGCTGGCTTTTGCGACATCCCCCCAGGCAACATGGCGCGGTAATTTTCGCGAACTTTCTGCCAGTGTTACGCGTATGGCGACGTTTGCCAATAGCGGACGCATCACTCTGGAAGCTGTGGAAGATGAGATTCGCCGTCTGCGCTATAACTGGCAGGAGAGTCGCCCTTCGGCACTTACGACGTTGCTGGGCGCAGAGGTGGAGAACATCGATCTCTTCGACCGAATGCAACTGGAAAACGTGATTGCCATTTGTCGCCAGGCAAAATCGCTTTCCGCCGCCGGACGTGAACTTTTTGACGTTTCGCGCCAGGGCAGAGCCAGCGTTAATGACGCGGATCGGCTACGCAAATACCTGGCGCGTTTTGGTCTGACGTGGGAATCGGTACTGACTCAGCACAGTTCCAGTTGAATATGATGGTCCGTCAGCACCTGCATCACCCCCGCAGGCGGCATGGTGTCGGTGTAAACGGCATCGACCATGCTGATGCTGCCCATGTTTACCATCGCATTACGGCCAAATTTTGAGTGATCGACAACCAGCATAACGTGGCGCGAGTTCTCAATAATGGCGCGTTTGGTGCGAACTTCATGGTAATCGAACTCCAGTAACGAGCCGTCGCTGTCAATGCCGCTGATCCCAAGAATGCCGAAATCGAGGCGGAACTGAGAGATAAAATCCAGCGTCGCTTCGCCAATGATCCCGCCATCGCGGCTACGCAATTCACCACCGGCGAGAATAATGCGGAAATCTTCTTTCACCATCAGCGTATTAGCGACATTGAGATTGTTGGTGACAATGCGCAAATTGCTGTGATTGAGCAGCGCGTGCGCCACCGCTTCCGGCGTGGTGCCGATATCAATAAACAGCGTCGAACCGTTGGGGATCTGCTCGGCCACTTTACGGGCGATACGCTCTTTTTCTTCGGTCTGGGTAGCTTTGCGATCGTGCCACGGCGTGTTAACCGAACTGGAAGGCAGCGCCGCGCCGCCATGATGGCGCAGGATCAGGTTCTGTTCCGCCAGTTCATTGAGGTCACGGCGAATAGTCTGCGGGCTGACGGAAAAATGCTCTACCAGCTCTTCGGTGCTGACATAGCCCTGCTGCTTAACCAGTTCGATAATACCGTTGTGTCGTTGTGTTTGTTTCATTTATAAATCCCTGGAATTATTTTCGTTTTCGCGCATTGAGCGAATCAACAAAAGCCATCGCTAAACCCACGGCTAACCCGGCGATGTGTGCTCCATTCGCCATCGACATCCCAAACAAATCAAACCATCCGGCAACAATCCAGATCAGCGCAAAGATGATTAACCCACGTTGCAGGTAAATACCGCTTTGCGGATCGCGCTCGCCGCGTAGCCAGACGTAGCCCATCAGTGCATAAACCACACCGGAAAGCCCGCCAAACCACGGCCCACTGAACTTTTGCTGCACATAGCCGCTTAGCAGGGCGCTGATGAGAGTAATGACTATCAGCTTACCGCTACCGAGGCGTTTTTCCACTGCGCCACCGAGATACCACCACCAGAGCAGGTTAAAGAGGATATGCATCAGCGAGAAGTGCATTAACGCATGCGTGAAGTAGCGCCAGAACTCAAATTTCAGCGTCGGATCGAATGGCCAGGCCAGCCATAACATCACTTCCTGATCGCCAAGAATTTGCATGGCGATAAACACCAGCACGCAGGCAATCATCACTACCCAGGTGACCGGGCCTGCACGTTCACGCAAAGTGGCAAAGAAAGGAAAACGGCGATAGTGCAGGCCACTACCGGTATGACCTGACTGCCAACTGGCGGCGAGATAACGCGGATCTGCCGGGTTTTCGAGAAAACGCGCCAGCTCTGCCCGCACGCGTTCGGCCTGGGATTCATCCGCCAGCCAGACATCGCTTTGGTTATGTTGTTGAATCGTGAGGATAACGCCCTGTGTCGCCATGTAATCAACAAATGCCTGCGCCACGCGGGGGTTAGCAAAAGAGGTAATCATCAACATCGTTGCTGTCGCTTATTCCACACAAAAGGGGACAGTATAAAGCGTTACGCGCCGTAAGCCACCTCTGCGGGAAACTGACGCTGCCAGGCTTCAAAGCCACCATCGATACTGTAAACCACATCATAACCCTGTTGCAGCAGATACTGCGCCGCGCCTTTGCTGCTATTACCGTGGTAACACATCACCATTACCGGGGTATCGAAGTCATTTTCGCGCATGAACGCACCCAGCGTGTCATTGGTTAGATGGAAAGCCTGCGCCGCATGCCCCATTGCGAAACTTTGTGGATCGCGAATATCGACCAGCACCGCTTCTTTTTCCTGCAACTTCTGGTGCGCGTCGGCAACGTTAATACATTCGAACTGATCCATGCGTCTCTCTTTCTTTACAAACAAGTGGGCAAATTTATCGCACAGTTTACGTCGGAGCGGCAGATAAACGCCATAATGTTATGCATATCACTCTAAAATGTTTTTTCAATGTTACTCAAAGCGCGTTTGTTTGCTATTATGTTCGATAACGAACATTTATGAGCTTTAACGAAAGTGAATGAGGGCAGCATGGAAACCAAAGATCTGATTGTGATAGGTGGCGGCATCAATGGTGCTGGTATCGCGGCAGACGCCGCTGGACGCGGTTTATCCGTGCTAATGCTGGAAGCGCAGGATCTCGCTTGTGCGACATCTTCCGCCAGTTCAAAACTCATTCACGGTGGCCTGCGTTACCTTGAACACTATGAATTCCGTCTGGTCAGCGAGGCGCTGGCAGAACGTGAAGTGTTGCTGAAAATGGCCCCGCATATCGCTTTCCCAATGCGTTTTCGCCTGCCGCATCGCCCGCATCTGCGTCCCGCGTGGATGATTCGCATTGGTCTGTTTATGTACGATCATTTGGGTAAACGAACCAGCCTGCCGGGATCAACCGGTTTGCGTTTTGGCGCAAATTCAGTATTAAAACCGGAAATTACGCGCGGATTCGAATATTCCGACTGTTGGGTCGACGACGCCCGTCTGGTATTAGCCAACGCCCAGATGGTCGTGCGTAAAGGCGGCGAAGTGCTTACCCGTACTCGTGCCACGTCTGCCCGCCGCGAAAACGGTTTGTGGATTGTGGAAGCGGAAGATATCGATACCGGCAAAAAATATACATGGCAGGCTCGCGGCCTGGTTAACGCCACCGGTCCGTGGGTGAAACAGTTCTTCGACGAAGGAATGCATCTGCCCTCACCTTATGGCATTCGCCTGATCAAAGGCAGCCATATTGTGGTGCCGCGCGTGCATACCCAGAAACAGGCCTACATTCTGCAAAACGAAGATAAACGTATTGTGTTCGTGATCCCGTGGATGGACGAGTTTTCCATCATCGGCACCACCGATGTGGAATACAAAGGCGATCCAAAAGCAGTGAAGATTGAAGAGAGTGAAATCAATTACCTGCTGAAAGTGTATAACACGCACTTTAAAAAGCAGTTAAGCCGTGACGATATCGTCTGGACTTACTCCGGCGTGCGTCCGCTGTGTGATGATGAATCCGACTCACCGCAGGCAATCACCCGTGATTACACCCTTGATATCCATGATGAAAACGGCAAAGCACCGCTGTTGTCGGTATTTGGCGGCAAGCTGACGACCTATCGTAAACTGGCGGAACACGCGCTGGAAAAACTGACGCCGTATTATCAGGGTATTGGCCCGGCGTGGACGAAAGAGAGCGTATTACCTGGTGGAGCCATCGAAGGCGACCGCGACGACTACGCAGCCCGCCTGCGCCGCCGCTATCCGTTCCTGACTGAATCGCTGGCACGTCATTACGCACGTACTTACGGCAGCAACAGCGAACTGCTGCTCGGCAATGCGGAGGCGATAAACGATCTCGGGGAAGATTTCGGTCATGAGTTTTACGAAGCGGAGCTTAAATATCTGGTTGACCACGAATGGGTCCGCCGCGCCGATGACGCTCTGTGGCGTCGCACGAAACAAGGCATGTGGCTGAATGCAGAACAACAATCTCGCATGAGTCAGTGGTTGGTGGAGTATACGCAGCAGAGGTTATCGCTAGCGTCATGATTTAACGTAAGCAGGCCAGGTCAGATTTCAATCTGACCTGAGACTGATGACAAACGCAAAAGCGGCCTGATGCGCTACGCTTATCAGGCCTACGTGGTTCATGCAATATATTGAATTTGCATGGTTTTGTAGGCCGGATAAGGCGTTCACGCCGCATCCGGCATGAACAAAGCGCACTAATTCCATTTGGTTGTCCTTTATTATTAACGGACAGTTTAAACTGTCAGGATAAACCTATCCTCTAGATGATATCTATTCAAAATCCGTGCAATAAAAAACTGTGCAAGGCTATTGAGAATGTCAGGAGTTTGTTGATAAATTCATTATTTCATAACGCTCATTCATTAACGCTATGTAGAAACACAGAAATATGGGACTCTATCCATCGTATCATTTCATTATGCCTGAAGCAGACATTCTCACCGTTAATTTTTCCACATAAACCAAAACCATTAAAATAGATATCACATTTTTTATTTTGATATGAAGTGATATTCACGCGCCACCTCAGATTAGTAACATTTTCCTCTTGTTCAGCATAATCCATCTGTAATAGCTCAACAATTTTTTTACTTTCTTTATCATCAAGCTCAGTGATTTCAACCTTGTATTTATAAATTTCATTCAGCCGTCCCTCATCAATTGAAACTGGCGAAGTGTATCCCTGCGGATAATTTATAATCTCTAGTTTATCTACACGATTACCTATGTGGCATAAATCGTTCACTTTGCCTTCGGCAACTGCGGATCCGGCGTAAATCATAAGCAAAACCGTTAAAGCTTTTTCTATTTTTTGTTTCATATTTTATTGAGTAACATTAACAGAGTCGTTTAGCGTTGATTTCTCCCTGTTGCCATCATCACTCCAGTAAATTAATTTATCGATATTATAATCAGGGTAAACTGCATATGATGTTGAAATATTTAACCTGTCCTCAAACGGACTTTTCGCGCTCACTCTCAATAAAACAGAAACTGATGGTCCTCTGACTTGATTCTCTATATCCGGGCAACGAAAAGCATAATATTGGTACAAGTCAAATTCATTTTCTGAATAATACTCAGACAAATTAATTCCGGGGTTAATTTGCTCTCTTTCACAAACTAATGTGTAATGCAGGAAAGGCGGTGAAATACTCTGGTGTGCAGCATTACTCTCAGGAAGAAAGAGTAAGCAACTGCTGATAGGTAATAAAATCTTCATATCCATATCTGCCCCCTGTTTACTTTATTATTTAATATCTGATAACGTTTTATACAGCGGCACATATCCCACATCTTCTACCAGGCTCTGCCCTTGTGGCGTTAAAAACCACTCCACCAGTTTTTGTGTTTCTGACGTTGTATTTTCCCGCGTCACCATGAACGCATCGACGATGTACGGATATTTGCCGTTGCGAATGTTTTCCGCAGTCGGCGCAATGCCGTTAATCGCTAATAATTTTATATTCTTATCAGCATTCATTTGCGTGGCGTAATAGCGGAAGGTGTAACCAATTGCGTTGTTTGTATTACGGTATTCGGCAACGACTTTAATCATTCCTTCCATCACACTTGCTACTTCTGTTTCCTGCGGAGAGATCATGCGGATATTTTTCATGACCTGTGATTGCATCACCGTCTGACTACCCGAGTCTTCCGGGCGTTGCCAGGTCTGAATCTCCTGATCATTACCGCCAACCGTGCGCCAGTTGGTAATTGCGCCACTGAAGATGTCACGCACTTGTTGTTCAGTCAGGGAATTAACCGGGTTATCCGCATTGACGATGAAAACAAATGCTTCGCGAGCAAAAGGTGTGTGCATCAAAGTAACACCTGATTCCTCTGCACGTTTTTTCTGCCCACCGGAAGGTTGAGCCACAAAAATAATATCAGCGTCTCCCTTAACGATTTTGTTATACGCCTCCGGCGTGCGAGAGTTCGCCAAATATTCCCGGGTGTGTAAATCTTCCGGTATTACGCTTAACGCATAAAATGCAGAGGCATAAATTGGGTACGCTGCCGTAGCGCCATCGAGTCGCGGCCAGTTTTGCGTAAACTGGATTTGTGGTTTACCACGCAGCGCTGTAAGTTGATTATTGAGTTTATCGGGTCGCCAGGCCCAGGTATCAATATTTTCGCGTACACCAACGCCGGGATTGAGCTGTTTATATAAATAAGCCTGATAACCAGCGACAAAACCAAGCATGAGAAGGATAAACAGGAGAGAATTACGGCAACGTAGCCCGGATGTGCCGGTTAAAGAATGTCTGGTTGGCCAGGCGTATCCCAGCGAAAAACTGATATGCGCCCCAACGGGAATTATGACTATCCACCAGAACTCACCACCAACTAATGAGACTAACAAAACGCCCATCCAGGGAAGCATAAGGTTTGCCAACCAATCTGCTCCCATCTGGCGAAATTGATAATCTGCCAGATGTAGCGTGATTATCCAGCCAACCAGGATTAATAGTGCCGGTAACAGAAAAAAGCATTGTCGCCAGGCGGCTATTTCTCTTTTTTCTGGAGCGCTATCGCCCGCCCATACTCGCCCCGAGAAAAATAGCATTATCGCGCCCAGCGCCAACATAAAAATGTTAAGCAGAAGGTAAATTGTTGGCGTGAAGAGTAAATTGCAAACCTCAAGAATGGCGGTAAGTCCGACCCCCAGCATGGCAACAACCGCTGCCAAAAATTGCGTCAGTATGGGGATGCCGAAAAAAGTCATTACCAGCGAGGTCAAAATCCATTTTCCGTTTTGCATATTATTCATCCTTGCTGTTACTGCGCTTTATTTTGCACCGATGGCTAAAAGCGGGCTAATCCGATTCTGTACTCACACACATTACTGATATTCCACCCGCAAAATAGCCAGGGCGTTATAACGACCCGCAGCAGGTAGCCGCCCTGTGGTACTGACGGGGAGAGACAGAAAAGTCACGTCTGCCGTCTGAGCTGACGCAGCCCGGTTTTCAACTAACTTAAATGGCACGCCAACATGCGCAGCCAGCTCATTCAAGTCTACGGACTCCTGTTGGCTATCCATAATCATAATGCCAACGTCTGGGTTATCCTCCGCCTGAATAATGCTTTGCCGACCATTAACATCTCTCGTTGATGAAATATTGCCATCAAAAACCAGCGTCATTACGGCATCAATATCTTTATTTGTACAGTTTATCGGAATAGTGGTTGCAACCGGGGAAACGCCCGTTGGCTTCACTCCAGCACCAGCCCGACTTAGCTCACTGGCCCAGACATCCGGCATATTAACGGTAAAACTGGTGCCCTCATTAATTGTGCAACCTTGTGGAACCTCAATATTTAAGTTACCAATATAAGCATTAAATACAGGAACTGGTCCGTGCTCCGTTGGGAACTGGCTGACATACAAAGAAACCAGCAGCACGTTATTTATTGAGATGTCGGATATTATTTTTTTATCAAGTCTGATTTTTATATAGCCTTCTGTTCCGGATGACCAACTCGATGGTTTACTTCTGTCTGCTGGATAATTGGTGCTATAGTTTTCAAAAGGAACTGTCTTATCTGTCATTGTTTCATTTCTCTTATAGAGTTTTATATGTGTTGAAACCGATATCTCATGAGTCAAGGGGATAAATATATCGCTTCCCTGATGATCACCAGACGCACCTGATGGGTCTATGCCAGATGTGGCTGTAAAATAAACCTCGTAATCATCCAGGGAATTGCAATACGCTTTATAAGTCCCTATTTTCCAGTTCTGCACTGGTAATATTTTTCCGGGAGAATTATTATTAACATCTGAGACAGTAACAGTACCAAAATTATAAGAAAATGTCGCAGGAGTAGTATTATTCCCTGGCTTTCCAGGATAACAAAAAGCGCGATCCCGTCCCATATCTTCTGCATACACGATGTTATAGCAACTACTGATTAAAAGAAAAAACAATATACAAATTACTTTTATATTTCCCCAGAAATAAGTTAACATTCTGCTTCTCCAGTTATCCATGTATCGCTACTGCACCCATAACATTATTTTGCAAAACATTTAATTTCACGTTACATACAGGTAAGGCATTATTATAAAGATCCAACGTTTGCCAGTTAACCTCACAATATCCTTGCCGCAAACACCAATTCTGTTGACGATGGCTAAATGGTGCGACCATGCCACCATTTATGCTTTTACCATCAATAGATAAATTATAGAGTGTCACATACCAGGGGGTAGGGTTAAAAATGGTGACAGTTTCATTGTTTCGCGACCAACGTAACTGTTTATAAGCGTCAAGTGGATTACCTGATAATGTCTCCGGGCGATAAAATATTTTCATCCTATTGCGTACGGCTACCTGGAGTTGATTTTCGTTCTTAAGCTGTGAGTTTGGTTCCTGAGCAGGTAACGCTGCAATATTCAGTATAAATAAACTCTCACGATCTGCAGGTAACTGGCCACCCACGTGATTAATTCTTATTTTGGTATGTTTATCTTGTTTAAGTACTAATAATGGTGGCGTCGCAATAAATATCTTATCTGGAAGTAAAGGCTGGGATTCCACTGTCCCTTTTAACTGACGTCCATCATCAGGTGTCACGGAAATTTTAACCAACATATCTTTACTGGCAGTATTTTTAAGCTCGACCGATATTGATGACTGCTTTTCTGGGTAAACAAAACGGGTACTGCCAACGACAACCCCTGCTTGCGCATTTGTGCAACATATTAAAAAGAATATCAGCACATTAATCATAAGTGACGATAAAGGAAACTGATGCATTCGCATCTCCTGGTTGTACATCATTTTTTATGGCTTTATAAGCCGCAAAGAAATGCAATGTGTTATCTACCAATGGCGTAAGAGCATAACTGGTGCTTATTATACCATTACTAATACTTTGTCTGTTGTTATCAAAAATAGCCAGCGCTAACCCCTCAACAGATCCCTCATCCAGTTTATACAGGGTGGTATCTTCACTTACTGATGTTCCATCAAATTTGATATTGGCATTACTGACATCACTGCCACAGCGGGTTAATTTTATAGAGAAGTCAATTTTTTCAGTGACATCTCCTGAATTTCTAACCCTATAACTGGGCACATCTGGCATGTTGACCGTAAAATTTTTAGACTCATCGGCAACAATGCAAGTCTTTGCCGTTATTATTCCTTCTATACGTACAACACCTGTATGCGTTGTATCATCAGCAATGGATGATATTGATATCACAGAGAATAACAAAGCAATTAAATTACAATAGCGCGTCATATTATCCTCACTGATAGTCTATATCAAAGTACAACAGTGCATTTGCCTGCCCCGCATGTACGTTTTGCTGAGTTGACTTATAGCGGAGTTTAAAGTCTAAACTGGCATCGCCATTATTATCTAAAACTAATTCTTTGAAACCTGACTCATCATTAATTGCAATAACTTTATCATCGTTATCTAAAATTTCGACGCCCACTCCAGTTGCACTATCTGCACTGGAAGTAAGGCGTAATAAGGTGGTATTGATGGTGTCTGTATCCCCGCTAAACCGCACATTAGCACTGACTCCTGAACTATAAATAGTACTGGTTGCCGTTGGACATCCTTCCAGATTTATCGTAAATGTATGACTGCCAGAAACATCTCCCACATTTAAAAAATCATTGGCGTCATAAGTTCCCATGCTTACTGGCTGGTCTTTACTTCCAGTTGTAATATCACATGTTTTTGCTAATAACTGACCTGTAAATGTGACCACGACGGTATCGTTAGCAAGTGCATTACATGAAACCACCACCATGAATAATGAAGTAAAAATTAATAAAATAAATTTCTGTAATATATTCATTAGCGGCACTCCAGATTTGCATAGCTAATAGCATTATCTATCTCGCTTTTCGGTAATTGATAGCTTGCCTGACATTGCTGATAAGAACCGTCGCCCCACTGTATATTTATTATGCCTTGTAAAGGCAAACCGGAGAGATAAACCTGACCACTGTCGCCAACAATTCCTGTAATCTGAGTCGTCCCCTCCGTGGGGACACTGGCTGTCGCACCAAATGGAACAGGTTTATTACGATAGCGAACATTAAATAAACCACGAATACCGACATGGGCATTAAACTCAGCGCGAACTAAAGCGCCTTTACTGGGTATCACTTCCATGCTGGTAGCATCTAATTCTGTATGCATACTCATAGACATAGGGTCTAAAGAGATATTATTACGCCGGTATTCCGTGGCATAAGGTACGACAGCATAGCCACGCCAGTCTGTCTTCACTCCCGTTCCACGTTCCACATTTACATTGTTTGCCCCAGGTGCTTTTATCAGTATATTTGTTTCACCTAACGGCTGGCTTAGCGTGAGACCATTTTCATGAACAACCAGGGCACCACTTAAACCATAGTTAAATTGCTGGTTACCATTATTATCGTAGCTGTATCCTGAATTTAGTGAACCATAAGCACCACGGTAGTTTAAACCTACCGATCCATTCCCACCATTATTCTGATTGGCGAAATTTTGTTGAATGTTATAGTTAAGATTATGTTGCTCCAGCAGTGAGCCTGATACTCCAGCATACTGATTCACATGGCCGCTATTATCCTGACTGTAACCATAAGTCGCAGTCATAGAATTTGATGCATTACGCCCATCAACGGCTGGTGATAGCCAATTGCTGATCGGCAATGAGACATTGACGGATAAGATTCTGTCAGCATCAGAACCCGGTGATTTGCTATAATTATAAGCAACATTTAAATAAACCCCATGCACGCTCGTATTATAGCCGACCTGATATAAGGTATCTTTATTATTCGTATTCCAGTAACTTTGCTGACTTGCCGCCAAATACATAGAACCATATTTACCTAATGGTTGCGATATATTTGCCTGAAACTTTCCTCTTTTGTTATAACGCAAATTGTAAAAATCATTCCAGTTATAAACATAGTCTTTTTCATTAAGAGTATCTGGATCGATAACTGTCCCCGACATTTGTTTATATGTGGTATCACTCAACGAATAAAATCCTTCCGTCGAGTAACGATAACCAATAATCTGAAAAGCCGTACCTGTTTGCACTAATGATTTTGAGTATAGAAAACGGTACGATTTCCCTTGATGTTTACTGCCATCGGCAAGCGTGCTATTGGCTTGCGTCAAATCGAATGACGTCGCTCCAAACATACCAAGATTGAACCCCAGCCCGAGAGCTATTGCCCGATAATTATCAGAATATTGTATTCCTCCATATGCAGTAATATCCCAGGGTAATCCCCAAATCAAATCGCCCTGAAAGATATATGGATTATTTTGATTGTAACTATTAGTACGATATTTACCGGCCGTCGCGGAATATTTTATATGGCCTTCGCGTTGAAGGATGGGAACAGCGGCGTAAGGAATGGTATAGATAGTTTCGGAATTATCAGACTCTTTGATCGTAACTTCCAAATCCCCTGCGGAAGACGTAGGGTTCAGATCGTTGATTTCAAAAGGTCCGGGAGGAATATAAGTCTGATAAATAACATAGCCATTTTGTTTAATCGTTACCTGAGCATTGCTTTTAGCAATGCCGCGCACAGTAGGGGCAAAACCACTTTGGCTATCGGGCAGCATGTTTTCGTCGGACTCAAGTTTAGCACCACGAATACTCACGCTGTCGAAAACATCTGATGAAGACCAGGTATCACCCAGTGTTAATTCACTTTTGAAAGGAATAATTACCCGTTGTAATGTACTACTCACATGTGCAATTTTCCCCGGTGAATTACCTGAACGACTCCATGTAGAGTAATCACGAAAACGCCACGCCCCTAAATTTAAACCTGAACGCAGATTTAAATAATAGCTATCAGACACGTAGTCGCCACGATCACTATTGCCAGAAAAATCATAATTAATAAGAACTGCCGGGATACCATTATCCCATTCTTCAGGTGGAATATAGCCACGTGCCTCATGCTTTAATATTGCCTGCGGGAAAGTCAGTTTGAGTCGTTGCGCATCAAGTTCAGGTGTATATTGAACTTCTGCAAACCATATACGCAAATCGAGACAATGATTCCCCTCATCTTGCGCCTGCTCCGGCAATGCACTTTTGTTGATTCCTAAAATGACTAATTCATCGAGCGAAAAACAGGGAATCAACTGATTCTGCTCATCAGCTTTGAAAGTGACCTTACGTGATGTCAAAGGCGAATCATTGACCCATATTTCAACCTCATAACTACCAGGTAGATAAGTCATCCCTTTCTCAAAACGAGATAAATCAGCAACAGCTTCAGTATCACCTGACAGAAAGGCAGGGTTAAAGCGCATACCCGCCACTGAATACGCAGGCAAAAGTGTCAGTAGAAGCGGTATACACTGCCCCATCTGCTTGTTCCTTGCCATCCAGTGTTCGAGTTTTTTGAGCTTTAGGTTCATGTCCCTGACCTGAGTTGCTTTAACGTTTTAATCTTCCAGGTTTATTGCATCGTTCCCTTTTGCCTGGCCGTTGTGGCACCGTAATCATTGATAGTTTGATAAGTAATTTCGCCCGCTAACGTCACCGGAGAAGATACTGTGATGTCGCTTTTTGGGGGAACAAACGTATTGGGTAATTTTACCCCTTGCACCCTGATTCCTGTCACCGTCAGATAATAGGGAGAAAGATTAATGATTTTCAGTTGTTTACCTTCGTATTTAAATCGCAACATATCCCGTGCTTTACCAGCCTGAACGGGTAAGTTAGTCGGACGGTAAAATAATTTAATCCTGTTTTGTAACGCCAGTTGTAATGTGTTTTTCTGGGTATTCTTCTCATCCGTCGGAGGAATCGCTTTCACGTTCATCCAGAATAGTGTTTCACGGTCAGTCGGTAACTGTGTTTTACCAATAAACATTATCCGCAGTGATGCTTCTTTTCGGGTTGGCAACATAAATAATGGAGGCGTAACCACAAAGTTTGGACTTTTCTTACCACTTTGATTGTCATCCACCCATGACTGAATTAAATAGCTGGTATTGGACCCACCATTCTGCACACTTAACGTAATTTGCTGACTGTCAGATGGATAAACCAGACGCGTAGAACCAAGACCGAAACCACCCGCTGCAATAGCGTTGATAGATATGGCGGACAGTAAAAATAGAGCACCGACCCTTATGGCATATTGAGTCTTCAGCGAAGGTTTAATGTTTCTATTTGCAAAACATTTATTTTTTGAAATCCATCTCATACTGCATCCTTGTAGATGAAAATTAACTGCAATTATTAACTCGTGTATATTTATTATAAATAAACACGTAGTATTAATTTCAGGCTACAAATAACTGTAACCTGAAATTATATTGCTGTAATTATTCGTACAGCACGACGAAACTGGCCGTAGATTTCACCAGACCTGGTGCAACGGTACTACCGTTCTGAGCATATCCCGCGGTAAATGCAGCGATAAAATCATGGGCGGTTGCATCGCCAGGAATCACGTAAGCCGCCGAAGAACTACTCCCCTGAGGAGATTGTGTATTCAGTTTAACCAGGCCATCAGTTGTCGTGTTTTTAGAATAAATACGAATCCCTACTCCAGTTGCTCCCGCTTCGCCAGTACCATCAGCATCAGCAGCCCCTTCCACTTCATTGGCAAGCGTCTGGTTGGCACCGTCCGCTGCACCAGTAAAACGGAATTCAATATTTTGACTGGTCGTATTGCTACAATCGGTTAGTTTAATGTTGAAGTTAGTCTGGTTACTGGCACCCGTTGCTTCAGTATCGATGCCCGTGAAAGCGTTAGAAGGTACGACTGGCAGTACCACTTCAATCTGTTTCGATTCTGTTGCAATCTTACACGTTGCTTTAACCACGCGACCAGTAAAACGAATGTTTCCGCCCATCGCATCGGTGTTGTCATCCATATCGGTAAGTTTCGGATAATCAACGGTGCTCCAGTCTGTATCGGCACCACCAAATTGTGATGCATCGCCTGGCGCAGCGGTTACCGCAGTTGACATCAGCATACCTGATGCGAGTAAAACTACGGATAAATTAGATAGATTGAATTTCATTTATACCTTTCCTTTTGTTAAAAAATCCAAGCAATATTGGCGATTATTATTACATTCAGCTTTAACAAGTCACATTATTAAGATGAGCAAAGCTGGCGTTGGTGAATCCCAGGGGGATTTTATTAAGGGATAGATTGACTTAAAAATATTATATGTGCTGTTTAGCAATGTAACTAAAAAATCCCATACTCGCAATGAGTGACTTTATATAAACATACAGTAGATTGAAAATAAAGGGTTTTATTTTAAACAGAATAGCTGAGGAGTGGTGAAATATATAAATATAACGAATGATTTATTGGTTATTTATTTATGGTGTTTATTATATGATGCGTACTCAGATGAAATTTTTTATTAATAATTTATTATTAATAGATGCTGTGTGTAAATCGTCATGACATATTATTTATCTGATATAAAAATGCCGTATGCCCATTAACGATAGTTTTAAATGGAACACACGGCAGTTATCACTTTGCGAAATTACAATCTCACTGGATCAATATGCCAGATAAGATCGGCGTACTCTTTGATGGTCCGATCAGAAGAGAAGTAGCCCATATTGGCGATGTTCAGCATCGCTTTGGCTGTCCACTCTTCCGGACGCTCGTAAAGTTCGTCAACCTTATCCTGGCAATCGACATAGCTGCGATAATCCGCCAGTACCTGGTAGTGATCGCCAAAGTTGATCAGCGAATCAACCAGATCGCGGTAGCGGCCCGGATCTTCCGGACTGAACACGCCGCTGCCGATTTGCGTCAGCACCTGATGCAGTTCTTCATCTTTCTCGTAGTATTCACGCGGTTTGTAGCCCTGACGACGCAGTTCTTCCACTTCTTCCGCTGTGTTACCAAAGATAAAGATATTGTCCGCACCGACATGATCCAGCATCTCAACATTCGCGCCGTCCAGCGTACCGATAGTCAGCGCACCGTTAAGTGCAAACTTCATGTTGCTGGTGCCAGAAGCTTCTGTCCCTGCCAGTGAGATCTGTTCGGAAAGATCGGCCGCCGGGATGATCAACTGCGCCAGGCTGACGCTGTAGTTCGGGATAAACACCACTTTCAACTTGTCGCCAATCTGCGGATCGTTGTTGATCACCGTCGCTACATCGTTGATCAAATGGATAATGTGCTTCGCCATGTAATAGGCCGATGCTGCCTTACCGGCAAAAATATTCACACGCGGAACCCATTTCGCATCAGGATCGGCCTTGATACGGTTATAGCGGGTGATAACGTGTAACACATTCATCAATTGACGTTTGTATTCGTGAATACGTTTGATTTGCACATCAAACAGCGCTTTCGGATTCACCACCACATTCAGTTGTTGTGCGATGTACTCCGCCAGACGCTTTTTGTTATCCAGCTTCGCCTGATGAACAGCATGATTGACCATCGGGAAATCACAGTGCTGTTGTAGCTCGTTTAATTGGCTCAGGTCGGTACGCCAGTTACGCCCCAGGTGTTCGTCCAGTACGGCTGAAAGCGACGGGTTCGCCACCGCCAGCCAGCGACGCGGCGTCACACCGTTGGTGACGTTGGTGAAACGTCCTGGGAAGATTTTCGCAAAGTCGGCAAACAGCGATTGCACCATCAGATTAGAGTGCAACTCCGACACACCGTTAACTTTGTGACTGACCACAACAGCCAGCCAGGCCATCCGCACACGACGCCCATTAGATTCATCAATGATCGACGCCCGTCCCAACAAGTCGGTATCGTTCGGATACTGCTCCTGCAAGGTTTTCAGGAAATAGTCGTTGATCTCAAAGATAATCTGCAAATGACGCGGCAGAATTTTACCCAGCATATCGACCGGCCAGGTTTCCAGCGCCTCGCTCATCAGCGTGTGGTTGGTGTATGAGAAGACCTCACAGCACACTTCAAAAGCGTCGTCCCAGCTAAATTTGTGCTCATCAATCAGCAGGCGCATCAGCTCAGGAATCGACAGCACCGGATGGGTGTCGTTGAGATGAATCGCGATTTTATCCGCCAGATTATCGTAGGTTTTATGCAACTGATAATGGCGACTTAAAATGTCCTGAATGGTTGAGGAGACCAGGAAATACTCCTGACGCAAACGCAGTTCACGCCCGGAATAGGTGGAATCATCCGGGTAAAGCACGCGGGAAACGTTCTCGGAGTGGTTTTTGTCCTCCACCGCCGCGAAGTAATCTCCCTGGTTAAATTTACCGAGATTAATTTCGCTACTGGCTTGTGCGCTCCACAGACGCAAGGTGTTTGTCGCGTCAGTATCATAACCTGGGATGATTTGGTCGTAAGCCACGGCCAAAATTTCTTCGGTTTCAATCCAGCGCGTTTTCTTGCCTTCTTGCTGAATACGACCGCCAAAACGCACTTTGTAGCGCGTATTGTGGCGTTTAAATTCCCACGGATTGCCGTACTCCAGCCAGTAGTCCGGAGACTCTTTCTGACTGCCGTTAACGATGTTCTGTTTGAACATACCGTAGTCATAACGGATTCCGTAACCGCGTCCCGGCAACCCTAAAGTCGCCAGTGAATCCAGGAAGCAGGCCGCCAGACGCCCCAGGCCGCCGTTACCGAGGCCCGGGTCATTTTCCTCATCAATCAACTCTTCGAGATTTAATCCCATCGACTCCAGCGCACCCTGGACATCGTCATAAATACCTAACGACAGCATGGCATTGGAGAGAGTTCGGCCAATCAAAAACTCCATCGACAGGTAGTAAACCTGACGAGTTTCTTGCGATAGCTGGGCACGGTTCGAGCGTAACCAGCGCTCCACGAGACGATCGCGCACAGCAAATAACGTTGCGTTCAGCCATTCATGTTTATTGGCTACGACCGGATCCTTTCCAATCGTAAACATCAGCTTATAAGCGATAGAGTGCTTAAGAGCTTCTACGCTAAGCGTGGGCGATGAATATGTAAACGGAGCATTCATATAGGCGTTTCCTGAAAACTATTTCAAGCGATAGTAAAGCTCACGGTACGACTTCGCCGCGACCTGCCAGCTAAAATCCATTGCCATAGCCTGACGTTGCACAAACCGCCACAGCGAAGGGCGGGACCACAGAACAAAAGCGCGCCGAATAGCCCGTAACAACGACCAGGCATTACTATCTTCAAAGACAAACCCACTGGCGACGCCATCTGCAAGGTTCTCAAGAGAACAGTCAGAAACCGTATCAGCAAGCCCACCGGTACGCCGCACTAACGGCAGCGTGCCGTACTTCAATCCATAAAGTTGCGTTAAGCCGCACGGTTCAAAACGACTGGGCACCAGAATGACGTCCGCGCCGCCCATAATGCGATGCGAAAATGCTTCGTGATAACCAATCTGTACACCAACCTGCCCAGGATGTTCCGCCGCTGCGGCAAGAAAACCTTCCTGCAACACCGGATCGCCCGCGCCGAGTAACGCCAGTTGTCCACCCTGTTCCAGAAGGCCCGGTAAGGCCTCCAGCACCAGGTCAAGACCTTTCTGGCTGGTCAGACGGCTCACCACTGCAAAAAGCGGCACCTTATCGTCAACCTTAAGCCCCATTGCGATTTGCAACTGGCGCTTATTCTCCGCTTTATCCTCCAATGAATCGCGGGTGTAACGCGAGGCTAAAAGTAAGTCCGTCTCTGGACTCCATATTTTCTCGTCCACGCCGTTCAGTATGCCGGAAAGCCGCCCTTCACGATGACGTTGCTGGAGCAGACCTTCCATACCGTAGGCAAACTGAGGTTCAGTAATCTCACGAGCGTAGGTCGGACTAACCGCGGTAATGTGGTCAGCGTAATACAATCCGGCTTTCAGGAAAGAGATTTGCCCGTTGAACTCCAGTCCGTGAACATTAAAGAATGACCATGGCAATTGGATGTCATTCATGTGATGTGCATAAAACATGCCTTGATAGGCCAGATTGTGCACAGTAAACACCGACTTCGCCGGACGCCCACTTGCCGCCAGATACGCAGGCGCAAGGCCTGCATGCCAGTCGTGCGCATGCACCACATCAGGACGCCAGAATGGGTCAAGCCCGCTTGCCATCTCTGCCCCAACCCACCCCAGCAGTGCAAAACGCAATACGTTGTCGGTGTAGGCAAATAAGTTGGTATCGTGATACGGGCTTCCGGGACGATCGTAGAGATGTGGCGCATCAATCAGGTAAATGCCAACCCCGTTGTAATGCCCGAACAGCAGCGTGAAATGCCCAGCAAAGGTATCACGACGAGATACCACCTTTGCATCGGTCACGCCGCGGCGAATATCGGGAAATGCAGGCAACAGTACGCGAGCGTCAACGCCGTCTGCGATTTGTGCTGCGGGTAATGCCCCAATAACATCAGCCAGACCGCCGGTTTTAAGCAGCGGGAACATCTCTGAACATACATGTAAAACCTGCATTATCGCTCCTGTTTATACCCTAACTTCCGTAGCATTTCGCGCGTAACCAGCACGATGCCTTCTTCTGAACGATAGAAACGACGTGCATCCTCTTCTGCATCCTCACCAATCACCATGCCTTCCGGAATAACACAAGCGCGGTCAATGACACAGCGACGCAGACGGCACGAGCGACCTACCCATACTTCTGGTAGCAATACGGCGGAATCAATGTTGCAGAATGAATTCACGCGAACGCGTGAGAACAGAACGGACTGCACCACCACCGAACCAGAGATCACACAACCGCCAGAAACCAGGGAGTTAAGGGTCATCCCGTGGCTACCGGAGCGATCCTGAACGAATTTCGCTGGCGGCAATGATTCATTGTAGGTACGAATCGGCCAGTTGCGATCGTACATATCCAGTTCCGGCACGACAGAGGCCAGATCGAGGTTCGCTTTCCAATAAGCTTCCAACGTCCCCACATCGCGCCAGTACGGCTCGGCGTCCGGGTCGGACTGTACACAAGAGAGCGGGAATGGATGCGCATAGGCGAGGCCTTCTTCGGTAATTTTTGGAATCAAATCTTTACCAAAGTCGTGGCTGGAGTTTTCATCGCGATCGTCTTCTTCCAGCAGTTCATACAGGTAGTCTGCGTCAAAGACGTAGATCCCCATACTCGCCAAAGATTTGCTCGGATCGTTTGGCATTGACGGCGGGTTAGCCGGTTTCTCAACAAATTCGATAATTTTATCGTTTTCATCGACAGCCATAACACCAAATGCAGAGGCTTCTTCAATTGGGACTGGCATACAAGCAACGGTACAACGCGCACCTTTTTCGACGTGGTCGATAAGCATTCGCGAATAGTCCTGCTTGTAGATATGGTCACCCGCCAGGATTACTACATACTCCGCTTTATAACGGCGAATAATGTCGAGGTTTTGGGTAACTGCATCTGCCGTACCGCGATACCAGTTTTCCCCTTTCATTCTCTGCTGCGCTGGCAGCAGATCGACAAACTCGTTCATTTCTTCATTGAAGAACGACCAGCCGCGCTGAATGTGCTGCACCAGGGTGTGAGACTGGTACTGGGTGATCACGCCCATACGGCGGATACCGGAGTTGATGCAGTTGGACAGAGCAAAGTCGATAATGCGGAACTTGCCGCCGAAGTGTACGGCAGGCTTTGCTCTCTTATTGGTTAAATCCTTCAGGCGAGTACCGCGTCCCCCCGCCAGAATCAAGGCAACAGACTTCAATGGCAGCTGGCGTGCCAACATTAAGTGATCGTTCTTCTCTAAACTAATCATGACTAACTCCTTTTTTATCATCTCTGGAACACACACAATCCGTGTGCAGGTCCCGGCCAGACAGCCGTAATCACTGGGTTATCCTCTCCAGCGAATGGGGGAATGGCATGCCACTCCCCTGCAGGTAAAACAATCTCTGTTACCTCAAGCGTGGCGTTTATTGCGATCAAGAAACGATCCGAAAGCAAAATTTGCAGTTGCTTCGGCCCGTTCTGCCACTCATCCGAGCTTAAAGATTGAGCATATCGATTTAGCCAACGGACATTGCCGTCGCCTTCTTCCCACCAGCGATCCTCTACCAAAGCAGGAATGCGCTTGCGCAGATGGATTAACGCGGCGGTAAACGCGATTAAACCACTGCTTGCTTGCGACCAGTCCAACCACGTTAGTTGGTTATCCTGACAGTAAGCATTGTTATTGCCATGCTGGCTGTGACCATGTTCGTCACCGGCCAGTAACATCGGCGTACCCTGGGAGAGCAACAACGTTGTTAACAGGGCGTGAATGCTGTCGCGCCGCCGTTCAACCAGATCAAGAGTACCGCCTAATCCTTCTTTACCATGATTGTTACTGTAATTGTTGTTGGTTCCGTCGCGATTTTCTTCTCCATTTGCTTCATTGTGCTTATGGTTGAAACAAACGCAGTCGCGAAGCGTAAAACCGTCATGTGCTGTGACCAGATTAATCGCAGCACTCGGCAGACGGCCATTACGTTTAAAAACATCACTGGATGCGGCAAAGCGTCCGGCAAACTCTCCCAGAGGTAAATCATAATGCAGCCAGAAACGGCGGGCGGCATCGCGGAAATGATCGTTCCACTCGGCAAACAGCGGAGGGAAATTCCCCACCTGATAGCCGCCGGGTGCGATATCCCACGGTTCAGCAATCAGCTTCACTTGCGAAAGCACCGGGCAATTCTGGATAGCGATAAACAGCGGCGCATCCTGACGAAACTCCGGCGTTCTCCCCATGACTGTTGCGAGATCGAAACGGAAGCCATCAACGTGACAGGTTTCCACCCAATAGCGTAGACAGGCGCTGGCGTATTCCACCACTGCCGGATGGCTCAAGTTGAGTGTGTTGCCACAGCCGGTCCAGTTGTGATAATCGCCGTCTTCTCTTATCCAATAATAGCTACGGTTATCGATCCCGCGCAGTGAGAATACCGGACCGTCGAGATCCAGTTCCGCACTGTGGTTGAGCACGATGTCGAGAATGACCTCAATGCCCGCTTTATGCAGGGCTTTGACTGCATCACGAAACTCATCCAGCGCCGTTTCTGGCGAGCAGGCATACGCCGGATGCAGCGCAAACAGCGCCACCGGGTTGTAACCCCAGTAGTTGCTTAGCCCCATGCGTTGCAAACGCGGCTCACTGGCAAATTGCGCCACCGGCAGCAGCTCCAGTGCGGTAATGCCCAACTGTTTTAAATAGTTGATCATCACCGGATGCCCCAGGGCTTTATAAGTGCCGCGGATCTCTACCGGGATCTCCGGGTGCAAGTAGGTTAATCCTTTGACATGGGCTTCATAAATGATAGTGCTGCCCCACGACGTGCACGGCGGGGCATCATCTTCCCAATCATAGTGGTCCACTACCACGACACATTTCGGCGCAATGGCAGCATTGTCGCGATAGTCAGGTTCACTATGGCCAGCGTGCAGCAGCGGGTTATCTTTAAATTCCCCGACAATCTGCCGCGCGCAAGGATCAATCAACAACTTCGCCGGGTTAAAGCGATGCCCCATGGCGGGTTGCCATGGGCCATGAACGCGATAACCATAACGCAAACCCGGGCGCGCATCCGGCAGATAACCGTGCCAGATATCGCCACTTCGTCCTGGCAAGTCATACCGATGTTCTACGTCCTGGGCGTCAAACACACACAGCTCTACCCGCTCGGCATGAGCGGAGAAGAGCGTAAAGTTGACGCCCTGGCCGTCGTAATGCGCGCCAAGGGGAGCGGGTTTGCCAATGGCAAGTTGTGTCATTCTCCCTCCCGAACCAGCCAGATAGTGGCCAGCGGCGGTAGTGTAAGGCTTAATGAATGCTGACGACCGTGGCTGGCAATCTCATCGCTGTGTACCGCGCCGCCATTGCCGGCATTACTACCGTGGTAGTGCATAGAATCAGTGTTGAGGATTTCACGCCATTTACCCGGCTGATTAATGCCAAAGCGATAGTCATAGCGCGGCACCGGCGTAAAGTTACTGGCAACGATAATTTCATTCCCCTCTTTATCGCGGCGAACAAAAATCAGCACCGAGCGTTCATGGTCATCCACCACCAGCCATTCAAAGCCATACGCGTCGAAATCCAGCTCATGCAGTGCTTTATGATGACGATAAGTGTGGTTCAGATCGCGTACCAGACGCTGGACACCGTGATGCCAGTTGTCACCGCCTTCCAGCAGATGCCAGTCGAGGCTGGCATCGTGGTTCCACTCTCGCCCTTGGGCAAATTCATTACCCATGAACAGCAGTTTTTTGCCCGGAAACGCCCACATCCAGGCATAGTAGGCGCGCAAATTGGCAAACTTCTGCCATGCATCACCCGGCATTCTGTCGAGAATCGATTTTTTGCCGTGCACCACTTCGTCGTGCGACAACGGCAGGACGAAGTTTTCAGTGTAGTTGTAGAGCATCCCGAAGGTGAGTTTATCGTGATGGTATTGACGATAAATCGGGTCGAGCTTCATGTAATCCAGGGTGTCGTGCATCCAGCCCAGGTTCCATTTGTACCAGAAGCCCAGGCCGCCAATATCCTGAGGACGAGAAACGTTCGGGAAGTCGGTAGACTCCTCCGCCATCGTTACCGCGCCAGGAACTTGCTCACCGATAATACGGTTGGTATTGCGCAGGAACTCAATCGCTTCCAGATTCTCGCGTCCACCAAACTCGTTGGGGATCCACTCACCCTCTTTACGGCTGTAATCACGATAAATCATCGACGCTACTGCATCGACACGCAGCGCATCAATACCAAAACGTTCAACCCAGTACAGCGCGTTACCGACGAGGAAATTGCTGACTTCACGACGTCCATAGTTGTAGATCAGGGTATTCCAGTCCTGGTGGTAGCCTTCACGCGGATCGCTGTGCTCATACAGGTTCGTACCGTCAAATTCGGCAAGCGCAAAGTCATCAGTCGGGAAGTGCCCCGGCACCCAGTCGAGAATAACGTTCAAACCGGCTGCGTGTGCGGCATCAATGAAATAACGGAAGTCATCACGAGTACCAAAACGACGAGTTGGCGCATACAGACCCGTCGGCTGATAGCCCCAACTGCCATCGAACGGATGTTCATTAATCGGCAACAGTTCGAGGTGGGTAAAGCCCATCCACTTGGCGTAAGGCACCAGTTGATCAGCCAGTTCGCGATAGCTTAGCCAGAAGTTGTTGTCGGCGTGACGACGCCAGGAGCCCAGGTGAACTTCATAGATAGAGATTGGCGCATCAAACTGATTCGCTTTTTTGCGCTCTTCAGTCTGTACGACTTTTTCAGGCAGTCCGCAAATAAGGGAAGCGGTTTCCGGGCGCATCTGCGCTTCGAAAGCATAGGGATCAGACTTCAGACGGAGATTACCGTTAGCATCAATCATCTCGTATTTATAGAGCTGACCGTTATGCGCGCCAGGGATAAACAGTTCCCAGATACCGCTTTCTTTACGCAGACGCATTGGGTGACGGCGGCCATCCCAGTAGTTGAATTGCCCAACGACCGAGACTCGTCGGGCATTTGGTGCCCAGACAGAAAAACGCGTGCCGGTAACGCCATCCATAGTATCAGCGTGCGCGCCTAAGGTTTCATATGGGCGCAGGTGAGTACCTTCAGATAACAGCCAGGCATCCATTTCCTGGATTAAAGGACCAAAACGGTAAGGATCATCAATCAGGTTCTGCTGACCATGCCAGACAACAGCCAACTGATAACGGAAAAAATTCTTACGCCGCGGTATGACGCCGCTAAAGAATCCACGAGAGTCGAGACACTCCAGTTTAGCGACTTTGCGTCCGGTTTTTGGTTCAATCACCCACACATCGGTGGCATCAGGTAAAAGGGCACGGACTTCCAGTCCCGCTGTAGTTTTATGCATTCCCAGTACGGAAAATGGGTCTGCAAAATGGCCTGCAATTAGCGCGTTTATCACGTCTCTATCGATACGAACGGACATGCTTGTCTTCCTGTTTTATTGTGTCACCCCATCCAACTGATTTTTGACATCTGGTTGTGACATTTTTTTGACCTGAACGACGCAGCACTCTGTGCATCCTCTCTGCGTCGTCCTCCCTTCAGGTAAGGCAGTGAATACCCAGGTATTCTGCCACCCTTAAAGAATAGCCAATGCTTTATCTAACTCCCGGTAAATCATGAAACATCTGCGCTTACTCCTGTATTACGCACTAAAAGGGGCGGCATCGCGCCCCAAATTTAATGAATAAAGATTACGCCAGTTGACGAAGCATCCGACGCAGCGGCTCCGCGGCCCCCCACAGCAACTGATCACCCACGGTAAAGGCTGACAGGAATTCTGGTCCCATATTCAGTTTACGCAGGCGCCCTACAGGCGTGGTCAGCGTGCCGGTAACGGCTGCTGGGGTTAGCTCACGCATCGTGATTTCACGATCGTTTGGTACTACTTTCGCCCACGGATTGTGCGCAGCCAGCAGTTCTTCCACGGTCGGAATGGATACATCCTTTTTCAATTTAATGGTGAATGCCTGGCTGTGGCAGCGTAGTGCCCCGACACGCACACATAAGCCATCTACCGGGATCACGGAAGATGTGTTGAGGATCTTGTTAGTTTCCGCTTGCCCTTTCCACTCTTCGCGGCTCTGACCATTATCGAGCTGTTTGTCGATCCACGGAATCAGGCTACCAGCCAGCGGCACGCCAAAGTTATCAACTGGCAGTTCGCCGCTGCGGGTTAGCGTCGTAACTTTGCGTTCGATCTCGAGAATAGCAGAGGAGGGGGTCGCAAGTTCATCCGCCACATGGCCATACAACTGACCCATCTGGGTTAATAACTCACGCATATGTCGCGCACCACCGCCGGAAGCCGCCTGGTAGGTCGCAACGGAAACCCAATCAACAAGATTATTAGCGAATAAACCGCCCAACGACATCAACATCAGGCTGACAGTACAGTTACCGCCAACAAAAGTCCTGATGCCTTTATTTAATCCGTCGGTAATGACGCCCTGATTAACAGGGTCAAGGATGATGATGGCGTCATCTTTCATGCGCAGAGACGATGCTGCGTCAATCCAGTAACCTTGCCATCCGCTTTCACGAAGCTTTGGATAGATTTCGTTGGTATAATCGCCGCCCTGACAGGTCACGATGATATCGAGAGCCTTCAGCGCTTCCAGATCAAAAGCATCCTGAAGTGTGCCGGAGGTGCCGCCAAAGGACGGCGCAGCCTGGCCAGACTGGGAAGTCGAAAAGAAGACAGGGCGAATGGCGTCGAAATCGCGCTCTTCAACCATGCGTTGCATGAGAACGGAGCCGACCATACCGCGCCAGCCGATAAAACCAACATTTTTCATAAGCGTTTTTTTCCTGCAAAGATGTGTGCTGTATAAATGTGCCTGTGTCCTCATGGCACATCTTTCACCATACAAAAAGCAGCCAAAGTCGCAAGTGAAATTAATCAATGATAGCGAAGCCATCAGTAATGCGACTTATCCTGCTTTAACAGCACGCAGAAAGTCCACCGCAATTATCAGGGAACTTGAGTTATGAATGAAATCATTTCTGCAGCAGTTTTATTGATCCTGATTATGGATCCGCTCGGAAACCTACCTATTTTTATGTCCGTACTAAAACATACTGAACCGAAAAGACGCCGGGCAATCATGGTGCGAGAATTGCTCATCGCGCTATTGCTGATGTTAGTGTTCCTGTTTGCGGGCGAGAAAATTCTGGCATTTCTTAACCTGCGGGCAGAAACCGTCTCTATTTCTGGCGGCATCATTCTTTTTCTGATTGCCATTAAGATGATTTTCCCCAGCGCCTCGGGTAACAGTAGTGGACTTCCGGCAGGTGAAGAGCCGTTTATCGTGCCGCTGGCAATTCCACTGGTGGCGGGGCCGACTATCCTCGCCACGCTGATGCTGCTGTCACACCAGTACCCGAATCAGATGGGCCATCTGGTGATTGCCCTGTTGCTGGCCTGGGGCGGCACATTTGTCATTCTGCTACAGTCATCGCTCTTTTTGCGCCTGCTGGGCGAGAAAGGGGTAAACGCACTGGAACGCCTGATGGGGTTGATTCTGGTAATGATGGCAACCCAGATGTTCCTCGACGGTATTCGGATGTGGATGAAGGGGTAATGTTCAAACAGGTGCTGCGCACAACCAGCATTTTTCGCCGCTGATTAACCACAGCATCTATAGCTTCCCATTGCCCTTCCCTGAAGGTAGCGGTGGCGTTACTTAACATCCGTTGTAACAGCAATTCAGCTCCGTGTTTCTCCATCATCTTCTCCTGCGTCCGTTAACGCAGTGATTAGAATGGATAATGAGCCAGTGTTTTTGCGAGAGAGATCAAAAAGATGAAGAGAGGGGAAAAGAGAAATGAATTACTGCGAGCAAGCTCGCAGTAATTTGTCGCGGTAATTAACTCAACAACTGAAACGCAATCATTCCGACGATGGCACCGACAGTACCAAGAATGGTTTCCATCATGGTCCAGGTTTTCAGCGTTTCGGCTTCGGTCGCGCCGGTAAATTTACCGAACAACCAGAAACCGGCGTCGTTAACATGGCTGACTACAATCGAACCACCAGCGATACAAATCGACAGCGCCGCCATTTGCGCACCGGAGTAATTCAGTTGTTCAATAACCGGCATCACCAGCCCCACCGCCGTTAAACAGGCAACGGTTGCAGATCCCTGAATGATGCGCACCGCCGCTGCCAGCACGAAGCAGGTGATCGCAATCGGCAGGCCCATCCCGGTTAACGCTTCGCCCAGCGCCGGACCTACGCCAGAGTCAACCAGCACCTGTTTGAACACACCGCCCGCACCAATCACCAGCAGAATAATCCCCGCAGGTTGCAGCGCGTGACCGCAAATCTCCATCACTTTGTCTTTCGGCATACCCTGACGCATCGCCAGACCATAAATCGCCACCAGACAAGCAACCAGAATCGCGGTAAATGGATGGCCAACAAACTCAAACCATTCATAAGCCGTTGACCCTTCTGGCACAAAACGTGCAGCAATGGTTTTCAGCCCAACCAGTACTAACGGCAGCAGGATCAGCGACAAACTGAATCCGAAGGACGGCATTTTGCCTTCGCCAAGATGCGGTTCACTGATGTCGTCAGGAATATGCAGCTCAACGTAACGGCTGATGAAATTACCCCACAGCGGGCCGGCAATAATCATCCCCGGAATTGCCGCACACAGGCCAATCAGGATCATCCAGCCAAAGTCGGCATTCATCTGCGATGCCAGCAGCATTGGCGCTGGCCCCGGCAGCAAGAACGCCGCTGCCGCTGCTACGCCTGCAAACAGCGGGATAACCAGCTTTACCAGGTTTGTGCCCGTGTGGCGCGCCATTGAGAATGCAACGCTAATCAGCAGAACAATCGCCACTTCAAAGAACAATGGTAACGCACAGACCAGACCCGCAAGGCCAATGGCATAATGCGCGCGGCTGTGACCGAAGGATTTGAGCATTTTGACGGCAATCTGATCGACTGCGCCGGTTTCATGTAAGATCTTGCCAAACATGGCTCCCAGGGCGACAACCACCGCCAGGAAACCAAGAGTGCCTCCCATCCCTTTTTCCATCGTCGCTGCGATTTTATCGAGCGGCATACCGGAAAAAAGGCCTGCCCCCATAGACACCACCATCAAAGCCAGGAAAGCATGCATACGCGCCTTCATGACTAAAAACAGCAGCAGTAAAACAGACCCTACTGCTGTTAAAACAAGCGTTAATGTAGTCACTACTTATTTGCCTTTTTTAATAACCTCAATGGTGCTTGCCACAACACCTTCCAGCGGCTGATCGATATCTACCACCAGTACATCGGTTTCGTCCGCACCCGGTTCCTGCAGCGTTTCAAACTGCGTCACCAGCATTTGGGTTTTAAAGAAATGGCCTTTGCGCGCTTTCAGGCGGCTTTCAATCACATCAAAATCGCCTTTCAGGTAGATGAAAGAGAGATTTGGATTACCTTCACGCAGCAGGTCGCGATAGTGCTTTTTCAGTGCAGAACAGACGATCAGCGACACTTTATTGGTACGCTGCATGGCAAACGCGGCGTCGTTCAGCGCCTGTAACCACGGTTTACGATCATCATCATTCAACGGTTCACCGGACGCCATTTTTTCGATATTGCGACGCGGATGGAGGAAATCGCCATCAAGAAACGCGGCATGAAGTTGATGCGCCACTTCACTGGCGACCGCAGATTTGCCGCTGCCCGATACGCCCATCAGAACGTAAATGTGGTGATCATGGTTAGTCGTGCTCAAAGTGGTGCCCCCACAGTACAAGAATTAAAAATGTTACGGGTAACTGTTATCGGTAACATTGTCCGGCCGGACAAAAACAGAAGCAATATCCATCCGTGCCTTAAGTGTATAAGTGTGAGCTACTTCAAATTTGTGAGCTTAAATAGATCCGCCCGGTGACAAGGTGAAACCTAAATCTAACATTTTCGGTGTCACCGCTTCGCCACGAATACGCGCCAGCAGGCGCTCAGCGCCAATGCTGCCCATCCGCTCACGCGGCGTCAGCACGCTCGCCAACCGTGGCTCCATCACCTGACCAATATCGTGACCGTGGAAACCGGCGATCGCCATATCATCAGGGATTTTCAGCCCCAGGCGCTGACATTCAAATGCCGCGCCAACGGCCAGGTCATCGTTGGTACAGAACACGCCATCTAACTGCGGATATTCCCGCCGCGCCTGGCGAATCAGTTCAATACCAGAAGAGTAAGAAGAGGATTGCTCGACCATCACGCTATACGGCACCAGGCCGGCATCCAGCATCGCCTGCTCATATCCCTTCTGTTTGATGATAGTACGTTCATCGAGGCGCGCACCAAGATAAGCCACATGACGATGCCCACGGGCAATGATAGCGGCGGTCATCTGCCGTGCCGCTTCAAAGTTATTAAATCCGACAGCGATATCGAGACACGGCGACTGGCTGTCCATCAGTTCCACCACCGGAATACCTGCCACTTCAATCATCTTTAATGTGCGCGGCGTGTGGGTACGTTCGGTGAGGATCAGCCCGTCGATATTCCACGAGAGCATCGATTCGAGGCGTTCTTGCTCCATTTCCGGTTTATAACCGTAGTGAGCCAACATGGTTTGATAACCGTGTGCGTCGGTAACGCTTTCAATTCCGCGTAACACTTCGGCAAAAACCTGGTTAGTCAGAGAAGGTAGCAGGACGCCAATCGCCCGACTGGTGGCGTTTGAGAGGATATCGGGTGCGCGATTGGGAATATAACCCAGTTCATCAAGAGCGGCAGCGATCTTGCCGCGCAGGGCGACGGAGACTTGCTCCGGGTTGCGTAAAAAACGACTGACCGTCATTTTGGTCACGCCTACACGATCAGCCACATCCTGAAGTACGGGTCTTTTCTTTTTCATCGTCCTGAAAGGTACAAAAGGGATAGATTCCTTTAGTTTACCACGGACGCATCAGAACCTTCCCGATTCCTCGGGAAGGTTTGTGAGATAAATTTAGACTGGCGGTAAATCGAACAGCAGAATTTCACTGTCGCTATCGGCGTGGATGGATATCGCCTGCTCATCCCAAATTGCCAGGCCATCGCTGGTCGAGGCTTTTACGCCGTTAATGGTGACGTTGCCTTTCACCACCTGGATCCAGACGCGGCGTTCAGCGGCAATCTGATGTATTGACTGTTCATCTTTCACCAGCGCCCAGCGGTACAGCTCCATATCCTGATGCACTTTCAACGAACCGTCACGCGCATCCGGCGAGAGCACCAGTTGTTTGCCCTGTACGGCATCGAAGCGACGCTGTTCATAACGCGGCGTAATGCCGTTTTCTTCCGGCATGATCCAGATCTGATACAGATGCAGACGCTCGGTGCTACTTGGGTTGTACTCTGAGTGACGAATACCCGTACCCGCACTCATAATCTGAAACTCGCCCGCCGGAACCTGTTCTTTGTTCCCCATGCTGTCCTGATGCTCAACCGCACCTTCCAGCACATAGGTCAAAATTTCCATATCTTTATGTGGGTGAGTGCCGAAGCCCTGCCCTGCTTCAATCACGTCGTCGTTAATCACACGCAGCGCGGAGAAGCCCATAAAGTTCGGATCGTAATAGTTGGCAAAAGAGAAAGTGTGCCAGGAGTCCAGCCAGCCATGATTCGCATGGCCACGTTCATTTGCTTTGCGTAAGTAGATCATTTGTATTCGCCCCCTGAATGATTTGATGGGCTTAGTGTGGACCCGATCCGTCCGGGATGATAGAGGGTGAAAATTGACCCCTCTGTTCAAAAAAATTGAACTATTTGAGGGGGCATAAAACTTACTTCGCGAGAGTTACCGTGGAGGGTGAAGCTTGCTCAAAACCGCGCTCAAGGATTTCCAGATTAGTAAGAACTTCAGATTCCTTGACGTAATTTGGCGCACCGGTAGTAATGGTTTGATACAGCGCATCGTAGACGCGTCCGTAATCTCCCACTTCCGGCTTCATTTCCTCTCTTACCGTAACGCCCTCGTCATTGACATACTCCAGCACACCGACCGAATCATCCGCCGCGAATCCCGCTTCGCCCGGCATAATATTAGCCTTCAGGCTGGTTTCCTGCTGGTCAATACCGTATTTAATAAATGTACCTTTCTTACCGTGAACGATAAATTTCGGATAATCGATTTTCACCAAATGGCTGGTTTTGACGATGGCTTTCAAATCACCATAAAACAACTGCGCTTCGAAAGTGTCGTCCGGATTGGCTTTATTACGCAGGCTGCGAATATCGTAAGCCACATGATCCGGGCGACCAAACAGTGAAATAATCTGGTCGAGGGTATGCACGCCAAGACCATAGAACGCGCCATCTTGCGGTAGTCCGGGTTTAGTTTCTGCCACCGGGCGGTAGTAGTCAAAATGGCTTTCCACTTCGACAATCTCTCCCAGCTTGCCGCTTTCAATCGCTTTTTTCGCCGTCAGGAAGCAGGAGTCAAAGCGACGATTCTGATACGGCGTGACGGTCAGCCCTTTACTTTTTGCCAGCGCAAACAGCTCTTTCGCTTGCGCAAGCGTAGGGGTGAACGGTTTTTCGACCAGCACATTTTTTCCGGCCTCCAGCGCGCGCTTCGCATACTCGAAGTGACTGTCAGCATGGGTGCAGACGACAACCAGCTTAACGTCGGGATCATTTAATACTTCGTCGAGATCGCTGGTGAAATGAATATGGGAATAGATGGGAGCCTGTTCTTCCGGCCTGGCATGGCGGCGAAAAATATGCGCGACATGCCAGCTATCCTTGCGGTTAAGTACATACGGCAGATGGTAACGGGTGGTGCTTTTACCGAAGCCAATGAAGGCGCAGTTAATGACCATAGTTTCGTCCTTTTTAAGGTGGTTAGTGACACCTTAGCGCAAAGCGGACGTGGTTCCTATGCCTGTGTTTCAGTACGTCAGATTGTTGGCAAAGTGCACTTTGATCATGCCGGATGCGGCGTGAACGCCTTATCCGGCCTACACAAAATGGCATCGGTTTGTAGGCCTGATAAGCGTAGCGCATCAGGCAATTTTGCATTTGTCTCAACACGAGCACTTCCCGTGGGCAAAATAGCAAGTCAGCCTGGCTGAAACGAAAGCAAAAAAAAAGCCAGCACCCGGCTGGCTAAGTAATACTGGAAGCAATGTGAGCAATGTCGTGCTTTCAGGTTCTCCGCGAGGGTCTTCCTGATCGCGAGACAATAATAATCATTCTCATTCGCACTTGTCCAACACTTTTTGCAAAAAAATGCATTTGACTCGCTTTTGAAAGTCAATGATGTTGAAAGGGACATTTACACCAAAGAGGACAGAGGAATGAATGAGATAGTGATACGCCACGCTGAAACGCGCGATTACGAGGCTATTCGGCAGATTCACGCCCAGCCGGAGGTGTATTACAACACGCTACAGGTGCCTCATCCTTCCGCTCATATGTGGCAGGAGCGACTCGCCGGGCATCCCGGCATCAAGCAACTCGTCGCCTGTATTGATGGAGACGTCGTAGGTCATCTTACCATTGACGTACAGCAACGCCCGCGTCGCAGTCATGTTGCCGATTTTGGTATCTGCGTCGACTCCCGCTGGAAGAATCGTGGCGTCGCCAGTGCCCTGATGCAAGAGATGATTGAAATGTGCGACAACTGGTTGCGGGTAGATCGCATTGAGCTAACGGTGTTTGTCGACAACGCCCCGGCAATTAAAGTCTATAAAAAATACGGCTTTGAGATTGAAGGAACTGGCAAGAAGTACGCATTGCGAAACGGTGAATATGTTGATGTGTATTATATGGCGCGGGTGAAATAGAAAATTTGCAATCTAAGTTTGTCATTTAAGCCCTCACCTACCGGGAGAGGGCTTAACATATTAATACCCCGCCGTTAAATCATCTACCGAACGTGGATCAGATGCGCCGTACAACTCACCGTCCGGAGCAACCATAATGCTTTGCGTGCTGCCCATCGCTTCTTTCAGCGCCACTTTCTGGCCTTTTGCTTCCAGTAGCTTGAGCGTATCCGGGCTAAATCCTTTCTCCACTCGCAACTCGTCCGGCAACCACTGATGGTGGAAACGCGGCGCATTAGTCGCTTCAGCGACGTTCATTCCATAATCGATACTGTTCACTACCATTTGCAGCACGGTGGTGATAATTCGGCTACCGCCAGGGCTGCCAGTGACCAGCCAGGTTTTGCCATCTTTCACCACAATGGTTGGTGACATCGATGACAGCGGGCGCTTGTTCGGCCCTACAGCATTGGCATCACCGCCTACCAGCCCGTACACGTTCGGTACGCCCGGTTTGGCCGAGAAATCATCCATTTGGTTATTAAGCAAAATACCGCTCTCGCCCGCGACAATACCCGTACCGAAGGTGGTGTTCAGCGTATAGGTCACCGCCACCGCGTTACCGTCTTTATCCACCACTGAATAATGGGTGGTTTGATTACTCTCATAAGGCGCAAGCTTGCCGGGGCGAATTTCGCTGGACGGCTTCGCTTTATTGATATCAATTTGATCGGCAATAGATTTGGCATAGGCCTTATTCGTCAGCGCCTGCCACGGTACTTTGACAAAATCCGGATCGCCAAGGTATTCCGAGCGATCGGCATAGGCATGTTTCTCGGCTTCGGCCATGATTTGCATCGCATCAGCGCTACCAAAGCCATATTTCTTCATATCGAAGTTTTCCAGAATATTGAGGATCTGCACGATATGAATCCCACCAGAAGATGGCGGTGGCATGGAGTAAACCTGATACCCGCGATAATCGCCGCTAATCGGTGTGCGTTCGACCGCTTTATACGCGGCCAAATCCTCTTTGGTAATCAAACCACCGTTTTTCTGCATCTCCTGGGCAATCTGCTCAGCTATTGTGCCTTTGTAAAACGCGTCCGGGCCATTTTCGGCAATCATCTCCAGGCTCTTTGCCAGGTTCGCCTGTACCAACTTGTCGCCCTTTTTCAGCGGCTCCCCCTCTTTCCAGAAGATAGCCTTGCTGTTTTCGTGATTCGGCAGCACTTCGCTACCATAGGTTTTGAGATCGTCAGCCAACGCATCGTTAACGATAAAACCATCACGCGCCAGTTTAAACGCGGGCTGAACCACTTTGTTCAGCGGCATGGTGCCGTATTTATCCAGCGCCAGCGAGAAACCTGCTACCGTGCCCGGCGTGCCGGAGGCCAGATGCGAAGTGAGTGATTTTTTACTGTCCGGGTTGCCCTGGTCATCGAGGAACATATCGCGGGTCGCTTTGGCAGGTGCCATTTCGCGGAAGTCGATAGCGGTGGTGTTGCCATTTTTAGTGCGGATCAGCATAAAACCGCCGCCCCCCAGATTCCCCGCCTGCGGATGCGTTACCGCCAGCGCATATCCCACCGCCACGGCAGCATCCACGGCATTCCCGCCCTCCTTGAGGATATCTACCCCCACCTGAGTGGCAGTGGCATCGACAGAAGCCACCATTCCCTGCTTCGCGCGCACCGGATGGAAGACATCCTCCTCCACGCCATACGAGACGGGCGGCGGCGCAGGTGGCGCGGCTGCCGCACTAAAACAACATCCTGAAAGTAAAGTAGCAATCGCCGCCCGGCGTAAAAACGTCGGTTTTATCATCGTTATTCTCCAGTTGTATGAGGGGCCTTCCCCACTTAAGCCTGGTGTATAACTCTGAAATAATCATCGTTTTGCCGGGAAACGAGTAAACTTAAAGGATATCTTCAGAGGAGGATACGCGATGAAACGACTTCTGCTTTTGACGGCACTCCTGCCGTTTGTCGGCTTTGCACAGCCCATTAATACTCTGAATAATCCTAACCAGCCGGGATATCAAATCCCCAGCCAGCAACGGATGCAAACCCAGATGCAGACTCAGCAAATCCAACAAAAAGGGATGCTGAATCAGCAACTGAAAACTCAGACGCAATTACAACAGCAGCATTTAGAAAATCAGATTAACAGCAACTCGCAGCGGGTATTGCAGTCGCAGCCGGGGGAGCTAAATCCCGCCCGGCAGCAAATGCTGCCCAACAACAACGGCGGGATGTTAAACGGCAACCGTAATCCGGATAGTTCGTTGAATCAGCAGCATATGCTGCAAGAGAGGAGAAACGGCGACATGCTGAATCCACCCAGCACATCGCAGCCTGACCTTCCGTTGAAAACTATTGGGCCGTAAAATTTGGCCCGATCACGTCAATCGCATCAGTACAGATGCAATCCACGCCCCAGCGCAGCAACTCTGCCGCTCGCTGGGGTCTGTTGACGGTATAAACCAGAATCCGCAACCCAGCGTCTTTCAACTGCATCACTCGCGCTTTATCGAGCAACTTATGATTGAGATGAATAGAAACGCAGCCCAGCCGCGTAGTCAGTTCGCGCCAGTCGTCGCGCCACTCATCAAGCAACAAACCGCGCGGCAGTTCCGGTGCTGCCAATTGTGCGGCTTCTAAAGCATCAATCTCAAACGATGACAGCAGCGGCGGGGTCATCTCCGCCCAAAGTTCGCGTGCCGCCAGTGCCACCATTTTGCCCGTCGACGACCCGGTGCCGGTGGTGGGTTTGATTTCGATATTCGCCATCATCCCGTGTTCGCGACAGCGTTCCGCCACCTGCGAAAGCAACGGCAGCGGCTCACCTTTAAACGCTTTGCTGTACCAACTGCCTGCATCCACGCGCAGTAAATCCTGCCAGTTCAGTTCGCCCGCGACGCCCCAGCCGTTGCTGGTACGTTCTAGGTTGTCATCATGGAGCAAGAAGATCTCACCATCTTTCGATAACTTCGCGTCAAATTCGATCATCTTATGACCGTATTTTGCCCCCACGTCGATTGCCGCCAGGGTGTTTTCCGGGGCAAGTTTACCGCCGCCACGGTGGGCGACAATGCGGGGATAAGGCCAGTTACTCATACTCGTTGTCCTGTTTCACCATCAAAAAGATGTAGCTGATTTTCCGGCAAATGCAGCCACAACATGCTGCCTGCCGTCGGGCGTTCCTGATGCGCCAGTCGTACCACCAGCTTCTGATCGCCCCAGCGTCCGTGCGCCAGATTATCAGCGCCGAGGATCTCCAGCGTGTCCATCACCAGCGGCACGCCGCCTTCTGCCTGCGAGCTTAACGCAATATGTTCCGGGCGGATACCGAGGGTCATTTTACGCCCGGCATACTGCCGATAATAACCGTTCAACGGTAGTACGATGCCGCCGTCCAGCTCGAAGTGCGTACCTTCGTTATTCACGCGACCTGTCAGCAGGTTCATCGCCGGACTGCCGATAAAACTCGCCACAAACAGGCTGGCGGGTTTTTCGTACACTTCAACCGGCGTGCCAATCTGTTCGGCAACGCCGCCGTTCATTACCATCACTCGCTGGGCGAGGGTCATCGCTTCAACCTGATCGTGGGTGACGTAGAGTGATGTCGTTTTCAGACGACGGTGTAACTGTTGCAACTCAAGACGCATCTGTACGCGCAGCTTGGCATCGAGGTTAGAGAGCGGCTCATCAAACAAGAACACCGCCGGATCGCGCACAATCGCGCGCCCCATCGCCACACGCTGACGCTGACCGCCAGAAAGCTCGCGTGGACGGCGCTTAAGCAAACCGTCAAGTTCGAGAATGCGTGCTGCTTCTTTGACACGTTCAGCAATTTGCTGCTTGCCCATACCGCGAATTTTCAGCCCCCACGCCATATTCTCCTCTACGCTCATATGCGGATAAAGCGCGTAGTTCTGGAACACCATCGCAATCCCGCGATCTTTCGGCTCCATTTCGGTTACGCGCTGCTCGTTGATCCAGATATCGCCCTCAGTCACCTGCTCCAGCCCGGCAACCATGCGCAGTAGCGTGGATTTTCCGCAGCCAGACGGCCCAACCATCACAATAAATTCACCGTCTGCCACATCAAGCGTCAGCGGTTTAATGACCTGGGTTTTGCCATCCCAGCTTTTGGTTACTGCCTGTAATTTCAGTCCTGCCATCTTATTTCTCACTATCGACCAGGCCGCGCACAAAGGCACGCTGCATCACTAAAACAATCAATACTGGTGGGATCAGGGTTAACAACATCGCAGCCATCACCGAGTTCCATTCTGTCGTGCCTTCGCCAGTGGCGATCATCCCTTTAATCCCCGCCACGGTGGTGCCGAGATCAACATCGGTAATAATCAGCAGCGGCCACAGATACTGGTTCCAGCCGTAGATAAAGGTGATCACAAACAGCGCCGCCAGATTGGTTTTTGACAGCGGAAAGACAATGTCGCAAAAGAAGCGCATCGGTGACGCACCGTCGATACGAGCCGCTTCCACCAGCTCATCCGGCAGCGTCATAAAGAACTGCCGGAACAGGAACGTAGCGGTCGCTGAGGCCATCAGCGGCAGCGTTAAACCTGCGTAGCTGTCGAGCATCTTCAGATTGGCGATCACTTCTACCGTCGGGAAAATACGCACTTCAACCGGCAGCATCAGAGTAATAAAAATCATCCAGAAGAAGAGGTTACGCAGCGGAAAACGAAACCAAACGATGGCGAATGCCGAGAGCATCGAAACGGTAATTTTGCCCAGCGTAATGCTGAACGCCATCACGAAACTGTTAAGCAACATCCGCCAGAATGGCGCGCTATTCGTGCCTACTCCGTTTACCCAAATGTTATGGATATTCTCCAGCAGATGCGTGCCGGGGATCAGCGTCATCGGCGCGGCGTAGACTTCCTGTTTATCCAGCGTCGCTGCGACAAACGCCACGTACAGCGGGAAGAGGATCACCGCAATCCCAAGGATCAGCATGGTATGGCTGAATATCGTCAGCCACGGACGGTTCTCAATCATTGGTAACGCACCTTGCTTTCAACATAGCGGAACTGCACCACCGTCAACACGATGACGAGGAACATCAACACTACCGACTGCGCGGCAGACGAAGCCAGATCCAGTCCGGTAAAGCCTTCGCGGTAGATCTTATAAATCAGCGTGGTAGTGGCCTGTACTGGCCCACCGGACGTAGCGGCATCAATCACCGGGAAGGTGTCGAAGAAGGCGTACACCAGATTAACCACCAGCAGAAAGAAACTCACCGGAGCGATAAGCGGTAACGCGATCTTAAAGAAGCGGCGAATCGGGCCTGCGCCGTCAATGGCCGCCGCTTCGATCAGTGAACGGGGAATGGATTGCAGCGCGGCATAGAAGAACAGAAAGTTGTAGCTGATTTGCTTCCACACCGAGGCGAACACCACCAGAAACATCGCCTGGCCGCTGTTTTGCGCGTGGTTCCAGTCATAGCCGAACTCAGCAAGAAAATGAGTGATCAGCCCGCGACCGGGGTTAAACAGGAAGATCCACAATACGGCGGCAACGGCGGGAGCCACGGCATACGGCAACAACATTAAAGTTTGATAGAAACGGCTGCCGCGCACGATGTACTCCACCAGCGCCGCAAAGAACAGCGACACCAGCAAACCGCTGACGGTGACAAAGGTGCTAAATTTTATCGTCGTCCAGAAGGAGTCGAGATAGTAACTGTCATGGAACAGCGTGACGAAGTTATCCAGCCCGACAAACTGGCTGGAGAAACCAAACGGATCGACGCTTTGTAGCGAGTACCACAACGCTTCGCCCGCAGGCCAGATAAAAAAGATAACGGTGATGATGAGCTGCGGCGCGACCAGCAAATAAGGCAGCCAGCGCGAGCGGAACACCGGACGGGATGATGACATTACGGTTAATTCCTGAACTGTGCCGGATGCGCTTCGCTTATCCGGCCTACACGCGATGCCAGGTCAGATAAGCGAAACGCATCCGACATTACACTGATTAAGACTTCGTCGATTTCTCAAAGCGGCGCAGCAACTGATTCCCACGCTCAACGGCGGTATCCAGCGCCTGCTGTGGCGTCTTCTTACCGGTCCACACGCTCTCCAGCTCTTCATCCACAATTACGCGGATCTGCGGCATATTGCCCAGACGCAGTCCTTTGGTATACGGCAACGGCGGCTTGTTCAGCATCTGACGCGTCGCAGTATCCGCTCCTGGGTTTTTCTCGTAAAAGCCCTGCTCACGGGTCAGGTCATAAGCCGCTTTAGTGATCGGCAGATAACCGGTTTTCTGATGCCACTCAGCAGCGTTTTCTGGCTTCGCGAGGAAGTCGAGGAACTTCGCCACACCGGTGTAAGTATCCTTATCTTTGCCCTGCATCACCCACAGGCTGGCTCCGCCGATAATGGCGTTTTGTGGCGCATCTTTCGCATCGGCGTCGTAAGGCATCATGCCTACGCCATAGTTGAATTTGGCATACTCTCGAATGTTGGCAAGCGAACCGGAAGAGGCGGTCGTCATCGCGCAATCACCGTTATAGAACTTCTCGGTGGATTCATCCTTACGCCCGACGTAGCTAAAATCGCCCTTCTTGTTCATCTCTTCCAGCATGGCGATATGTTTCACCTGCTCCGGCTTGTTGAACTCCAGCACCGCATCTGTGCCGTCAAACCCGTTGTTTTTGCTGGCAAATGGCAGGCCATTCCAGGCGCTAAAGTTTTCCAGTTGGATCCAGCCCTGCCAGCCGCTGGCGTAGCCGCACTTCATACCGGAGGCTTTCAGTTTTGCGGCATAGTCAGCCAAATCCTGCCAGGTTTTCGGCGGCTGCTCCGGGTCTAACCCTGCTTTTTTGAAAGCATCTTTGTTGTAATAGAGAACGGGAGTCGAGCTGTTGAACGGTTGGGAGAGTAAATGTCCGGTTTTGCTGTCGGAGTAGTAGCCTGAAACCGTCGGCACAAACTGCGACTCATCGAAGTTAATCCCCGCATCTTTAAATACTTCATACACCGGTTTAATCGCTTTCGACGCCATCATGGTGGCGGTGCCAACTTCATAAACCTGCAAAATAGCCGGCGCGTTACCGGTACGAAATGCTGCGATACCCGCGCTTAAATTCTGTTCGTAGTTGCCTTTGTAGGTCGGTACAATTTTGTAATCCGGGTTTTCGGCGTTAAAACGTTGAGCCAGAGAATCCACCTCTTTACCCAGTTCCCCTTCCATCGAATGCCAGAACGGAATAGTCGTCACGGCCTGTGCATTCCCCATTAACGCCAATCCGAGCGCCAGTGCTGAAGCTGTATAATGTAACGGTTTCATTGATTATCTCTCTTGTTGTACCGGATGCGCGAATTCACGCGTTTTATGCTCGCGGGGTAACATGACATGCTCGAATTACAGAAAAATAACTCTTTTGTTACATTTTTAAGATAGTAAGGTGTCAGAAAGATGACAAGGCGGTGACGGTACGGGTGAGGGAAAATGGGAGATGGGGCACGGATAAGCGGGAAAATAGAAGGTCTGAGTCAAACTCTACAGATTGTAGATAATGTGCTTATCGTTTCATGCCGGATGCGGCGTGAACGCCTTATACGGCCTACAAGATCGTGCAAATTCAATATATTGCAACTCACCCAATAGGCCTGATAAGTGCAGCGCATCAGGCAATTTTACATTTGTCACCTGTCTCAAAGGAGTCTTTTGACTCCTTATCAATCAACGCGTTATTACCCGCCTAAATACGCGCTTCTCACCGCTTCGTTCGCCAGTAGTGCATCGCCAGTATCGGAGAGCACCACATGACCGTTTTCCAGCACGTAGCCGCGATCTGCCAGCTTCAGCGCCTGATTGGCGTTCTGTTCGACGAGGAAGATGGTCATTCCCTGCTCGCGCAACTGCTCGATGGTGTCGAAGATTTGTTGGATGATAATCGGTGCCAGTCCGAGCGATGGCTCATCAAGCAGCAGCAAACGCGGATTGCTCATCAGTGCACGACCAATCGCCAGCATCTGCTGTTCACCGCCGGACATGGTGCCCGCCCGCTGAATACGGCGCTCATGCAGACGCGGGAACAGCTCATAGACCCACTTTATGCGCTCCTGAAACTGATCTCTTTCGGCAAAGAAACCGCCCATTGCCAGGTTCTCTTCCACCGTCATCCGCGAGAAGACACGACGCCCTTCCGGGACAATCGCCACTGCTTCACGCATGATTTTCGCCGTCTGCCAGTCGGTAATGTCTTTATCATCAAACACAATTCGTCCGCTGGTGGCGCGCGGGTCGCCGCATAACGTACCGAGCAAGGTGGTTTTCCCTGCGCCGTTCGCACCAATCAAGGTAACAATCTCTCCCTGATTAATATGCAGGCTCACCCCATGCAGCGCCTGGATTTTGCCGTAGTGGGCGCTGACTTTGTCAAAGGACAACATGACTTTTTCCATCTTATGCCTCACCTAAATAGGCACGGATCACGTCCGGGTTATTACGGATCTGCTCCGGCGTACCATTTGCCAGTGGCGTCCCCTGATTAACCACGTAGATTCTGTCTGAAATCCCCATCACCAGCTTCATATCGTGCTCAATCAACAAGATAGTGGTGTTGTGATGATTACGCAGCTCGGCAATCAGCTCATCCAGTTCTTTGGTCTCTTTCGGGTTAAGACCTGCCGCCGGTTCGTCGAGCATTAAAATCTCCGGCTGCGTCACCATGCAGCGGGCAATCTCCAGACGACGCTGGTCGCCATAGGCCAGGTTGCTCGCCTGGCGGTTGGCGTGTTCCAGCAAACCAATGCGCTCAAGCCAGGTTGCGGCGCGGTCGAGCGCTTCACTCTGGGCGCGACGGAAAGAAGGCGTTTTCAACAGGCCGGAAAACAGCCCGGTTTTTAGTTGCTGATGCTGCGCCACCAGCAGGTTTTCAATCACTGTCATTTCACGGAACAGACGCACATGCTGGAAGGTGCGCACCACGCCCATGCGGGCAATTTGCTGGCCGGGCAAACCTTCCAGATGCTGATCGCGCAGTAAAATGGTGCCGCCGGTGGGTTTGTAGAATCCGGTCAGGCAATTGAAGACCGTGGTTTTTCCGGCACCGTTAGGGCCGATTAACGAGACGATTTCCTGCGGGTACAGCTCGAGATTGACGTTGTTCACCGCCAACAGGCCGCCGAAGCGCATCATCAGGCCGTTAACAGATAATAATGGCTGACTCATGCCTGCTCTCCTTTCGCTTCGCCGTTCTTCAGCTTCAGTTGCGGGCGTGTCATGGGCAGCAAGCCCTGTGGACGCCAGATCATCATCAGCACCATCAGGCCACCGAGCATCAACATGCTGTATTCGTTGAAATCACGCATCAACTCGCGCGACACCACCAGCAGAACTGCCGCCAGAATCACCGCAAACTGTGACCCCATGCCACCGAGCACCACAATTGCCAGCACAAATGCCGATTCGGCAAAGGTGAAGGATTCCGGGCTGACAAAGCCCTGGCGCGCAGCAAACAGCGTTCCGGCGAAACCCGCAAACGCGGCGCTGATGGTAAAGGCTGTCAGCTTGATACGGCGCGGGCTTAAACCCAGCGAACGACAGGCGATTTCATCTTCACGCAACGCTTCCCATGCGCGACCCAGCGGCATCCGCAGCAGGCGATTAATGACGAATAAGGAAAACACCACCAGCAACAAGGCCACCAGGTAGAGAAAGATGACGCGATCGGACGGATCGTATTTCAGGCCAAAGAAATTACTGAAGGTATCCCAGCCGCCTTCACGGGCAGTACGACTGAACTCGAGGCCAAAAAAGGTCGGTTTAGGGATCTGGCTGATGCCGTTCGGACCGCCGGTAACTTCAGTATTATTGAGCAGCAAAATACGCACAATTTCACCGAAGCCGAGAGTAACGATCGCCAGATAATCACCGCGCAGACGCAACACCGGGAAACCGAGCAGGAAGCCCGCCGCCGCTGCCATCAGACCGGCAATTGGCAGACAGGTCCAGAAACCAAGACCATAATAGTGATTGAGCAGCGCAAAGGTGTAAGCACCAATGGCGTAAAATCCGCCATAACCGAGCACCAGCAGGCCGGAAAGCCCTACCACCACGTTCAACCCGAGGCCGAGGATAATATAGATCATGGTCAGAATGGCGATATCCACCGTCCCTCGCGACACCATAAACGGCCACGCCACCGCAATCACCAGCAGCGCCACGAGGAACAGCTTCTGTTTCACCGTGGAACCATCAATCGCTGGCAGGATGAACTTCGGCCCGGAAACGCTTTTCAACCCTTTCTGGAAAGCAGGTCGCACAAGCTGAAAGAAAAAGACCACCGCCGTGCCGATAAACACCCATTCCCAACGGACATCCGAAGCCGTGTCGACCACCAGTTTGGTGCCGTCCAGCTCCAGTTGCACGCCCATAAAGACGCCCGCCAGGACAAAGAACATGGCGGCAGAGAGCAGCGCCATTGCAATATGCATCGGTTTCATACTTTCTCTACCTCCGGACGCCCCAGAATACCGGTCGGCATCACCAGCAACACCAGAATCAGCAAGGCGAATGAAACCACATCTTTATATTCCGTACTCAGATAGGCAGAAGAGAGCGCCTCCGCAATCCCCAGGATCAGCCCGCCAATCATCGCCCCCGGAATGCTACCAATCCCGCCGAGTACCGCAGCAGTAAAGGCTTTCATCCCGGCCATAAAGCCAATATAGGGGTTAATCACGCCGTAGAACTGACCGAGCAGAACGCCTGCCACCGCCGCCATCGCTGCGCCAATCACAAAGGTCAGCGCAATCACCCGGTCGGTGTTAATGCCAAGCAGACTCGCCATTTTCAGATCTTCCGCGCAGGCACGACACGCGCGTCCCATACGGGAATAGCGAATGAAAATCGTCAGCGCCAGCATGGCGAGGAAGGTGACAATCCAGATCACCGCCTGCATGGTGGTAATAGACGCAGAGAAGTTTTCGCTATGACCCACTATCCACTGACCGTTAAACAGGCTGGGCAGCGCCACGTCGCGCGAACCTTCGGTCAGGCTGACGTAGTTTTGCAGGAAGATAGACATGCCAATCGCGGAAATAAGGGCAATCAGACGTTTAGAGTTACGCACCGGGCGATACGCTACCCGTTCGATACTCCAGCCGTAAGCGCTGGCAATGACTATTGCACCGACGAATCCCGCCGCCACCAGCAGCCAGCCGGTATCAATGCCCATCATCATCAGCGCAGCGATGATCATAAACGAGACGTAGCTGCCGATCATATAAACCTCGCCGTGGGCGAAGTTGATCATGCCGATAATGCCGTAAACCATGGTGTAGCCGATGGCAATCAGCGCGTAAGTACTGCCCAGCGTGACGCCGTTAAACATCTGCTGCAAGAAATACAAAAACTGCTCAGACATAAGGTAACCTTTCTAAACCTGCCCGCTTTTCACGGGCAGTGGGATGATTACTTGGCTGCCGTGGAAGAACCGTCGGCGTGCCACTGGAAGACACCAAAATCAAATCCCTTCAGATCGCCTTTTTCATCCCAGTTCAGCGGCCCAATCACGGTATTAGCACCGTTAGCTTTTAAATCTTTCACCAACGCCAGCGGTTCATCGCTGCCGGTACGCTCAAGGGCAGTCGCCAGAGATTGCACCGCTGCGTAGGTGATCCAGACATAGGGACCGGTTGGATCTTTCTTGTCGGCTTTCAGCGCATCAACAATGCCCTGGTTTGCCGGGTCCTGGTCATAGCGTTTTGGCATGGTGACCAACATACCTTCGGCAGCATCACCGGCAATGTTCGACAGCGACGCGTTACCGACACCTTCCGGCCCCATAAACTGGGTTTTCAGGCCGACGGAACGAGCCTGGCGCAGCATCTGCCCCATTTCCGGGTAGTAACCGCCGTAGTAAACGAAGTCGATGTTTTCTTTTTTCAGCCGGGCAACCAGCGCGGAGAAATCTTTCTCGCCAGCAGTAATGCCGTCGAAGAAGACGATATTGGCATTAGCCGCTTTCAACGCGTCCTGCACCGAACGCGCCAGCCCTTCGCCATACTGTTGTTTGTCGTGAATAATGGCGATGCGCTCGGGTTTCACCGTCTCAACAATGTATTTCGCGGCAGTCGGCCCCTGGGAGGAGTCCAGCCCGGCAGTGCGCATGATGTGTTGATAACCGCGTTGAGTCAGTTCCGGGTTGGTCGCCCCCGGCGAGATCATCAGAATACCTTCGTCTTCATAGATGTCCGACGCCGGCTGGGTAGAGGAGGAACAGAGATGACCAATAACGTATTTAATGCCGTCGTTAACGATTTTGTTGGCGACCGCAACGGCTTGTTTCGGATCGCAGGCGTCGTCATATTCCACGCCAACCAGCTTATCGCCTTTAATTCCTCCTTTCGCGTTAATGTCTTTGATTGCCTGGCGAGCACCGTTAAATTCCATATCGCCCCACTGGGCAACCGGGCCAGACATCGCGCCGACAACGGCAACTTTAATATCGTCGGCCAACGCGGTGTGTGATATTGCCAGTGCAATCATCCCTGCGATGATAGTTTTCGCATTCCGTTTCATTATTCAAAATCCCCACTCGTAATGTTGTGTTGCTTTGTTTTTATGTATTAAAAAATCTGGCTGTTCTTTTTTTATACTGCGCTGTTTTGCCTGTCTGATTAAGGGTTTAGCGCAGTATTTTGTGATAATAGCGATTAAAATCCCTATTTTTCAGTCGATTAAGAACAGATAATATTCTGAATTTATTGATAGATAAACAGAAAAAAGCGCAGTTGTCAGCATAAAATAACGACACAAAGGGCGGAATAATTCACTACCATTCAGGGGATTATGCTGGACAATTTTCATTCTCTAATGTTTTTAATTTGTAATTATTGCTGAAAAAAAATTAATCACCTGCCAAAAGAAATAAAAAAGAGAAAGCCTCCGATTAAATTATTTCGCTACACTGGTTCCACTTTTGTGATTTGTACGGGTTACCTATGAAGCTGACCATCATTCGATTAGAAAATTTTAGCGACCAGGACCGGATTGACCTGCAAAAGATCTGGCCGGAGTATTCCCCTGCGTCTTTACAGGTTGACGATAACCACCGTATCTACGCCGCGCGTTTTAACGAGCGCCTGCTTGCTGCCGTGCGAGTAACCTTAAGCGGCACTCAGGGGGCACTGGATTCCCTACGCGTGCGGGAAGTCACCCGCCGACGCGGTGTGGGGCAATATCTGCTGGAAGAGGTGTTACGTAACAATCCTGGCGTTTCATGCTGGTGGATGGCGGATGCCGGTGTGGAAGATCGCAGCATGATGGCGGCGTTTATGCAGGCGTTGGGATTTAAGGAACAACCGGGCGGCTGGGAAAAGCATTAATATTCAGGTGTGATGACAAACGAGGGATTGCCTGATGCGCTACGCTTATCAGGCCTACAATGTGTATTTCAATTTACTGATTTCTGTAGATCTTGTAGGCCGGATAAGGCGTTTACGCCGCATCCGGCATGAAGCAATGAACTTGATATCAGCAATTTGACGGCAACCCTGGGTTGCCGATTAATGATTACTTCGCATCGGTCGCCGTGCCATTAGCGTGCCAGTCAAACACGCCGAACTCGAAACCTTTCAGATCGCCTTTCTCATCCCAGGTCAGCGGCCCCATCACCGTATCAACCGGGTTCGCTTTCAGGTATTTGGCGATCTCAGCCGGATCGTCGGACTGGTTCAGACCCGCCTGTAAAGATTGCAGTGCCGCGTAGGTGGTCCACACGAATGCGCCGCTTGGATCCTGTTTTTTCGCTTTGATCGCGTCAACAATTGGTTTGTTCGCCGGAACCTGATCGTAGTTCTTCGGCTTGGTCACCAGCAGACCTTCCGCTGACTCGCCCGCGATATTAGACAGCGAGACGTTAGCCACACCTTCCGGCCCCATAAACTGGGTTTTCAACCCCGCCGCACGTGCCTGACGCAGGATCTGCCCCATTTCCGGGTGGTAACCGCCGTAGTAAACGAAGTCGATATTCTCTTTCTTCAGACGCGCCACCAGGGTTGAGAAGTCTTTTTCTCCGGCGGTGATGCCGTCAAAGAACACCACGTTAGCGTTACCTTTCTTCAGGCCGTCCTGCACCGCACGCGCCAGACCTTCACCGTACTGCTGTTTGTCATGAACGATAGCAATACGCTGCGGTTTCACTTTCTCAAGAATATATTTCGCCGCTGTTGGTCCCTGGTCAGAGTCCAAGCCAGTGGTGCGCATAATCAACTTATAGCCACGCGCGGTCAGTTCTGGCGCGGTTGCCGCTGGGGTGATCATTAAAATACCTTCATCTTCATAGATGTCAGACGCTGGCTGCGTTGATGAAGAACAGAGGTGGCCAATCACATATTTTATGCCGTCGTTAACAACTTTGTTCGCCACTGCTACCGCCTGTTTCGGGTCACAGGCATCGTCATATTTTACGATTTGCAGTTTGTTGCCTTTAACGCCGCCTTTGGCGTTAATATCCGCAACTGCCTGCTCTGCGCCAGTAAATTCCTGGTCACCATACTGGGCTACCGGGCCAGACATCGCTCCGACAACCGCGACTTTGATATCTTCCGCCAGAGCCATATTGCTGAATGCCAGCGCGATACATCCTGCCAGTAACGCTTTACCCTTTATATTCATCCTGAGAATCCCCATTCTTCTGGTTATTACGTGTATTGTGATGTTGTTGTACAGCACTTTATTTCGTTTTGTGTATGACTACCCGTGCCTTAGCAGCATACTCTGCTAAAACATACCCGATTTTTATGATTTTGGAACGAGAAATTTAGACGAAACACCACAAATTCATAACAAAAATCACCATCATTGAGAACCATATCTTCGCTTAGATATTTATAAATACATGAAATGTATATTAATATATTATTTGCTATATTTATGGCATATCTTAAATAAGATATTCAGTTCAAGAATAAATAAAACATTAATCATCATTTAAAACAATAAAATATAACCCACCCTTCCTCTTATTTATTACAAAAAGTTTATTAGCAATTTTAGCCAACGCTACCATCTGTGATCCTGTTAACATTTTAATTTATTCGAATTAATATAAAATCTTAGACCAAGGATTCATACTTAATATGATAAGAAACATAACATTCGAATTATGAATATTTATTTCTTATCAGCCGCGCCATAACTATAAAAGGAACTTATCATTTGAATCAGTTCGATATTATAATTCTGACACACGGTGAAGCTGGTAATTATTTATTATCCAGCAGCGAAATGATTGTAGGTAAAACAAAAAATTCCACGTCGCTTTCTCTGCAGCCTGGAATGTCACCTGAAACACTTATGCTACAAGTAAAAGCGGTACTCAGGCCTGGTATTGATACGCTCATATTCACAGATATCTATGGCGGAACGCCATCAAATATTGCCCTCCTTCTTTCTAAAGATTTTCCCATTCGCTGTATCAGCGGTGTCAATTTGGCTATGTTAATCGAAGCCAACATGTTACAGGATTCTGACGAAATACTTACCTTTGAAGAATATGTTCAACATGTACATGATGCGGGTAAAGAAATGGTTCAAACTTATTACTTTAATAAAGGATGATAAACTATGAGTATAGTACATGCCCGTATTGATTACCGTTTAATTCATGGACAAGTTATAACAAAATGGTTAAAAAGAAGTGATGCTAATAAAATAATTGTCATTGATGACCCTTTATCACGCGATCCTTTTCTTGCCGAAGTCTATAAGATGGCAGCGCCAAGTGGCGTCGAAGTAATAATGACATCTATTGAAGATGTATTACAGCGCTGGAATAGCAATAACTTCTATGAAGGAAAGCTATTAATACTTTTCAAATCGATCGATTCTGCATTACAAACCATACAAGGTGGTTTAATACTAGAGGAATTACAGGTCGGCGGCGTTGAAAACACTCCAGGAAGGAAAATAGTTTTCAATCAAATATCACTCAATCATGAAGATGCCGACAAACTTCAAATCATCGAAGATAAGAATATAAAAGTTTATTTCCAAACTATTCCTGAAGAAGATCCTGCCAGCCTACAAAAAATCAAAAATAAGTTAACTTAATTAAGGAGAGGAACTTATGTCTATTTTTACCGCAGCAATTATTGCCCTGGTATATTGGATATCCCAGGCAAAAGTATGGTACGGTTTTTCTATTATGCGTATGCCATTATCGATAGCGCCTATTATGGGACTAATCTTTAATGATATGCCAACCGCTTTATCTGTTGGGGCCACCTTACAGATGATCTATATCGGGAGTATTGCCCCGGGAGGAAACCCTCCTGCCGATGAAGGTTTAGCCTCGTGTATCGCAATCCCAATTGCACTTACCGCAGGTATTAAACCAGAAATTGCTATCTCTTTAGCTATTCCTCTGGGATTGCTGGGCGTGGTTCTGGAAAACGTGCGCAAAACACTGAACACTACGTTTGTCCACATGGCTGACCGCTATGCAGAAAAAGGGGATATCAAAGGCATACAACGCGCAGCCACAATATATCCTCTCCTGTTAGCCTTTCCGATGCGTTTTGTACCGGTATTCATCGCCTGTTTGTACGGCCCGGATGCCATTGCCTCTTTTGTAAACCTGCTTCCCGCCTGGTCGACGAATGGACTGGCGATTGCCGGTAATATTCTGCCTGCACTCGGTTTCGCAATAACCATCATTGTCATCGGTAAAAAACAATATATCCCTCTGTTCATTATCGGCTTTTTCCTCGTGACCTATTCAGGTTTGAATACTATTGGCATCTCTATTTTTGGACTCTGTGCCGTCCTCTTATATATGCAGTCACAAAATGCAAAAGGAACGCAAAATGGATAATACAATTGAGTCAGGATACTCAGCATCCTCACCAATTACGCAAAGAGATGTTCAGATTGTTTGGCTAAAATGGCACGCATTCTCTGAAACATCTTTGAATTTCGAACGCTTGCAAGCGCTGGCATTTTGTAACGCAATGACAGGGGTATTAGCGAAATTATATCCCGATGAAAAAGATCTCGCTAAAGCCCTACAACGCCATTTAACCATGTTCAACACTCAGGCGAACTGGGGATCGGTTATCGCTGGTATTAGTATTGCGCTGGAGGAAAAAGCAGCTCAGGAACCAGAAGAACAACGTGAAGCAACAACGCAGCTCGTTACGGGTTTAAAAACGGGCCTTATGGGGCCTGTATCAGGTATTGGTGACACGTTAGACTTTGGTACATTGCGCCCCATTGTTATTGGTGTCTGTATCCCGTTTGTTATTCAGGGATACGTTATTGCCGCACTTCTCCCCCTGATTTACCAGGTTGTTTACATGTTTTTCGCCAGTCGATTTGCACTCAATATCGGCTATAAAAAAGGGAAAGAATCAATCCTGGAAATCCTGCATTCTGGTAGCATTCATCGAATCATTGAAGGCGCAGGAATGTTCGGGTTGTTGATGATGGGGGCGCTTTCAGCAACATATGTAAAAATTAAGACGCCATTGCACATTACAACCGGTGGCGGTAATACCATCGTCTTGCAGGATATGCTGGATAAAATTGTACCTAACATGTTGCCGCTTATTGCCGTGTTGGGTATTTATTTTTACATACAAAAGTGTGGCCCACATTTCTTACGCATTCTGGTAACTATTCTGTTTTTAAGCCTGGCGTTTTCTTTCTTTGGAGTTTTATAAAATGAAAAAGATAACTATCACGCCAAGACCTTTTGTTGATAAAGGAAAAGTCTATATTGAAAAACTACAATCTGCAGGTTATGACGTTGAATGTAATACCAGTGGAGGTCGATATAGCAAGGAAGAACTCATCGAGAAAATTAAATATGCAGATGCCATTATTACCGGCAACGATCCTTTAGACAGAGAAGTGATTGATCAGGCCAAAAACTTGAAGGTTATATCGAAATATGGTGTAGGGTTAGACAATATAGATGTCGATTACGCGAATAGAAAAGGCATCGTAGTGCACAAAGCTCTCAATGCCAATTCTATTTCCGTTGCAGAGATGGCCATCCTGATGATGCTCTCCAGTTGCCGAAAATATGTCGAAACCGAGAATCAAGCCAGAAATGGTCAGGATGTCAGGCTTGTCGGTCATGAGCTATATCAAAAAACGCTGGGATTAATTGGGCTTGGTGCAATTGGTCAGCATGTTGCCCATATTGCTCATTCTCTTGGAATGATTATCACCGCCTATGATCCCTATCTCGATAAAAATAAAGTTCCATCTTATATAGAGCTTAAATCACTGGATGATATTTATCATCATAGCGACATCCTTTCTCTACATTTGCCGTTACTGGATAATACTCGTAATCTGATCAACGAGACGGTATTCGATAAAATAAAACCCTCGGCCATTTTAATTAACACAGCAAGGGGGGGATTGGTTGATGAAGAATCTTTATATAGCGCACTTATTAATCAGAAAATAGCCTTTGCCAGCGAAGATATTGAGTTGAAGGAACGTTCAGCAAAAATTAAAGAACTAAAAAATTATTCTATTACACCTCATGCTGCTTCATTCACCAATGAGGCCGAGCATAACACCATGCAAATTTCTATTAAAAATGTCCTACAGGAACTGGAGAAAGAATAATGAAAGAGCTTAAAGGGATTATTACCGCAATGGTAACGCCTTTCGATGAAATGGAAAAAATGGACATTTCAGCAGCAAAAAAAATGGCACGTTGGTTAGTCGATAAAGGCGTACACGGCTTGTTTATTTGCGGAACGAACGGTGAGTTTCATTTGCTCTCCGATGACGAAAAAGTTGAACTAACAAAAGCCGTAGTTGAAGAAGTTGGCAATGAAGTGACTATTTGTGCAGGCGCGGGTTGCTGTAGCACAAAACAAACTATTGAATTAACAAGACGCTTAGTAGATGCAGGTGCCGATTACATTTCCGTTGTGACACCATACTACCTGGTGCCTAACCAGGAAGATTTATACCGCCACTATTATGATATTGCCTTAAGCACAACAGCCCCCATTATTCTTTATAACTTGCCGGGTCAGACAGGGTTGAGTATTGAATATGAAACGGCAAACCGTTTAGCCGATATTGAAAATATCGTAGCGATAAAAGATAGCAGTGGTAAATTTGAAGTTCAGAAACAATATCTGGAAATATCTAAACATAAAAACTTTAAGGTGTTAAATGGCTCAGACTCCTTAATGCTGGATGCATTTAAAGAAGGTTCTGTGGCTGCTGTTGCTGCAACGTCGAATGTTCTGCCTACTATTGAAGTCGATTTATATAACTACTTCATGGCCGGTGAACTGGATAAAGCACAGGAAGAGCGCAACAAGATGGATTCGCTACGCATGACCATTAAAAAAATGACTGCGCCTGCGGTAATGAAGGAAGCACTAAACCTGATGGGCGTGAAAGCCGGTATTACCCGTAGACCAATTCATATGCCAAACGACGCGATCGTCGAAGACATCAAGGAAATGCTAAAAGGCTATAAATTCCTGTAAATGATAAATGCCGGATGCACCTTATCCGGCAAGACAGCAGAAACAAAAACCCCCGGACTCGCTTCCAGGGGTTATCAGGTACAGCTCAACGCGTTGTGCAGTTACGCTTCAATAGCAGCGCGAAGTTTTTTCATCGCGTTCTTTTCAAGCTGACGCACACGCTCGGCGGAAACGCCGTAACGGTCAGCCAGTTCCTGCAACGTAGATTTGTTGTCTTCGTCAAGCCAGCGCGCGCGGATGATGTCCTGGCTACGTTCGTCCAGACCTTGCATCGCGTCGGTCAGACGGTTTGCCGCCTGCTCTTCCCAGTTATCATCTTCAATGCCGTCGGCAAAGTTAGATGATTTATCCTGCAGATAGAGCACCGGAGCCATCGGTTGGCTATCGGAATCGTCGTCGGAAGACATATCGAATGTCATGTCTTGTGCCGCCATACGCGATTCCATCTCACGCACGTCTTTGCTGGTAACGCCCAGTTCGCGAGCCACCATTTCGACTTCATCCTGATTAAACCAACCCAGACGCTGCTTGGTTTTACGCAGGTTAAAGAACAGTTTGCGCTGTGCTTTGGTCGTCGCAACTTTAACGATACGCCAGTTACGCAGAACGTATTCGTGGATCTCTGCTTTGATCCAGTGGACGGCGAAGGAGACCAGGCGCACACCCACTTCCGGGTTGAAACGGCGCACAGCTTTCATCAGGCCGATGTTACCTTCCTGAATCAAATCCGCCTGTGGCAGGCCATAGCCCGCATAATTACGAGCAATATGAACAACAAACCGCAGGTGAGACAGGATCAGCGTTTTAGCTGCTTCCAGATCGCCATGGTAATGCAGCTTTTCAGCCAGCGCCCGCTCCTCGTCAGCCGACAACATCGGCCACGCGTTAGCTGCCCGGATGTAGGAATCCAGGTTGCCAACAGGGGCTAAAGCTAAACTTTGCATTTTGTCAGTCATTCAAATCCTCTCAATCGATATCTTCTGGCGCCTCAGTGGTAGCAACAACTGTGCCAGAGCTTAAGAGCAACGAGATTATCATTCACAGTTTTATCAGACCGTGATTTTATCCACAAGTTCAATGCTGGCTTGTGAATAAATTACGCACAAAATGTGACATAGAGATGAAATACCGGGAAGAGACAACGGGGTCTCTTTCCCTGCTACGGAACCCATTGCAGGGAAAGAGTATAGCACGCTTTTATTATTCCGGCGTAAAGTGGCGTAAATGCTGCACCGTGGCAAGCCACGCTGCCACCCAGCCAATCATCGAACACACCAGCAACAACAACAGGCATTCATCGAAAGATAACCCATTGATATCAAACTTCGTTCCGAATACCTGTGCCACTTCTGCAACCGCCGATGACAAACGTAGCACCAGGATTTCTGACAAAATTAATGACAGCAATGCGCCAGAAAATCCCAGCAGCGCACCACCGTACAGGAACGGGCGAAGGATGAAACCATCCGTCGCGCCAATCAGTTTCTGCACGTTAATAGAATCACGACGGGCAAAAATGCTCAGACGCACACTGTTGCCGATAACAAGGAACACTGCCGCCACCATCAGCACGCCGATCATTGCCGAAACACGCCCAACCAGCCCAGTCAGCGCGGTCAGACGGGCAAACCAGCTATCGTCCATTCGCACTTCATCAATGCCGTTAATCTGGGTAATACGGTCACGTAGCGTATTCAGTGACTCCGTACCCTGAAAATCGAGTTTCGGGATCACCACCGCTACTGCCGGAAGCGGGTTTTCCTCCAGCATATCCAACGCACCGCCAAAACCAGACCAATTACGGAACTCGCCCAGCGCGTCTTCACGAGAAAGATAATTCACTTTCTCCACGCCCTGCTCGGCCTGTAGCTGCGCAACCACCCCCGCTGCGGCATCATCGTCCAGCGTTTTTTGCAGATAAACGGTGATTTGCGGTGACGGATAATATTGCGTCGCCGCATGGTTGACGTTTTTGTACACCATATAACAAACGCTGGGCAGCGTCAGGGAGATGGCGATCACCATCACCGTTAAAAACGTGGCGAACGGTTTGCTTTTTAGATCCTGCAAAGCACCGTGGAACGCATAGCGCACCTGTTCGTTGAAAACATTGGTTTTGCGATTCGCCGGTTTCGGTGATGACTTCGCTCGTTTCGGCGCGTTACGACCACCGTCGCCAGAGCCGCCGACCGATTTACGGAAGCGATCCAGACGTCCACCGAACTGGCGAATATTATTAATTGCATCGCGCTTATTCATGGGTCACGCCTCCATGCAAGTGACCATCGCTCAGAGTGAGCATGCGATAGGAACGCCGCGAAATCAGGTTAATATCGTGCGTTGCCATTAATACTGTTACTCCAACGCGGTTAAACTCTTCAAACAAACGTAAAATCCCTTCTGACAGCGCGTCGTCCAGGTTACCGGTCGGTTCATCCGCCAGCAGTACCGCAGGTTTGTTAACCACCGCACGGGCAATGCCAACGCGTTGTTGTTCACCGCCAGAAAGCTGAATAGGAAAGTTCTTCGCTTTGTCCAGTAGCCCGACTTTATCCAGCGCCGCCGATACACGGCGACGGATATCGTCACCACTGGCACCGGCGATAATCAGCGGGATCGCCACGTTATCGTAGACAGTACGATCCATCAGCAGATGGTGATCCTGGAAAATCATACCGATCTGGCGGCGCAGAAACGGAACTTCACGGTTTTTCAGACGCGTGATGTCATGGCCGCTAAACCAGATTTTCCCGGCGCTGGGCCGCTCAATCCCACAGATCAGCTTCAGGAGGGTACTTTTCCCTGCGCCGGAATGACCGGTCAGAAACGCCATCTCACCCGGCTGCATATGGAACGTCACGCCCTGCAGCGCCTGCCTCCCACCGAGATAAGCCTTGCTGACATGTTCAAAGCGAATCATTTTTAGTCCTCTCGGGCAAAAAGTGCCTCAATAAAGTCGTCCGCTTTAAACGGACGCAAATCCTCAATACGTTCGCCTACACCAATATAGCGGATAGGAATACCAAACTGGTCAGCCACCGAGAAAATTACCCCGCCTTTCGCCGTGCCGTCCAGTTTCGTCAGCGTGATACCGGTTAAGCCAACCGCTTCGTGGAACAGTTTGGCCTGGCTTACCGCATTCTGCCCGGTGCTGGCGTCGATAGTCAGCATAACTTCATGCGGAGCTTCAACGTCGAGTTTCTTCATCACGCGAACGATTTTCTTCAGCTCTTCCATCAGGTGCGATTTGTTCTGCAAACGTCCGGCGGTATCGGCAATCAGGACATCAACATTACGCGCCTTAGCGGCCTGAATGGCATCGAAGATAACAGAGGCGGAGTCCGCACCGGTATGCTGGGCAATCACCGGAATATTGTTGCGCTGTCCCCAGACCTGAAGCTGCTCAACCGCTGCCGCACGGAAAGTATCGCCTGCCGCCAGCATTACCGACTTGCCCTGCTGCTCAAACTGACGCGCCAGCTTGCCGATGGTCGTGGTTTTACCCACACCGTTGACGCCCACCATCAGGATCACGAATGGTGTTTTGCCTTCGACATTCAGAGGCTCATCAACCTTCGCCAGAATCTCACCCATCTCTTCTTTCAGCAGGCCGTAGAGCGCCTCAGCATCGCGAAGCTGCTTGCGTGATGCGCCTTCTGTCAGATTGGTGATGATTTTGCGTGTGGTTTCCACGCCCACATCGGCAATCAAAAGCTGTTCTTCCAGCTCTTCAAACAGATCATCGTCGATTTTTTTCCCACGGAACAGGCTGATAAATCCGGAACCGAGGTTTTCTTTCGTTTTTAACAGGCTTCGCTTCAGGCGCGCGAAGAAACCTTCTTTGGTTGGTTTTTCCTGTTCCTGAGCGATTTCTTTAACCGGCTGATCTTCTTCTGCCGGAGTAACCACCATCACCGCCTCTTCTACCGCTTCGGCGGCCAGTGCCTGCGCTTCCAGCTCTTCGTCAGTGATTTCTTCTTGCGCCGCTTGTTCTTCCGCCGCGTCGACAATCTCCACGGTTTCCGCGTCTGCCTGCCATTCTTCTGGCGAAACTTCCTGGGCTTTGACTTCTTCCGGCAGCGGCAGTTCTTCACGCTCAATAGCCACCGGTTCCGGCATGACTTCAGGTTCAACTACCGGCGCTGGCGCTTCTTCAACTATAGATTCCGGCTCTGCAATAACTTCCGGTTCGCTAACAGCTTCAGGCTGCACTTTCTCACTTTCGACAACCTGTTCGCTTACTTCCACCACTTCGGCAGCAAAAGTTTCCGCCCCGGCTTCAGTATGAACCTGCGGCTGCTCTTCAACAGCTTGTTCAGCTACTTTCGCAGGCTCTTCTGCCTGAACGATTTCTTCTACAACCTGTTGTTCATTTTGGACTTCTGTCTCTTTTTCCGGGGTCTGCTCTTTTTGACCAAAGCCCAGCCAGGAAAAAAAGCCACGTTTTTTTTCTTTCGCCATCTGCGACTATACTCCTCGCTGTTGCTTCATGGCACAGCGTTCACGCTATGTACATAGCAGCTAAAAAAATGATGAAATAGTCTATCACTTAACTTATTCCACATCACCGCCTGCAATTATGTGTTATCTGGCGGATTGAGCACTTTATCATGAAAAAACCGAATCATTCCGGCAGCGGTCAAATCCGCATTATTGGCGGGCAGTGGCGAGGCCGTAAACTCCCGGTTCCTGATAGCCCAGGTCTACGCCCCACCACTGATCGCGTACGTGAAACCTTGTTTAACTGGCTAGCGCCGATAATTGTTGATGCGCAATGTCTGGATTGCTTCGCAGGTAGCGGGGCTCTGGGGCTGGAAGCCTTGTCACGCTACGCTGCGGGAGCTACGCTGGTTGAGATGGATCGTGCAGTATCTCAGCAGTTAATCAAGAATCTGGCGACGCTGAAAGCAGGCAATGCGCGAGTCGTGAACACCAATGCGATGTCTTTTCTGATGCAAAAAGGAACGCCGCATAATATTGTGTTTGTTGACCCACCGTTCCGCCGTGGCTTGTTGGAAGAAACCATTAATTTACTGGAAAACAACGGCTGGCTGGCTGATGAAGCCTGGGTTTATGTTGAAAGTGAAGTAGAAAATGGCCTGCCCACCGTTCCGGCAAACTGGTCGTTGTATCGCGAAAAAGTGGCGGGTCAGGTCGCTTATCGGTTGTATCAGCGTGAAACACAAGGAGAAAGTGATGCTGATTAATATTGGACGTTTGTTAATGCTCTGCGTTTGGGGATTTTTAATCCTCAATCTTTTTCAACCATTCCCACGCCCGCTGAATATTTTCGTTAATGTCGCGCTGATTTTTACGGTTCTGATGCATGGTATGCAACTGGCGCTGTTGAAATCGACCTTATCGAAAGATGGCCCACAGATGACCACTGCCGAAAAGGTGCGTATTTTCCTTTTCGGCGTGTTTGAACTGCTGGTCTGGCAGAAGAAATTTAAAGTTAAAAAATAACCTTATTGCTCGCCAACAAAGCTGACAAAACGCGTTCCTTTAAAGCTCAACGTACCTTTATCACCCACCGTCAGGGCATGGTACTGTTGAGCGTCAAGACGGAACGTCTGCTCCAGTCCGCCGCTTTGCGGTTTGAAACTCGCCTCATAACGCAGACTGGTGCCAGCCGGTATCACTTCCTGCTGACGCGAACGACGATCGTTAATCGGTGTTTCTCGCTTATTGCTCACCACCACCAGTTGTTGCTGGAGCGGTGCCATATCATTATCAGCTTTTTCCCGTCGCTGCTGCATAAAGCGAAACGATGCGGCGACAATGATTAAGCCAATGATAACAATAAAGAAAAGAGGTGCCTTGCTCATCTTTATCCCTCATCGGAAAATGCGGAAATAAGCATACCCTGCCAGTTATGGTGTTGTCATCCGTCCACCCTCGCCACTAAACTGGAAGCAAGACTGTAGGCATTCCGCTTACGAAAAAATAACGAATTCAAGGAACTAAGATGCTTTGGTCGTTTATCGCTGTCTGTCTTTCCGCATGGCTATCTGTGGATGCATCGTACCGTGGGCCAACCTGGCAACGCTGGCTATTTAAACCGTTAACCCTTCTTCTCCTGCTATTGCTGGCCTGGCAGGCACCAATGTTCGACGCGATTAGTTATCTGGTGCTGGCGGGGCTGTGTGCGTCACTGCTGGGTGATGCGTTAACCCTGTTACCACGCCAGCGTCTGATGTACGCCATCGGCGCGTTTTTCCTCTCACACCTGCTGTACACCATCTATTTCGCCAGCCAGATGACGCTCTCCTTCTTCTGGCCGTTGCCGCTGGTACTGCTGGTACTGGGCGCGCTATTACTGGCCATTATCTGGACGCGTCTGGAAGAGTTCCGTTGGCCTGTCTGTACTTTTGTCGGTATGACGCTGGTAATGGTGTGGCTGGCAGGTGAGCTGTGGTTCTTCCGCCCGACCGCTCCCGCACTCTCTGCTTTTATGGGCGCTGCACTGCTGTTCATCAGTAACTTTGTCTGGCTGGGTAGTCACTATCGCCGCCGCTTCCGTGCGGATAACGCCATTGCAGCGGCTTGCTATTTTGCCGGTCACTTCCTCATCGTCCGCTCACTGTATCTCTGATAAAACTTGACTCTGGAGTCGACTCCAGAGTGTATCCTTCGGTTAATGAGAAAAAACTTAACCGGAGGATGCCATGTCGACTCCTGACAATCACGGCAAAAAAGCCCCTCAATTTGCCGCGTTCAAACCGCTAACCACGGCACAGAACGCCAACGACTGTTGCTGCGACGGTGCATGTTCCAGCACGCCAACACTCTCTGAAAAAATCTCCGGCACTCGCTATAGCTGGAAAGTCAGCGGCATGGACTGTGCCGCCTGTGCGCGCAAAGTAGAAAATGCCGTGCGCCAGCTTTCTGGCGTGAATCAGGTACAGGTGTTATTCGCTACCGAAAAACTGGTGGTTGATGCCGACAATGACATCCGTGCGCAAGTTGAATCGGCGGTGCAAAAAGCGGGCTATTCCCTGCGCGATGAACAGGCCGCCGAAGAGCCAAAAGAATCACGCCTGAAAGAGAATCTACCGCTGATTACGCTCATTGTGATGATGGCGATCAGTTGGGGACTGGAGCAATTTAATCATCCGTTCGGCCAACTGGCGTTTATCGCCACCACGTTGGTTGGGCTGTACCCGATTGCTCGCCAGGCGTTGCGCTTAATTAAATCCGGCAGCTATTTTGCTATTGAAACGTTAATGAGCGTAGCCGCCATCGGCGCGCTGTTTATTGGCGCAACGGCAGAAGCCGCGATGGTATTGCTGCTGTTTTTGATTGGTGAACGGCTGGAAGGTTGGGCCGCCAGCCGCGCACGTCAGGGCGTCAGCGCATTAATGGCGTTGAAACCAGAAACCGCCACGCGCCTGCGTAACGGCGAACGTGAAGAAGTGGCGATTAACAGCCTGCGCCCTGGCGACGTGATTGAAGTTGCTGCGGGCGGGCGTTTACCTGCCGACGGTAAACTACTCTCACCATTTGCCAGTTTTGATGAAAGCGCCCTTACCGGCGAATCCATCCCTGTGGAACGCACAACAGGCGATAAAGTCCCTGCAGGTGCCACCAGCGTCGACCGACTGGTTACACTGGAAGTGCTATCAGAACCGGGTGCCAGCGCCATTGACCGCATTCTGAAACTGATCGAAGAGGCCGAAGAGCGCCGCGCACCGATTGAGCGATTTATCGACCGTTTCAGCCGTATTTACACGCCTGCGATTATGGCCGTCGCCCTGCTGGTGACGCTGGTGCCACCGCTGCTGTTTGCTGCAAGCTGGCAGGAGTGGATTTATAAAGGGCTGACATTGTTACTGATTGGCTGCCCGTGTGCGTTAGTTATCTCCACGCCTGCGGCGATTACCTCCGGGCTGGCGGCAGCGGCGCGTCGTGGGGCGTTAATTAAAGGCGGCGCGGCGCTAGAGCAGTTAGGTCGTGTTACCCAGGTGGCGTTTGATAAAACCGGTACGCTAACCGTCGGTAAACCGCGCGTTACCGCGATGCATCCGGCAACCGGTGTTAGCGAATCTGAACTCCTGGCGCTGGCGGCAGCGGTGGAGCAAGGGGCAACACATCCACTGGCGCAGGCCATAGTTCGTGAAGCGCAAGTTGCCGCACTCAGCATTCCTGGCGCAGAGTCACAGCGAGCGCTGGTCGGCTCTGGCATTGAAGCGCTGGTCAACGGCGATCGGGTGCTGATATGCGCCGCAGGGAAACATCCTGCCGAAGCATTCGCCGGTTTGATTAACGAACTGGAAAGCGCCGGACAAACGGTAGTGCTGGTGGTGCGTAACGATGACGTGCTTGGTGTGATTGCGTTGCAGGATACGCTACGCGCCGACGCCGCAACTGCCATCAGTGAACTAAACGCGCTGGGCGTTAAAGGGGTGATCCTCACCGGCGATAATCCGCGTGCAGCGGCAGCCATTGCCGGTGAACTGGGGCTGGAGTTTAAAGCTGGATTACTGCCGGAAGATAAAGTCAAAGCCGTGACCGAGTTGAATCAACATGCGCCACTGGCGATGGTGGGCGACGGTATTAACGACGCACCAGCCATGAAAGCCGCAGCCATTGGGATTGCAATGGGTAGCGGCACAGACGTGGCGCTGGAAACCGCCGATGCAGCGTTAACGCATAACCACCTGCGTGGTCTGGTGCAGATGATTGAACTGGCACGCGCGACTCACGCCAATATCCGCCAGAACATCACTATTGCGCTAGGGCTGAAAGGGATCTTCCTCGTCACTACACTCTTGGGTATGACCGGCCTGTGGCTTGCGGTGCTGGCAGACACGGGGGCGACGGTGCTGGTAACGGCGAATGCGTTGCGGTTGTTACGCAGGAAGTAAAGGTGTTGCCTGATAGCCTCTGGCTATCAGGCTTAACGCTGGGGCGGGAACGGCGGCATAGTCAGGAAAGCGTAATATAGCGCTAACATCAGAATGACGGAGATAACACTGAATGCAGCAACCAGGCGAGATGCTAATGATGGCCTTTTGAACATCAACCACAGGGCATAAGCAAGCCCGACGCCGTTGAGTAAAGGTAAAAATATCATTAGCCAGAGCCAACCCCATGCAAGTACCCCCAGCCATCCCCCCACGACGATAAAAACAGGGGCAGCTAATTGGGGGCGAATATCGCGAGCAATCCCAGACAAACTGGAATTAAATAATCCATTTGTGCATTCCATTACACTTGCTTGCCGGATGCGGCGTAAACGCCTTACCCGGCCTACACAGAGCATCGAACTCGTAGGCATGATAAGACGCGACAGCGTCGCATCAGGCATTGTGCACCATATCGCCAGATGCAGCTTAAACGCTTTATTCGTTCTACAAGCCGGTTGCAAGCCGCAAAATTGAGCGCGATCGGCCCCCTCGCCCCTCTGGGGTGAGGGTTAAGGTGAGAGGAAAAGGCGGCATCGAAGCCAATCTGCCCCCATCAGCCACCTTTGCGAATCAAATAACGATAAGGCAGTCCGTCCGTCTCTTTGACCACCAGTTCGTGTTCCATAAAGGTACAAAACCCAGGAATATCGCGGGTCGTGGCCGGATCATCGGCAATAATCAGCAACGTTTCGCCAGGCTGCATATTACGCACGGTTTTACGCACCATCATCACCGGTTCCGGGCAGCGCAGGCCTAGTGCGTCAAGTGTGTGGTCAGGGCTGGAAAAGAGATCGGTCATTTTCTTCTCGTCACATAAAAAAACGGCGCTAGTTTACGCCCTGCGAGTCCGTAAGCAAACCAGGTTAACGATTGCGTGAAAATTAACCATTGCATTGTTAACACAAAGCAGTATCATGCGGCGGCTCGAAAAAAGGGTAAGCACGTTATTATCTCACTATAAAATAACGTGCCGTACGTATTGGGTTCCCTCACCCCAATGGTTAATCAAAAAGGTACAATATGAACGCTTTCTCGCAAACTCAACGCTATAAAGCGTTGTTCTGGTTATCGTTATTTCATCTACTGGTGATCACCTCCAGTAACTATCTGGTACAGCTTCCGGTCTCTATTTTCGGTTTTCATACCACCTGGGGCGCGTTTAGCTTTCCGTTTATTTTTCTTGCTACCGACCTGACCGTGCGTATTTTTGGCGCGCCGCTGGCTCGTCGTATCATCTTTGCGGTGATGATCCCCGCGTTGCTGATCTCCTACGTCATCTCGTCGCTGTTTTATATGGGTTCATGGCAGGGATTCGGCGCTCTCGCCCACTTCAACCTGTTTGTCGCCCGTATCGCTACCGCCAGCTTTATGGCCTACGCGCTGGGACAGATCCTCGACGTACACGTCTTTAACCGTCTGCGTCAGAGTCGTCGTTGGTGGCTGGCACCGACGGCTTCCACACTTTTCGGTAACGTCAGCGACACATTGGCCTTCTTCTTTATTGCTTTCTGGCGCAGTCCGGATGCCTTTATGGCCGAACACTGGATGGAAATCGCGCTGGTTGATTACTGTTTCAAAGTGTTAATTAGCATCGTTTTCTTCCTGCCAATGTATGGCGTATTACTCAATATGCTATTGAAAAGACTGGCAGATAAATCCGAAATCAACGCTTTGCAGGCCAGTTAAAGGTTCGTTATCAGACTTGTGATAAGATGGATGAATGAGCCGTTATGGCCGTTTATCAAAAGGAAGATGTCAATGCGCAATCTGGTTAAATATGTCGGAATTGGCCTGCTGGTTATGGGGCTTGCGGCCTGTGATGATAAAGACACTAACGCTACAGCGGAAAGCACAGTCGCGGAAAGTAACGCTACCGCGAATACCGTCAACCTGCTTGATGGCAAGTTAAGCTTCTCGCTGCCAGCAGATATGACCGACCAGAGCGGTAAGCTGGGAACACAGGCCAATAACATGCACGTCTGGTCCGACGCCACTGGGCAGAAAGCAGTGATTATTATTATGGGCGATGATCCGAAAGAAGACCTGGCTGTGCTGGCGAAGCGTCTGGAAGATCAGCAACGTAGCCGCGATCCACAACTGCAAGTGGTGACTAACAAAGCCATTGAGCTGAAAGGTCACAAAATGCAGCAGTTAGACAGCATCATCTCCGCTAAAGGCCAGACGGCGTACTCTTCCGTCATTCTGGGTAACGTGGGAAATCAAATGCTGACGATGCAAATCACGCTGCCTGCTGACGATCAGCAAAAAGCGCAGACCACCGCAGAAAACATCATTAATACACTGGTGATTCAGTAATTTTAAGATGATGAAACGGCCTCCGGTACTTGCTCCGGAGGCCGTTTTTTTAATCGCCACGTCAGCAATAACGCGATTGCTACCAATCCCGCCGCCGCCAGATAAATCACTGGCACACCTGCCCAACTCATCACCAGCCCAGCCAGCGGCCCGGTCACGCCCAGCGATAAATCCATAAACACAGTATAGGTTGCCAGCGCCGCCCCCTGATTCTGCTGAGGCACCGCTTTTACCGCCACCACGCCCAACGCCGGGAACACCAGCGAAAATCCCGCCCCCGCCAGTAGGACGCCGATTTTCGCCATCCACGGCATGGTCGCCACGCCAACCAATAGCAGGCCGATAATCTCAACGCTAAAGCAGATCATCGCCACGTTTAAGCCGCCAATACGATTAATACCGTTAGGGAATAACAGCCGCGTACCGACAAATGCACAGCTAAACAGCGTCAGCGCGAAAGCTGCGCCGTCCCAACCTTTAGCGTCATAAAACAGTGTGATAAAAGTGGCGATGACACCAAATCCGGCGGAAGCTAACGCCAGTGCCATGCCGTATAGCCAGACGCGCCCAAGCACCGCGCGAAACGGCAGCGGCTTGCCTTTGTTGGCTTTCACTGAAGGACGCGGGATCGCCAACAGAATTGCCACCAGTGCCACGCCCATAATGATTAACGCCAGCGCCTGCAAACCGCCCCAATGATAAAACAGCACGCCCAACGGCGCGCCCATAGCCATCGCCCCGTAAGTGACAATGCCGTTCCAGGAAATGACTCGCCCGATATGCAGCGAACCAACCACGCCAACGCCCCACAGTGTCGAGCCGGTTCCGGCAAAACTTTGTCCAATGCCGAGAATTACACGCCCCAGACACAGTAATAACAGGCTGATGACGGGCAGACTGGCGGTTAATCCTGCCGTCAGATACCCCAGACCACTCAAAAAGCAGCCGCACAGACCAAAGATGACTATCTTTTTTGGCCCCAGCAAATCGGCGTAACGGCCGGCATGAGGACGACTCAGCAAGGTGGCGAAATATTGCAGGCTGATAACCAGCCCCGCCCAGAAGGCGCTAAAACCCATCACATCATGGACATAGCCCGGCAATACAGCGAGCGGCAACCCGATGGTGAGGTAGCTGGCGAAGTTAAACATGACAATGGAGACAATGCGCAAATTCAGGCGCAATCCGTTAAATGCCGGTTCGGCAACGGGTTCGGGCATGAGGATCACCACGTTTTTACAACAGTGTTTCATTTTTACCACGTGCTGACGTGGAAATCAGCAGTAAGAATCAGAATATTGCTGGCGTGACTCCCGCTACACTTAATACAAAAAGTCACAAGGAAGCCCCAATGGAAACCCCTCAACCCGATAAAACGGGTATGCACATCCTGCTGAAGCTGGCCTCACTGGTGGTGATCCTCGCGGGTATTCACGCAGCAGCAGATATCATAGTGCAACTGTTGCTGGCGCTGTTTTTCGCCATTGTCCTCAACCCGCTGGTCACCTGGTTTATTCGTCGCGGAGTCCAGCGTCCCGTTGCCATTACGATTGTGGTGGTAGTAATGCTGATCGCACTTACCGCGCTGGTCGGCGTGCTGGCGGCATCGTTTAACGAATTTATCTCCATGTTGCCGAAATTTAACAAGGAACTGACGCGTAAACTCTTTAAATTACAAGAAATGTTGCCATTTCTTAATCTGCATATGTCGCCGGAACGGATGCTTCAGCGGATGGACTCAGAAAAACTCGTAACATTCACCACTGCGCTAATGACCGGACTTTCCGGGGCAATGGCGAGCGTGCTTTTGCTGGTGATGACCGTGGTTTTCATGCTGTTTGAAGTGCGCCACGTGCCTTACAAAATGCGCTTTGCGCTGAATAACCCACAGATTCACATCGCGGGATTACACCGCGCACTTAAAGGCGTTTCGCATTATCTGGCCTTGAAGACGCTGTTAAGTTTATGGACGGGCGTGATCGTCTGGTTAGGGCTGGCGCTGCTGGACGTACAGTTTGCACTGATGTGGGCAGTTCTGGCGTTTTTGCTCAACTACGTGCCCAATATCGGCGCGGTGATCTCCGCCGTGCCGCCGATGATTCAAGTGCTGCTGTTTAATGGCGTTTACGAATGCATCCTGGTCGGCGCACTGTTTTTAATCGTCCATATGATCATCGGCAATATTTTAGAACCACGGATGATGGGCCATCGCCTTGGAATGTCCACCATGGTGGTGTTTCTTTCATTGTTAGTCTGGGGATGGCTGCTCGGCCCGATTGGCATGCTACTTTCAGTACCACTAACCAGCGTGTGTAAAATCTGGATGGAAACCACGGAAGGCGGCAGCAAACTGGCGATTTTACTGGGACCAGGCAGACCGAAAAGTCGGTTACCGGGATGAGGCGACAAGTGATACGATACGCACTTTCCATCATAATTAAACGTTGGCCCTGATATGTATCGGATAGTTCTGGGGAAAGTTTCGACCTTAAGCGCAGCTCCACTGCCACCGGCTTTGCGCGATCAAGCACCGCAAGGCCCACGGCGAGAACGCTGGCTGGCGGGGCGTGCATTGCTTTCGCACACGCTTTCTCCACTACCGGACATCATCTACGGTGAACAAGGGAAACCCGCCTTCCCCCCGGAAACGCCGCTCTGGTTCAACTTAAGTCATAGCGGTGACGATATCGCCCTGCTGTTGAGCGATGAAGGTGAAGTCGGCTGTGATATCGAAGTGATTCGCCCGCGCGCCAACTGGCGTTGGCTGGCGAACGCGGTGTTCAGCCTCGGAGAACATGCCGAAATGGACGCTGTGCATCCTGACCAACAACTGGAAGTGTTCTGGCGTATCTGGACACGCAAAGAAGCCATCGTTAAACAGCGTGGCGGCAGCGCCTGGCAAATCGTCAGCGTAGACAGCACCTACCAGTCATCGCTGTCAGTCAGCCATTGCCAGCTCGACAATTTAAGCCTGGCAATCTGCACCCCTACTCCCTTTACGCTCACCGCCGACAGTGTGCAATGGATCGATTCACTTAACTGATCCGCCCGTCCGACTGCCTATCTCTTGATCCAGAACAGGTTATCAGTATGACGAATACTTAAAATCGTCATACTTATTTCCGCCATCTATTTTAATCCATTGGGGTTACCATGTTCTCCACACTCCGCCGCACTCTGTTTGCGCTGCTGGCTTGTGCGTCTTTTATCGTCCATGCCGCCGCGCCAGATGAAATCACCACCGCCTGGCCGGTGAACGTCGGGCCACTAAACCCGCACCTTTACACGCCTAACCAGATGTTCGCCCAGAGCATGGTTTATGAACCATTGGTGAAATATCAGGCAGACGGTTCGGTGACCCCGTGGCTGGCAAAAAGCTGGACCCATTCGGAAGATGGCAAAACCTGGACCTTCACCCTGCGTGATGACGTGAAATTCTCTAATGGTGAACCGTTCGATGCAGAGGCCGCAGCAGAAAACTTCCGCGCAGTGCTCGATAACCGTCAACGTCACGCCTGGCTGGAGCTGGCAAATCAGATTGTTGGTGTCAAAGCACTCAGCAAAACCGAGCTACAAATCACCCTAAAAAGCGCCTACTATCCTTTCCTGCAAGAACTGGCTCTGCCGCGCCCTTTCCGCTTTATCGCTCCGTCACAATTTAAAAACCACGAAACCATGAACGGGATTAAAGCCCCGATTGGCACCGGGCCGTGGGTTTTGCAGGAATCGAAACTGAATCAATACGATGTCTTCGTCCGTAACGAAAACTACTGGGGTGAAAAACCGGCAATTAAAAAGATCACCTTCAACGTGATCCCCGACCCGACTACTCGCGCGGTAGCTTTCGAAACCGGTGATATCGACCTGCTGTACGGTAATGAAGGGCTGCTGCCACTCGATACCTTCGCCCGCTTTAGCCAGAACCCGGCTTACCACACTCAACTGTCACAACCGATCGAAACTGTGATGCTGGCGCTTAATACCGCCAAAGCCCCTACCAACGAGCTGGCAGTGCGGGAAGCGCTCAATTACGCCGTAAACAAAAAATCGCTGATTGATAACGCATTGTATGGCACCCAGCAGGTTGCCGACACTCTGTTTGCCCCTTCTGTGCCTTACGCTAATCTCGGCCTGAAGCCGCGCCAGTACGATCCACAGAAAGCGAAAGATTTGCTGGAAAAAGCAGGCTGGACGCTGCCTGCGGGCAAAGATATCCGCGAGAAAAACGGTCAGCCGCTGCGCATTGAACTGTCGTTCATCGGCACCGATGCGTTAAGCAAATCAATGGCAGAAATCATTCAGGCCGATATGCACCAGATTGGCGCTGATATCACATTAATTGGAGAAGAAGAGAGCAGTATCTACGCCCGCCAGCGTGACGGTCGATTTGGCATGATTTTCCACCGCACCTGGGGCGCGCCATACGATCCACACGCTTTCCTGAGTTCGATGCGCGTACCGTCGCACGCTGACTTCCAGGCACAGCAAGGATTAGCCGACAAACCGCTGATTGATAAAGAGATTGGCGAAGTGCTGGCGACCCATGACGAAACACAACGTCAGGCACTATATCGCGACATTCTGACCCGTCTGCACGACGAGGCGGTTTATCTGCCAATCAGCTATATCTCGATGATGGTGGTGGCAAAACCGGAACTGGGCAACATCCCCTACGCGCCGATTGCCACTGAAATTCCGTTCGAACAGATTAAACCGGTGAAACCTTAATGTTGCGTTATGTATTGCGCCGCTTTCTGCTGCTGATCCCGATGGTGCTTGCCGCCTCGGTGATCATTTTTCTGATGCTACGCCTCGGCACCGGCGATCCAGCGCTCGATTATCTGCGTCTGTCCAACCTGCCGCCGACGCCGGAAATGCTGGCTTCTACCCGCACAATGCTCGGTCTGGATCAGCCGCTGTACGTGCAATACGGCACCTGGCTGTGGAAGGCGCTACATCTTGATTTTGGTGTCTCATTCGCCAGCCAACGCCCGGTGCTGGACGATATGCTGAATTTCCTGCCCGCCACGCTGGAACTGGCAGGCGCGGCGCTGGTGTTAATTCTGCTCACTTCCGTGCCGCTCGGTATCTGGGCGGCGCGCCATCGCGATCGCCTGCCCGATTTCGCCGTGCGTTTTATCGCGTTTCTCGGCGTGTCGATGCCTAACTTCTGGCTGGCATTTTTGCTGGTGATGGGGTTTTCGGTGTATCTGCAATGGCTGCCCGCGATGGGCTACGGCGGCTGGCAGCACCTCATTTTACCTGCGGTATCCATCGCCTTTATGTCGCTGGCGATAAACGCACGTCTGCTGCGCGCCAGTATGCTGGACGTCGCCGGTCAGCGTCACGTGACCTGGGCGCGGCTACGCGGTCTGAACGACAAACAGACCGAACGCCGTCACATCCTGCGCAATGCCTCGCTGCCGATGATCACCGCCGTGGGGATGCACATTGGCGAACTGATCGGCGGGACAATGATTATCGAAAATATCTTTGCCTGGCCGGGCGTCGGCCGTTACGCCGTGTCGGCAATTTTTAACCGTGACTATCCGGTCATTCAGTGTTTTACGCTGATGATGGTGGTGGTTTTTGTGGTCTGTAATTTGATTGTTGATTTGATCAATGCTGCGCTGGACCCGCGTATTCGTCGTCATGAAGGAGCGCACGCGTGAACTTTTTCCTCTCTTCCCGCTGGTCGGTACGCCTGGCGCTGATCATTATCGCCCTGCTGGCGCTGATTGCGCTCACCAGCCAGTGGTGGCTACCGTATGATCCACAGGCGATTGATCTGCCTTCTCGCCTGCTTTCGCCAGATGCGCAGCACTGGTTGGGCACTGATCATTTAGGCCGCGATATTTTCTCGCGGCTGATGGCGGCGACTCGCGTGTCGCTCGGCTCAGTAATGGCCTGCCTGCTGCTGGTACTGACGTTAGGGTTGATTATTGGCGGTAGTGCCGGGCTGATTGGCGGGCGCGTCGATCAGGCCACCATGCGCGTTGCGGATATGTTTATGACCTTCCCGACCTCGATTCTGTCGTTCTTTATGGTCGGCGTACTCGGCACCGGGCTAACCAACGTGATTATCGCCATCGCCCTGTCGCACTGGGCGTGGTACGCACGTATGGTGCGCAGCCTGGTGATTTCACTGCGCCAACGCGAGTTTGTGCTGGCGTCACGGCTTTCTGGCGCGGGCCATGTGCGGGTGTTTGTCGACCATCTGGCAGGCGCGGTGATCCCTTCGCTGCTGGTACTGGCAACGCTGGATATCGGCCATATGATGCTGCACGTGGCGGGAATGTCCTTCCTCGGCCTCGGCGTGACCGCGCCGACCGCCGAATGGGGCGTGATGATTAACGACGCGCGCCAGTATATCTGGACTCAGCCGCTACAAATGTTCTGGCCGGGGCTGGCGCTGTTTATCAGCGTGATGGCCTTTAACCTGGTGGGTGACGCACTGCGCGATCATCTGGATCCTCATCTGGTGACGGAGCACGCACACTAATGCCGCAACAGATTGAACTGCGCGATATCGCGCTACAGGCCGCAAAGCCGCTGGTGCACGGTGTATCGTTAACCCTGCAACGCGGCCGCGTGCTGGCGTTAGTTGGCGGTAGCGGCAGCGGGAAATCATTAACCTGCGCCGCGACGCTGGGCATTCTACCCGCAGGCGTTCGCCAGACGGCTGGGGAAATTTTAGCCGATGGCAAACCGGTTTCTCCCTGCACCCTGCGCGGTGTCAAAATTGCTACCATCATGCAAAACCCACGCAGCGCCTTTAATCCGCTGCACACCATGCACACCCACGCGCGGGAAACCTGCCAGGCGTTAGGGAAACCCGCCGATGACGCCACGCTTATCGCAGCCATAGAAGCAGTGGGGCTGGAAAACGCTGCGCGCGTGCTGAAGCTGTACCCGTTCGAGATGAGCGGCGGCATGTTGCAGCGCATGATGATTGCGATGGCGGTGCTGTGTGAATCACCGTTTATCATCGCTGATGAACCGACTACCGACCTTGATGTGGTGGCGCAGGCGCGCATCCTTGATCTGCTGGAAAGCATTATGCAAAAGCAGGCTCCGGGAATGTTGCTGGTCACTCATGATATGGGCGTAGTGGCGCGTCTGGCGGACGATGTAGCAGTGATGTCACACGGTAAGATTGTCGAACAGGGCGATGTCGAAACGCTGTTTAACGCACCGCAACATCCGGTGACGCGCAGCCTGGTTTCCGCTCATCTCGCGCTTTACGGTATGGAGCTGGCATCATGACTTTACTTAACGTTTCCGGCCTTTCACATCACTATGCGCACGGTGGATTTAGCGGTAAGCACCAGCATCAGGCGGTACTGAATAACGTTTCTCTGACCCTGAAAAGCGGTGAAACTGTCGCCTTGCTGGGGCGCAGCGGCTGTGGGAAAAGTACTCTCGCACGGCTGCTGGTGGGTTTAGAGTCGCCGTCGCAGGGCACGATTAGCTGGCGCGGTGAACCGCTGGCGAAGCTCAATCGCGCCCAGCGTAAAGCGTTCCGCCGTGATATTCAGATGGTGTTTCAGGACTCCATCAGCGCCGTTAACCCACGCAAAACCGTGCGCGAGATCCTGCGTGAGCCGATGCGTCACCTGTTATCGCTGAAAAAATCGGAGCAACTGGCGCGCGCCAGCGAAATGCTGAATGCGGTAGATCTCGACGACAGCATGCTCGACAAGCGCCCACCGCAGCTAAGCGGCGGTCAACTCCAGCGCGTCTGCCTGGCGCGCGCGCTGGCAGTCGAACCGAAATTGCTGATTCTGGATGAAGCCGTTTCTAACCTTGACCTGGTACTGCAGGCGGGAGTGATTCGCCTGCTGAAAAAGCTGCAACAGCAGTTTGGCACCGCCTGCCTGTTCATCACCCACGACTTACGCCTGGTAGAACGTTTTTGCCAGCGGGTAATGGTGATGGACAACGGGCAAATCGTCGAAACCCAGGTGGTGGGAGAGAAATTAACCTTTTCCTCTGACGCCGGACGTGTGCTACAAAACGCGGTATTACCCGCATTCCCCGTGCGCCGTCGCGCCACAGAAAAGGTTTAACGCAAATGCAACGAGTCACCATCACGCTTGATGACGATTTACTGGAGACGCTGGACAGCCTGAGCCAGCGTCGCGGCTATAACAACCGTTCCGAAGCTATCCGCGATATTCTGCGTAGCGCTCTGGCACAGGAGGCTACCCAGCAGCACGGCACACAAGGTTTCGCGGTGCTCTCCTATGTGTATGAACACGAAAAACGCGACTTAGCCAGCCGTATTGTCTCCACACAGCATCACCACCACGACCTTTCGGTCGCCACGCTGCATGTGCACATTAATCACGACGACTGCCTGGAAATCGCCGTGCTGAAAGGTGACATGGGCGATATACAGCATTTTGCCGATGATGTTATCGCCCAGCGCGGCGTGCGGCACGGGCATTTGCAGTGCTTGCCGAAGGAAGATTGATTTATTTCTGAAACGAGGAAAGAAAAGATATTAACTGAACTTAATTTATAAAATTAAGTTCAGTTGCATAGATAGATCCTGTAAAGGCAGATGTTCTGCGTAATGAACGCAGCTAAAATTTATGACTTCGCTTTATGACATCACAATATGAAGCCAGGTTTCCCTTCCTTACGCCATTGTCCCAATCGTCTTCCTGAATCGCAGTAGCGCGATGGTGAAAAACACGCCGCCAATTGCCATCAACGTCAGGAACTGCGGCCAGACGATTTCGAATCCGGCACCACGGTAGAGAATGGCTTGCGCGAGGCTAACAAAGTGTGTCGTCGGCATGGTCAGCATAATATCCTGCACCATCTGCGGCATACTTTCGCGCGGGGTAGAGCCACCGGAAAGCATTTGTAACGGTAGCAACACCAGAATCACCAGCAGCCCAAGCTGTGGCATCGAACGTGCTATCGTCCCCATAAAAATGCCGATTGACGTGGTGGCAAACAAACTGAGCGCTACACCCAGCATAAACAGCGGGATCGAGCCTTCAATCGGTACGCCCAGCACACCTTTCACCATCAGCACCAGCGATAATCCCGACACCACCAACACCACCAGCCCCATCGACCAGACCTTCGCCATCATGATCTCAAACGGCGTTATCGGCATCACCAACAAGTGTTCCACCGTGCCGTGTTCACGCTCACGGATCAGTGCCGATCCGGTGAGCACAATCGCCAGCATGGTAATGTTGTTGATGATCGCCATCACCCCGCCAAACCACGCGGGGTCGAGGTTCGGGTTAAAGCGCATGCGGGTTTCCAGCGATACCAACGGTTCGCTGTTATCACGGTAGCGCGCGACAAAGCTATTCACTTCACCGTTGATAATATTCTGGATATAACCGTTGCCAGTGAATGCCTGGCTCATGCGCGTGGCATCGACGTTCACCTGAATATCTGGCTGGCGTCCGGCGAGGACATCACGCTGAAAATTTGGCGGAATATTTATCGCGAAGGTATAGCGTCCGGCGTCCAGTCCGGCATCCATCTCATCGGCGGTGATCATCTCCGGTGGCAAAAACCACGGGCGATAGAAGCTGTTAACGATCCGGTTCGACAATTGCGATTGATCCATATCGGCAATAGCGATCGGCGCGAGGTTCAACGATCCTGGCGTAACGGTTGCCGACGAGTACACCGACACCGTAAACGAGAAGACAATCAGCGTCAGCATCGCTTTATCACCGAGCAGACTGCGCAACTCTTTGATACCCAGATTAAAAATATTGCGTAAATGGCGCATCATCCCTCCTGTTTTTTCAGTAGCAGGATGCTTAAGCCCATCACCAGCGGTATGGCTATCAGCAACGGGATGAAAAGTTGCCACAAATCAGTCAGATCCAGCGCCTTCGAGAATGTCCCACGGGCGATAGTCAGAAAATGGCTGGTCGGATAAACCTCGCCAATCCAACGTCCCGGCCCTTCCAGTGAAGCTACCGGATCGATCATCCCGGAAAACTGCGTCGCCGGAATCAACGTGATTATGGCAGTACCGAAAATGGCGGCTATCTGGCTTTTCATAAAGGTGGAGATCAGCAGCCCCATTCCGGTGGCGATGATGATATACAGCAGTGCCGCCAGGGTGAGCGTCAGGAAACTGCCTTTATGCGGCACGCCAAACACAAACACCGACAGGCCGCAGAGCAGGAAAAAGTTCAGCATTCCCAGCGCGATGTACGGTAGCTGTTTACCGAGCAAAAATTCGCTGCGGGTAGTAGGCGTAACGTAGAGATTGATAATCGACCCCAACTCTTTTTCCCGTACCACGCTAAGGGCGCTTAGCATTGAGGGAATCATCATCAACAGAAGCGGGATCACCGCCGGAACAATCGCTGGCAGACTTTTTACGTCCGGGTTATAGCGATAGCGCGTCTCAATGTTCATCAGACCGCTTTGACTGGCTGGTGTCGATTGTTGGCTTGCCTCGTTCTGTAGCCAGTTCTGATGCATCGCCTGCACGTAACCTTTTACCGTTTCAGCGCGGCTGGGCATCGCGCCGTCGATCCAGACGCCGATTTCCACCGGCGTACCGCGTGCGATATCGCGGCCAAAATTGGGTGGGATCTCAATCGCTACCGTCACATCTCCTGCACGCATCCGGCGCTCAAGCTCGTCGTAACTGGTGAGCGGCGGCTGTTCGATAAAGTAACGGGAACCGGAGAGATTGAGTGTCCACGCCTGGCTGCTGACAGTCTGGTCGCGGTCAAGCACCGCAAAGCGCAGGTTTTCCACATCCATACTGATGCCGTAACCCATTATCAGCATCAGGATCACCGTCCCCATCAGCGCCAGCGTTGAACGTACCGGATCGCGTCGCAGTTCCAGTGCTTCGCGGCGGCTGTAGCTAAACAGACGACGCAGGCTAAATCCCTGACGTGGCGCGTGAGTGGTGTCATGTCCCACGGGCGGTGCTTCAACTTCGTTGCTCTGCCCTGCCGCTTCCTGCAAATAGGCGATAAATGCCTCTTCCAGACTGGCAGCCCTGCGTTTCTCAACCAGCTCCTGCGGCGTGCCGCTGGCGAGTACTTTTCCGGCGTGCATCAGCGAGATGCGGTCGCAGCGTTCCGCTTCGTTCATAAAGTGGGTGGAGATGAAAATGGTCACTTTGTCCTGGCGCGAGAGATCCACCATCAACTGCCAGAACATATCCCTCGCCACTGGATCGACGCCAGAAGTAGGCTCATCGAGGATTAACATCTCCGGGCGATGAATCACCGCCACAGCCAGCGAAAGTCGCTGACGAATACCGAGCGGCAGGGATTCCGGCAGTACATCTTCAACATCGTTGAGCTTAAAACGCTCGCTCATCTCAGCAACTCGCGCAGGAATGTCCGCTTCCGGAATGTGAAACAAGCGGGCATGTAACTCAAGGTTTTGCCGCACGGTGAGTTCGTTATAAAGCGAAAACGCCTGCGACATATAACCCACCCGCCGGCGGGTATCGATATCTTTTGGATCGACTGGTTGCCCAAACAACCACGCTTCACCTTCGCTGGCAGGCAGCAGCCCGGTGAGCATTTTCATGGTAGTGGATTTACCGCAGCCGTTCGAACCGAGAAACCCAAAAATCTCCCCGCGTGGAATGCGAAAATTAACGTGATCAACAGCGACAAAGGAACCAAAACGCATGGTCAGATCGCGCGCTTCGATGGCAATCTCTGCGTTTTCAGGTTGATACGGTGGGATGACTACCGCCTGATGCGCCTGGCGTTGCGCTTGCGGCAACAGATTTATAAATGCTTCTTCCAGCGTGGCGCTTTGCGTTTGCTGCCGCAGCTCTTCGGCACTTCCGGTTGCCAGCACTTCTCCGGCATTCATCGCTACCAGCCAGTCGAAGCGTTCGGCCTCTTCCATATAGGCGGTGGCAACCAGCACGCTCATATTACTCTGCCGCTGGCGGATGCTGTCGATCAGATCCCAGAACTGGGCGCGGGAGAGCGGGTCAACCCCCGTCGTAGGCTCATCAAGAATCAACAATTCCGGATCGTGGATTAACGCACAACACAACCCAAGTTTTTGCTTCATGCCGCCGGAGAGTTTACCCGCCGGACGATCGCGAAAAGGTGCTAACCCGGTGCTGGTCAGTAGTTCATTAATTCGCACTTCCCGCTCCGCTTTGTCGTGACCGAACAAGCGGGCGAAAAAATCGACGTTTTCATACACCGACAAGGTGTGGTAGAGGTTTTTGCCCAGTCCTTGTGGCATCCAGGCGATGCGCGGGCAGACGTCGCGGCGATGCTTCGGGTCGCGCATATCGCCGCCCAATACCATCACGCTGCCCTGCTCAATGACGCGGGCACCAGAAATCAACGACAACAAACTCGACTTCCCGACACCGTCAGGGCCAATCAGCCCGACCATACAGCGGGCCGGAATATCGAGAGTGATATTGTTCAGCGCAACGGTTTTTCCATAATGCTGACTCACGCCCGCCAGTTGCGCGACAGGCGGGACGGGAACCAGTTCCAGATGCGTCATTGCGGCAACCTCACCGCCAGGTCTTCAGGCCACGGAAGTTCTTCATTCACCCGCACCCACGCCACGCCCGGCAAGCCAGTTTTGACATATTCCAGATGCTGCTGGAGTAATTCCGGTGGGATACGCGCTTTGACGCGGAACATCAGTTTCAGCCGTTCATCGCTGGTTTCGACGGTTTTTGGCGTGAACTGGGCAACGCTGGCGACAAAGCTGATGGTCGCCGGAATACGCAGATCTGGCGCGGCATCAAGGATCAGACGCGCTTCCCCGCCCAGTTTCAGCGTGCCAGCCTGTTCGGTTGGCAGGAAGAAGGTCATATAGACATCGCTCAGGTCGACCATATTCAGCACCCGACCGCCTGCCGCCAACACTTCACCAGGCTCAGCAACCCGATACTGCACACGTCCGTCGCGCGGGGCTTTCAGTTCACTATCGTCGATATCTGCCGCGATACGCCGTTCAGTGGCTTGTGCGGCTTCGACACGCGTTTGCGCCTGAATGATATTGGTGCGTGCCGCTTCTATAGCGGCTTTAGAGGCAGAAACCTGGGCTTTTGCCGATTCCAGCGCAGCACGGGCGCTTTCGGCAGCGGCGCGGTCATCATCCAGTTGTTGCGCAGAAATAGCCCCACTATGGGCGAGCGAGCGGGAACGGGTATGACGTTTGGCAACGGAGTCCAGTTCAGCCTGACGTTGATTGACCAGCGACTGCGCGGCGCGAGTTTCACTTTGCCTCTGCTCCAGCAAGGCCCGGGCGGCAGCAACGGCGCTTTGTGCTTCTTTGATTTGTGCGATGGCTTCCAGCCGCTGCTCCTGCAACACGCGGGTATCCATTTTCGCCAGCACTTCACCTTCGCGGACAAACTGGCCTTCTTTCACCAGAATAGTGTCGATACGCCCGGCGATTTTGCTGGCGATATCCACTTCCGTCGCTTCAATGCGCCCATTACTGACGGCAAAACCTTCCGGCACACCTGTCGGGCGCAACAACCACCATGCCACGACGGTAGCAACCGCCAGAACCCCGACAACCCACCACGCCAGATGGCGTTTACTCTTATCCATAATCGATCCGCCATAATCCCTGTAAGCAAACGAAACGTGTTACAACTGCCACTGAACGACGTTCAGCGGATTCTTCCATCCGGGATAAGAAGGAAACGGCATATGCGGCCAGGGCGCTGCAAGATGAGCACCAACGGGGAAGGCTTAGTGAAAACGGGTAGTAATGTTGTCATCATCAGCATTCCTGGCCGTAAATGAAACACGCATACTCATAATTGAAATCAATTAAATACTAACAGTTATATTCATGTTGTCTATTTGATTACTATCAGCTTGTGATACACCACGATGTTCTACATTTCGATTACGTTCTTAACCAAAAATCCTTTTTACAGGTTCTCAGGTTGTGCGACATAAATTTTCACAACAGGAAATAATGTAACTATCACACAGAGTTATTATCCCCTTGAGTACGAATATTTCACGAATGTGAATACGTTTTTTACGAAAAGATGATGAATGAGAAAAGACTGCACCTTACGCAACGATGAAAATAAGAAAAATATATTAATTCAGAATTCATCGTAGGATAAATATTTAATTACCAGTTTTAATCCATCTCTAAAAGCCGATACTTACAACAATAAATCCAGCTATAGTAAAGTCACTTTTTACAATTAGTGGTATCTCATTGTTATATTTAATTGGCTGAAAATACTACTTATACGTTTTCTGATATTAGCAGAAAAACATATGGAGATAGAGATGAATATCTATATTGGATGGTTATTTAAATTAATCCCTTTGCTAATGGGGGTAATATGCATCGCATTAGGTGAGTTTGTATTAGCAGGTTCTGGACAAAGTGAATACTTCGTTGCAGGGCATGTTCTGATTTCTCTCTCTGCAATATGTCTGGCATTGTTCACTACCGCATTTATTATTATCTCTCAGTTAAATCATGGCGTGAATAAACTCTACAACACATTATTCCCTGTTATTGGTTATGCTGGCTCCATTGCAACTATGATTTGGGGATGGTCATTTCTGGCCAGCGATAATGTGATGGCAGATGAATTTGTCGCCGGGCATGTGATTTTCGGTGTTGGCATGATTGCCGCCTGCGTATCAACCGTGGCGGCCTCTTCCGGGCATTTTCTGCTGATCCCGAAAAACGCAGCGGGTAGTAAGAGTGATGGAACACCATTGCAGGCGTATTCTTCAACTATCGGTAATTACTTAATTGCTATCCCCGTTCTGCTCACTCTCTTCGGTTTTATTTGGTCAATAGTGCTGTTACGCAGCGCAAATATCACACCACATTATGTTGCAGGCCATGTGCTCCTGGGGCTAACAGCAATTTGCGCTTGTCTTATTGGTCTGGTTGCTACCATCATCCATCAAACGCGGAATACGTTCTCAGCGAAAGAACATTGGCTCTGGTGTTATTGGGTTATTTTACTCGGCTCACTTACCGTTATTCAGGGCATCTACGTATTAATCAGTTCAGATGAAAATGCCCGTCTGGCTCCGGGTATTATTCTCATTTGTCTGGGGATGATCTGCTACAGTATTTTCTCCAAAGTGTGGTTGCTGGCGCTGGTCTGGAGACGCGCCTGTTCGTTAACCAACAGAATACCCATGATACCCGTATTTACCTGTCTGTTTTGCCTGTTCCTCGCGGCATTCCTTGCAGAGATTGCGCAAACCGATATGGCTTACTTTATTCCCTCGCGGGTTCTGGTTGGCTTAGGTGCAGTGTGTTTTACGCTATTTTCAATCGTTTCTATATTAGAAGCAGGGTCTGCAAAAAAATAATAGAAAAGACTTCAGATAAGACGCTGAGCGTCTTATCTGGGCTTTATTCAGGTTGATTCCCCCTGATTTCACTGCGAAAACGAGGGGGTACTTTACGTCTTATTCTGCCGCCAAATCCTGCGCACAAGCCCACGCGCTGGACCACGCCCACTGGAAGTTATAACCTCCCAGCCAGCCTGTGACGTCCATCACTTCACCAATAAAGTACAGCCCAGACACTTTGCGCGCTTCCATCGTCCGTGATGAGAGTTCATTGGTGTCCACGCCGCCGAGAGTCACTTCGGCGGTGCGATAGCCTTCGGTGCCGTTGGGTTGTACGCGCCACTCGGTCAATGTGGTAATCAGCGCCTGTTGGTCACGCACGTTGAGCTGTTTTAGCGGGACGTCCGGGATTTGCCCAAGTTGTTGCAACCGTTCAACCAACCGTTTCGGCAGATGAACCGCCAACGTGTTCTTCAGGCTCTGATTCGGATGTGCACTGCGCTGCTCGTTAAGGAAGGCTTCCAGGTCGACATCCGGTAGCAGATTGATGCTGACAAATTCACCCGGTTGCCAGTAGCTGGATATCTGCAACACCGCCGGACCAGATAAGCCACGATGCGTGAAGAGTAAATTTTCACGGAACACCGTGCCGTTTTCAGCGGTGATCACTGAAGGTACTGCAACGCCTGCCAGCACCTGTAACTCTTCCAGCAACGGTTTATGCAGTGTGAATGGCACCAGACCAGCGCGCGTCGGCAACACGTTGAGGCCAAATTGTTCGGCAATCTTATAACCGAACGGCGACGCGCCCAGACCCGGCATCGAGAGGCCTCCGGTCGCAATGACCAGTTTATCGCAGCCGACGGTCATACCATTCAGTTCAAGCGTAAAACCCGTTTCATCCTTTGCCACACTCAGCACTTCGCTACGCAATCTGAAGGTCACATTACCCTTCTCACACTCTGCCACCAGCATGTCAACAATCTGCTGTGCGGAGTCATCGCAAAAGAGTTGCCCTAACGTTTTCTCGTGCCAGGCGATGCCGTGTTTATTGACCAGATCAATAAAATCCCACTGCGTAAATCGGGCGAGGGCAGACTTACAAAAATGCGGATTCTGGCTCAGATAGGCACCAGGCTCGACATAAAGGTTGGTAAAGTTGCAGCGCCCACCACCAGACATGAGGATTTTGCGCCCCGGTTTTTTACCATTATCGATCAGCAAAACTCTGCGTCCTGCCTGACCTGCCAGCGCAGAACAGAACATACCAGCCGCACCAGCGCCTATAATAATGGCATCAAACCTTTCCACGTTGCGCTCCTCTTAGAAAAAATGGGCGTGAATTGTAAAGATTCCTCAGTGGCCGCACCAGCATCAATATTACTTAGGGGAAGTATTTATCTGAATTATATAAGATAATTATTTTTTGAGTGAAATTCATACAGGAGGCAAATCAAAAAAATCTATATTTCACTTTGCCCGCGCCGCGAAAGTCACTGATAATGCGCCGCGTTCATGTCCTCAAAATGGCGTAACGTCCTATGCTACATTTGTTTGCTGGCCTGGATTTGCATACCGGGCTGTTATTATTGCTTGCACTGGCTTTTGTGCTGTTCTACGAAGCCATCAATGGTTTCCATGACACCGCCAACGCCGTGGCAACTGTCATCTATACCCGCGCGATGCGTTCTCAGCTCGCAGTGGTTATGGCGGCAGTGTTCAACTTCCTGGGTGTTTTGCTGGGTGGTCTTAGTGTTGCCTATGCCATTGTGCATATGCTGCCGACAGATCTGCTGCTTAATATGGGATCGTCTCATGGCCTTGCTATGGTGTTCTCTATGTTGCTGGCGGCGATTATCTGGAACCTTGGTACGTGGTACTTTGGTTTGCCTGCATCCAGCTCCCATACGCTGATTGGCGCGATTATCGGTATTGGTTTAACCAATGCGTTGATGACCGGTACGTCAGTGGTGGATGCACTCAATATCCCGAAAGTATTAAGTATTTTCGCATCTCTGATCGTTTCCCCTATTGTCGGCCTGGTGTTTGCTGGTGGTCTGATTTTCTTGCTGCGTCGCTACTGGAGCGGCACCAAGAAACGCGCCCGTATCCACCTGACCCCAGCGGAGCGTGAAAAGAAAGACGGTAAGAAAAAGCCGCCGTTCTGGACACGTATCGCACTGATCCTTTCCGCTGTCGGCGTGGCGTTTTCTCACGGTGCGAACGATGGTCAGAAAGGCATTGGTCTGGTTATGCTGGTACTGATTGGCGTCGCACCAGCAGGCTTCGTGGTTAATATGAATGCCACAGGTTACGAAATCACTCGTACCCGCGATGCTATCAACAACGTGGAAGCTTACTTTGAGCAACACCCTGCGCTGCTCAAACAGGCGACCGGTGCTGATCAGTTAGTGCCGACTCCGGAAGCAGGCGCAACACAGCCTGCGGAGTTCCATTGCCATCCGTCGAATACCATTAACGCGCTCAACCGCCTGAAGGGCATGTTGACCGCCGATGTGGAAAGCTACGACAAGCTGTCGCTTGACCAGCGTAGCCAGATGCGCCGCATTATGCTGTGCGTTTCTGACACTATCGACAAAGTGGTGAAAATGCCTGGCGTCACTGCGGATGATCAGCGTCTGTTGAAGAAATTGAAGTCCGATATGCTTAGCACCATCGAGTATGCTCCGGTATGGATCATCATGGCGGTCGCGCTGGCGTTAGGTATCGGGACGATGATTGGCTGGCGTCGTGTGGCGACGACTATCGGTGAGAAAATCGGTAAGAAAGGCATGACCTACGCTCAGGGGATGTCTGCCCAGATGACGGCGGCGGTGTCTATCGGTCTGGCGAGTTATACCGGGATGCCTGTTTCCACCACTCACGTACTCTCCTCTTCCGTAGCGGGGACGATGGTCGTTGATGGCGGTGGCTTGCAGCGTAAAACGGTAACCAGCATTCTGATGGCCTGGGTGTTTACCCTCCCGGCTGCAGTGCTGCTCTCCGGCGGGTTGTACTGGATCTCCTTGCAGTTCCTGTAATCGCACGCATAAAAACGAGCGGGTCAGTTTTCTGGCCCGCTTTTTTTATGCCTTATTGCCGTGGTACTTAATGCCAAATCATCAATGCAATCAGGCTTATCACCACCAGACCACACAATGCGCTGGTCAGGATAAACTGCCGACGCACACGCTCGCAGCGACGAATAAACTCATCATCGTGATGATCACGATACCTCTGAGCATAGATATACCAGACGAGACGAACCTGTTTGTTGGGTTGGCCATGTGAGGTAAAAAAGCCCCCTCCATCAACATATTGATAGAGCAATGGATCGCAATTACGCAGTACCACTAACAACGCGCGTAGTGATGAGAAATAGCGCGCCATGTTAACAATGCAAACGACACATAAAGCCCAAAATAATGCGACGGTGCTTATCATACCTCCTCCCCGGCGACCTGCCCACAGAGTTCCACCCCGGGGCTACCGCTCCCGATACGCTGCCAATCAGTTAACACCAGGTCCTGGAGAAACCGCTTTTGTCGTAACGAACATCCGAGCGGCTCTATAGATAGTGTAGGAGATCAGGTTGTTTTTTTTCTATAAGGTTAACCACTATCAATATATTCATGTCGAAAATTTGATTATCTGATTGGTAAGCAAGGCGGATTGACGGATCATCCAGGTCGCTATAAGGTAAGGATGGTCTTAACACTGAATCTTTACGGCTGGGTTAGCCCCGCGCACGTAGTTCGCAGGACGCGGGTGACGTAACGGCACAAGAAACGCTAGCTGGCCAGTCATCGACAACTTTATGGAAGGAGTAACACTATGGCTTATAAACACATTCTCATCGCGGTCGATCTCTCCCCGGAAAGCAAAGTTCTGGTAGAGAAAGCGGTCTCTATGGCCCGCCCCTACAATGCGAAGGTTTCTCTGATCCACGTAGATGTAAACTACTCTGACCTATACACCGGACTTATTGATGTGAATCTGGGTGATATGCAGAAACGCATTTCCGAAGAGACTCATCACGCGCTGACTGAGCTTTCCACTAACGCAGGCTACCCAATTACTGAAACTCTGAGCGGCAGCGGCGATCTGGGTCAGGTTCTGGTTGATGCGATCAAGAAATACGATATGGATCTGGTGGTTTGTGGTCATCACCAGGACTTCTGGAGCAAACTGATGTCTTCCGCACGCCAGCTAATCAACACCGTTCACGTTGATATGCTGATTGTTCCACTGCGTGACGAAGAAGAATAATCATTCCCCTCTACTTGCTCCTGAACGCCCGCTCATGCGGGCGTTCTGCTTTTTGTTTTGAGCCGATGTTAATCTGCAGTCAGAAAGCTCACTGCGTAGCGAGCAATTCAAATTTACACCCCATAAAAAAGCATGTAACGCCATTACACATAAAAACATCAGCATGATTGGCTGGTTATTTTTGCTGTGATAGTGCATTAATGCATTCATTACATCAATATTAAGAATTTTAGACGCGTGTAAAATCTTTCGCGCGCAATCACTTACGCGTTCATACTTTTCAGGACGGTATTGGAAGGTTAATAAATATGAATACAACAACACCCACTGGGATGCTGCAGCAACCTCGCCCATTTTTTATGATCTTTTTTGTCGAATTATGGGAACGATTCGGCTACTACGGCATGCAAGGCGTGCTGGCGGTTTTCTTCGTTAAACAGCTCGGATTTTCACAAGAGCAAGCCTTTGTCACCTTTGGTGCCTTTGCGGCGCTGGTCTATGGCCTTATCTCGATCGGCGGTTATGTTGGCGACCATCTATTGGGAACCAAACGCACCATTGTTCTCGGGGCAATTGTGCTGGCGATTGGCTACTTTATGACCGGGATGTCGTTACTCAAACCTGACCTGATCTTCATCGCGCTGGGGACTATCGCCGTCGGCAACGGCTTGTTTAAAGCCAACCCTGCCAGCTTGCTTTCTAAGTGCTATCCGCCAAAAGATCCGCGGCTCGATGGCGCTTTCACCCTGTTTTACATGTCAATCAACATCGGCTCGTTGATAGCATTATCGCTGGCACCAGTTATCGCTGACAGATTTGGTTATTCCGTCACCTATAATCTGTGCGGTGCGGGGTTAATTGTCGCGTTACTGGTCTACATCGCCTGTCGTGGAATGGTAAAAGATATTGGTTCTGCGCCAGACTTCCGACCAATGAGCTTCAGCAAACTGTTGTACGTGTTGATTGGCAGCGTGGTGATGATCTTCGTCTGCGCATGGCTGATGCACAACGTGGAAGTTGCCAACCTGGTGCTGATAGTCCTCTCCATCGTCGTCACCATTATTTTCTTCCGTCAGGCATTCAAGCTGGATAAAACCGGGCGCAACAAGATGTTTGTCGCCTTTGTGCTGATGCTCGAAGCGGTGGTGTTTTACATCCTCTACGCCCAGATGCCAACATCACTGAACTTCTTTGCCATCAACAACGTGCATCATGAAATCCTCGGCTTTTCCATCAACCCGGTCAGCTTCCAGGCGCTCAATCCGTTCTGGGTGGTCATTGCCAGCCCGGTACTGGCGACTATCTATACCCGTCTGGGCAGCAAAGGCAAAGATCTCTCGATGCCGATGAAATTCACCCTTGGCATGTTTATGTGTTCATTGGGTTTTCTGACTGCCGCCGCTGCGGGGATGTGGTTTGCTGATGCCCAGGGACTGACATCGCCGTGGTTTATCGTCCTGGTTTACTTGTTCCAGAGCCTGGGTGAACTGTTTATTAGCGCCCTGGGTCTGGCGATGATTGCTGCGCTGGTGCCGCAGCATTTGATGGGATTTATTCTCGGGATGTGGTTCCTGACGCAGGCAGCCGCATTCTTGCTGGGCGGCTATGTAGCGACATTTACCGCCGTGCCGGACAACATTACCGATCCGCTACAGACATTACCGGTCTACATCGATGTGTTTAGCAAAATTGGTCTGGTCACGCTGGGCGTTGCGGTGGTAATGCTGCTGATGGTGCCGTGGCTGAAACGGATGATTGAGACGCCAGAAAGCAATTAATTTTTCCTGCAGCAAACCGGGTAGCAGTAACGCTACCCGGTTTACTTTTACGCTGGTGTCCCGGCATAAATATCAAAGCGATGCCCTTTGGTAACGACCGCGTTAGGCGTGGCGACATTCGCCAGCGGCGGGGCGTAGTCCGGCCGTTTGACCACCACGCGTTTTGTCGCTAACTGGCGAGCAGGCTCCAGCAACCCATCCGCATCGAGATCCGGCCCAACCAGCGACTGAAACACGCGCATCTCTTTTTTCACTAACGCACTTTTCTGCTTATGCGGGAACATCGGGTCGAGATAGACCACCTGTGGGCGCGGGGTAATATCGGTCAGCGCCGTCAGGCTGGAGGCGTGAATTAACTGCAAACGTTCCTGTAACCAGCCGCCGATTTCCGCATCGGCATAGCCACGCGCCAGGCCATCATCGAGCAGCGCGGCAACCACCGGATTACGCTCCAGCATCCGCACGCGGCAGCCCACCGAAGCCAGCACAAAGGCATCGCGCCCCAAACCTGCAGTGGCATCGACTACATCCGGCAGATAATCACCCTTAATGCCCACCGCTTTTGCTACCGCCTCACCGCGTCCGCCGCCGAATCTGCGTCGGTGTGCCATCGCTCCACCAACAAAATCAACAAAAATACCGCCAAGTTTCGGCTCATCGCGCTTGCGCAGTTCCAGATGCTCCGGCGTTAACACTAAGGCCATCAGGTTGTCTTCATCGTGCTCCAGCCCCCAGCGGGTCGCCAGAACAGATAAGGCACCGTCTCCGGTGCCCGATTCATCAATTAAGCAGATTTTCACTGACTGATCAGCCCTTAATGCCGTAATGCTCCAGCATCGCATCCAGTTGCGGTTCACGACCACGGAAGCGTTTGAACAGCTCCATCGGCTCTTCTGAACCGCCACGGCTCAGAATATTGTCGAGGAATGACTGTCCGGTTTCACGGTTGAAAATACCCTCTTCTTCAAAGCGTGAGAAGGCATCCGCCGCCAGCACGTCGGCCCACAGGTAGCTGTAGTAACCTGCTGCATAACCTCCGGCAAAAATGTGGCTGAAAGCATGTGGGAAACGCCCCCAGGACGGAGACGGCACCACGGCAACCAGTTTTTTGATTTCTGCCAGCGTTTCGAGGATCTTCGCGCCTTGTTCAGGACGGAACTCCGCGTGCAGACGGAAATCGAACAGGCCGAACTCCAGTTGACGCAGAATAAACAGCGCTGCCTGGTAGTTTTTCGCCGCCAGCATTTTATCCAGCAGCTCTTTCGGCAGCGGTTCGCCGGTTTCATAATGACCAGAGATAAACGCCAGCGCCTCCGGCTCCCAGCACCAGTTTTCCATAAACTGACTCGGCAGTTCGACTGCATCCCACGGCACCCCGTTGATACCGGAAACGCCTGCGGTCTCGATGCGGGTCAGCATATGATGCAGGCCGTGACCGAACTCATGGAACAGGGTGATCACTTCGTCGTGGGTAAACAGCGCCGGTTTACCATTCACCGGACGGTTGAAGTTACAGGTCAGGTAAGCGACCGGTTTTTGCAGCGAACCGTCGGCTTTACGCATCTGGCCTACGCAGTCATCCATCCACGCCCCGCCGCGCTTGTTTTCACGGGCATACAGATCGAGGTAGAAGCTGCCGCGCAGTTCGTTGTTCTCGTCATAGAGTTCGAAGAAACGTACATCCGGATGCCAGACATCGACATCCTTACGCTCTTTGGCGGTGATGCCGTAAATACGTTTAACCACTTCAAACAGGCCGTTAACCGCTTTGTTTTCCGGAAAGTACGGACGCAGTTGTTCGTCGCTGATGCTATAAAGATGCTGTTTTTGTTTTTCGCTGTAGTACGCAATATCCCACGGCTGCAACTCATCGACGCCAAATTCGGCTTTGGCGAAGGCGCGCAGTTGCGCCAGTTCTTTTTCACCTTGTGGACGTGCGCGTTTTGCCAGATCGGTTAAGAAATCAAGCACCTGCTGCGGATTTTCTGCCATTTTAGTGGCGAGTGATTTAAAGGCGTAGTTTTCAAAACCCAGTAATTGCGCCAGTTCATGACGCAAGGTGAGGATCTCTTCCATCACTTTACTGTTGTCCCACTTACCAGCGTTCGGGCCTTGATCGGAGGCGCGGGTGCTGTAAGCGCGATACATCTCTTCACGCAGGGCCTGGTTGTCGCAGTAGGTCATTACCGGCAGATAGCTTGGGATATCCAACGTCAGCAGGTAACCTTCCAGTTCTTTCGCTTCGGCCTGAGCTTTTGCCGCAGCCAATGCACTTTCTGGCATACCCGCCAGTTCCGCTTCGTCGGTGACGAGTTTAGTCCAGCCCATCGTCGCATCGAGGACGTTGTTGCTGTACTGGTTGCCCAGTTCGGAAAGACGGGTAGCAATCTCACCGTAACGCTGCTGTTTTTCTTTCGGCAGGCCGATGCCAGAAAGTTCAAAATCACGCAGTGCGTTATCAACCGCTTTTTTCTGCGCTGTGTTCAGCGTGGCGTAGTAATCGCCATCGCGCAGGTCACGGTACGCTTTATATAGCCCTTCATGTTGCCCTACCCAGGTGCTGTATTCCGACAGCAGCGGCAGCGTTTGTTCGTAAGCTTCACGCAGTTCCGGGCTATTTTTCACCGAGTTCAGGTGGCTAACCGGGGAGAAAATACGTCCCAGTACATCATCGACTTCTGCAAGCGGCTGGCAGAGATTTTCCCAGGTGTACGGTGCCCCTTGCGCTACCACGCGCTCTACATTTTCGCGGCAGTCGTTCAACGCCTTAGTGACGGCTGGAACCACATGTTCCGGGAGGATTTTTGAAAACGGCGGAAGTTCAAAGGGAGTCAGTAACGGATTCGTCATAGGTACAGTCCTGGTTAAATAGGGGGAACGAAACGCTCGCAGGCGCTTTCGCCGGATGCGACGCAGGCGTCTTATCCGACCTACTTTGGTAGGCCGATGCCATCCGACGCGTAATGGGTAATAGCATGGGGTTAAGTGTAGTGAATTTCAATGAGAAACGTTACGCTTTCGCGGCAGCGGCCTCTTTTCGGTATACTGTTCTGATACGCTTTTGTGCGCCCCGAATACGGGCCGATTTTTACTTACCGGAACACCTTTACCCATGCTCAGTTATCGCCACAGCTTTCACGCTGGCAACCACGCCGACGTCCTTAAACATACCGTTCAGAGCCTGATCATCGAGTCGCTGAAAGAGAAAGATAAACCGTTTCTCTATCTCGATACCCACGCGGGTGCGGGGCGTTATCAGTTAAGTAGCGAACATGCCGAGCGTACAGGCGAATATCTCGAAGGCATCGCCCGTATCTGGCAGCAGGATGACCTGCCCGCAGAATTGGAGTCGTACATCAATGTGGTAAAACACTTCAACCGTAGTGGGCAGCTACGTTATTACCCTGGTTCGCCGTTGATTGCCCGTCAGTTACTGCGTGAACAAGACAGCCTGCAACTGACCGAGTTGCACCCCAGCGATTATCCGTTACTGCGTTCTGAATTTCAGAAAGACAGCCGTGCGCGCGTAGAAAAAGCCGACGGCTTCCTGCAGCTTAAAGCTAAACTGCCGCCGGTCTCCCGCCGTGGCCTGATCCTTATCGACCCGCCGTATGAAATGAAAACAGACTATCAGGCGGTGGTCAGTGGGATAGCAGAAGGCTACAAACGTTTCGCCACTGGCACTTACGCATTGTGGTATCCGGTAGTGCTGCGTCAGCAAATTAAGCGCATGATCCACGATCTGGAAGCGACCGGTATTCGCAAAATTCTGCAAATTGAACTGGCGGTGCTGCCAGACAGCGATCGCCGTGGCATGACCGCTTCTGGCATGATTGTCATTAACCCTCCGTGGAAGCTGGAACAGCAAATGAATAACGTGCTGCCGTGGCTACACAGCAAACTGGTTCCGGCAGGCACCGGGCACGCTACCGTAAACTGGATCGTACCGGAGTAATTGCAGCCATTGCTGGCACCTTTTACGTCTCGCGCTACAATCGCGGTAATCAACGATAAGGACACTCTGTCATGACTAAACACTATGATTACATCGCCATCGGCGGCGGCAGCGGCGGTATCGCCTCCATCAACCGCGCGGCTATGTACGGCCAGAAATGCGCGCTGATTGAAGCCAAAGAACTGGGCGGCACCTGCGTGAACGTCGGCTGCGTGCCGAAAAAAGTGATGTGGCACGCGGCGCAAATCCGTGAAGCCATCCACATGTACGGCCCGGATTATGGCTTTGATACCACCATTAATAAGTTCAACTGGGATACATTGATCGCCAGCCGTACCGCCTATATCGACCGTATCCATACCTCCTATGAAAACGTACTCGGTAAAAATAACGTCGATGTAATCAAAGGTTTTGCTCGCTTCGTTGATGCCAAAACGCTGGAAGTTAACGGTGAAACCATCACTGCTGATCATATTCTGATCGCCACCGGTGGCCGTCCGAGCCATCCGGATATTCCGGGCGTGGAATACGGCATTGATTCTGATGGTTTCTTCGCCCTTCCCGCTTTACCAGAGCGCGTGGCGGTTGTTGGCGCAGGTTACATCGCCGTTGAACTGGCTGGCGTGATTAACGGCCTCGGCGCGAAAACGCATCTGTTTGTGCGTAAACACGCACCACTGCGCAGCTTTGATCCGATGATCACTGAAACACTGGTCGAGGTGATGAACGCCGAAGGCCCACAACTGCACACCAATGCAATCCCGAAAGCGGTGGTGAAAAATGCCGATGGCAGCCTGACGCTGGAGCTGGAAGATGGTCGCAGTGAAACGGTGGATTGCCTGATTTGGGCGATTGGGCGTGAACCTGCCAATGACAACATCAACCTCGAAGCTGCTGGCGTTAAAACCAACGAAAAAGGTTATATCGTCGTCGATAAATATCAAAATACTAACGTTGAAGGTATTTACGCGGTGGGCGATAACACTGGCGCGGTGGAACTGACGCCGGTTGCAGTAGCAGCGGGTCGTCGTCTCTCTGAACGCCTGTTTAATAACAAGCCGGATGAACATCTGGATTACAGCAATATTCCGACCGTCGTTTTCAGCCATCCGCCGATTGGTACTGTTGGTTTAACAGAACCGCAGGCGCGTGAGCAGTACGGCGACGATCAGGTGAAAGTGTATAAATCCTCTTTCACCGCCATGTATACCGCTGTCACCACTCACCGCCAGCCGTGCCGCATGAAGCTGGTATGCGTTGGGCCAGAAGAGAAGATTGTCGGTATTCATGGTATTGGTTTTGGTATGGATGAAATGTTGCAGGGCTTCGCGGTAGCGCTGAAGATGGGCGCAACCAAGAAAGACTTCGACAACACCGTCGCTATTCACCCGACGGCGGCAGAAGAGTTCGTTACTATGCGTTAAATGTTAAAGGGCAAAGAGTGGTGTGCTCTTTGCCCTTAGCTACGTTTCCGCTATCAGTTCAGAAGCTGAAGCAGGAAGCGGATCAGTTCCAGCAACGCAATTAACGCCCCAAGAACAATGATTGCTTTATCAATCACCCGTTTTCTCCATGCTATGGAGTGAGAATACATCCGCTTACTCATCCATTGCCTGTCACGGTGCATGTCTCATTGTTAGATAACGACTATCTCACTCCGGCCAGAGCATCAGTTAACGGCACCACCCGTACCACTGATCAGGACTTTGAAAGCGTTTATGCGCATTACCAGAGTGAAAATGCCTCAGAGCTAACTGGATAATTATACAGTGCTTATAGTTTATAAAACCAGCATGTCCTTGCAATAGTTTCAGTATGGTATTAGCATTGATGCGTTAGATGATGACTATCTCACTCCGACCAGGGCCACCAACTCTGGGCTGGAAAGTAAAAAACCGACGCAAAGTCGGTTTTTTTACGTCCTGATTCAGACCTCTTTTCAAATAAATACCCAACTCTTAATTCACACCCATTACCTTCCTTTGCACCTATACATCCGTTAAATCATATATGTTTTTGACTTATTCATTTCGAAGAGAGACACTACCTGCAACAATCAGGAGCGCAATATGTCAATTCTGTTACCCATCCAACTGTTCAAAATTCTTGCCGATGAAACGCGTTTGAGTATCGTTTTACTGCTCAGCGAGATGGGTGAGTTATGCGTCTGTGATCTCTGTACTGCCCTGAATCAGTCGCAGCCCAAGATCTCACGCCACCTGGCATTGCTGCGTGAAAGCGGCTTATTGCTGGATCGCAAACAAGGTAAGTGGGTTCATTACCGTTTATCTCCGCATATTCCTTCCTGGGCTGCGAAAATTATTGAGCAGACCTGGAGATGTGAACAGGAAAATGTTCAGGCAATTGTCCGTAACCTGGCCCGACAAAATTGTTCCGCAGACAGTAAGACCATTTGCAGCTAAAAAATTTACCCACACATATATGAATTTTCGCATATGTTATTTCAGGGAGGCATTATGTTACTGGCAGGCGCTATTTTTGTCCTGACCATCATATTGGTTATCTGGCAGCCGAAAGGTTTAGGCATCGGCTGGAGTGCGGCGTTGGGCGCGGGACTGGCGTTAGTTACGGGTGTGGTACATCCGGGCGATATTCCTGTGGTGTGGAATATTGTCTGGAATGCGACTACTGCATTTATTGCCGTTATTATCATCAGCCTGCTGCTGGACGAATCCGGTTTTTTCGAATGGGCGGCGCTGCATGTTTCACGTTGGGGTCATGGGCGTGGCCGCTTGCTGTTTACCTGGATAGTCCTGCTCGGTGCGACCGTTGCGGCTCTGTTTGCCAATGATGGCGCGGCACTTATTTTGACGCCGATCGTTATCGCCATGTTGCTGGCTTTAGGTTTCAGTAAAGGCACAACGCTTGCATTCGTCATGGCGGCTGGATTCATTGCCGATACCGCCAGCCTGCCGCTTATCGTATCCAACCTGGTAAATATCGTTTCGGCAGATTTCTTTGGCCTCGGCTTTAGCGAATATGCCTCGGTCATGGTGCCGGTGGACATCGCCGCAATACTGGCCACGCTGGTGATGTTGCATCTCTACTTTCGCAAAGATATTCCACAGAACTACGATATGGCATTGCTGAAACCTCCCGCCGAAGCAATTAAAGATCCTGCCACCTTCAAAACGGGCTGGGTTGTTTTATTGCTTTTGCTGGCGGGATTTTTCGTTCTGGAACCGCTCGGTATCCCGGTAAGCGCCATTGCGGCAGTGGGCGCGCTAATTTTGTTTGTAATCGCTAAACGCGGCCATGCTATCAATACGGGTAAAGTGCTACGCGGCGCACCCTGGCAGATTGTCATCTTCTCACTCGGCATGTATCTGGTGGTTTATGGCCTGCGCAATGCGGGGCTAACAGAATACCTTTCTGGCGTACTTAATGTATTGGCAGATAACGGTCTGTGGGCCGCGACGCTGGGCACCGGATTTCTGACCGCCTTCCTCTCTTCTATTATGAACAATATGCCTACGGTACTGGTTGGTGCGTTGTCTATTGATGGCAGCACGGCGTCTGGCGTGATCAAAGAAGCGATGGTTTACGCCAACGTTATTGGCTGCGATCTGGGGCCGAAAATTACGCCAATTGGTAGCCTGGCAACACTGCTCTGGTTGCACGTACTTTCGCAGAAGAATATGACGATTAGCTGGGGGGATTACTTCCGTACAGGAATTATTATGACCCTGCCGGTGCTGTTTGTAACGCTGGTCACGCTGGCGCTACGTCTCTCTTTCACTTTGTAATGAGATACTGATATGAGCAACATTACCATTTATCACAACCCGGCCTGCGGCACGTCGCGTAATACACTGGAGATGATCCGCAACAGCGGTACAGAACCGACTATTATCCACTATCTGAAAACCCCACCGGCTCGTGACGAGCTGGTCAAACTCATTGCCGATATGGGAATTTCGGTACGCGCGCTGCTGCGTAAAAACGTTGAACCATATGAGGAACTGAGTCTTGCAGACGATAAATTTACTGACGATCAGTTAATCGACTTTATGTTGCAACACCCGATTCTGATTAACCGTCCAATTGTGGTAACACAGTTGGGAACCCGGCTGTGCCGCCCTTCGGAAGTAGTGCTGGAGATCCTGCCGGATGCTCAGAAAGGGGCGTTCACCAAAGAAGACGGTGAGAAAGTGGTTGATGATTCAGGTAAACGATTAAAATAAACAAAGGGGGCGACTGTGCCCCTAATCGTTGACGCAGCGCGTATCATTTCTTAGCGGATGCGAGATCGTGCAATTTCAGTAAATTGCGCTTCCTGCCCTCACGGATAAATAGTTTCCCTTTTAATAAACAGTTATCACCATAATGATAATAATTAGCACTCTATGTTCCATAAGAGAAAAAACAATTTAATTAAAATAGTTAAATAAAGGACTAGTATTATAAATAGACGGGTAATAACATCACACAGCAATGCTCTCTCTGGGACTAATGTTCAAGATATAAATATCAGACAGGTTTACATTACTATCAGGCATATCACCTGAGAATTGGATGAAAACCATAAAGAAATATCTATTATGGTTTTAACATTTGTTGATAAGGATAGTAACATGAACAAGACAAAAGGTGCACTCATCTTCAGCCTTTCATTTTTTCTTGCCGCATGTAGTTCGATTCCGCAAAATATCAAAGGCAATAACCAACCTGATATTCAAAAAAGTTTTGTTGCTGTTCATAACCAACCAAATTTGTATGTTGGTCAACAGGCACGCTTTGGCGGTAAGGTTATCAACGTTATTAACGGCAAAACAGATACGTTGTTAGAAATCGCCGTATTACCGCTGGATAGCTATGCCAAACCTGAAATTGAAGCCAACTATCAGGGTCGCCTGCTCGCCAGACAAAATGGCTTCCTTGACCCAGTGAACTACCGTAACCACTTTGTCACCGTTCTCGGCACGATTCAGGGCGAACAGCCAGGTTTTATCAATAAAGTCCCGTATAACTTCGTTGACGTGAATGTACAGGGGATTCAGGTGTGGCATTTGAGAGAAGTGGTCAACACCACCTACAACCTGTGGGATTACGGCTACGGCGCATTCTGGCCAGAACCCGGCTGGGGCGCACCTTATTACACCAATGCGGTTAGCCAGGTAACGCCAGAACTGGTGAAATAATTTAGTTTAAAGATGCAGATATTTTCCAAATATCTGCATCTTTAATATGAATATTAATATACAACTATAATTATAAGTCCTGCCCTGTTTATTACCTTTGGCAACCTGATTATGAAGTTAATGCTCGCAACAGGAGTCGGTTATGTTTCTTATAATTACCAAAGACATCATGTTTTTCACCGCAATGAAAAATATTTTGAGTAAGGGTAATGTCGTTCATATACAGAACGAAGAAGAGATTGACTTAACGTTGCATCAGAGTGCTTTGGTGATTATTGATACATTAATGAATAATGTATTCCACTCATCAATGCTCAACAAAATTGAACGTCTGCAACCTGTCCATGTCATTGTTTTCTCGCCGTTTAATATTAAACGCTGTCTGGGGAAAGTCCCGGTAACTTTTGTTCAGAGAAATATTACGATTATTGACTTTGTCGCGCTGCTCAATGGCAGTTACTGTTCTGCGCCAGAAGCGGATGTGTCACTCTCGCGCAAACAGCATCAGGTTCTGACCTGCATTGCAAATCAAATGACGACAGAAGATATTCTGGGAAAACTAAAAATCTCATTAAAAACATTCTACTGCCATAAACACAATATTATGATGATCCTCAACCTCAGGCGGATCAACGAACTGGTACGGCATCAACATATTGATTATCTGGTCTGAATTCTCCAGCCGATATTTATAAAGAGGCCCGGCGACAGCCAGACCTCCGGACAATGACACGTTACGCAGCAACGCCTTCTTGCGTCAGTGCCGCAATCTGTTTACGCCATTGCGCTTGCTCTTGTTCGCCTTCTGTACGTTGACCATAAAGTTGCGCAATCTGCGTACCATCATGGGCAAACAATTCCAGGCTGGTCACGTAGCCATCGCTGGTCGGTTTACGGGTAACCCAGGTTTCAGCGATGCTCTCTTCTAATAGATGAAGAGTAAATGTTGGGTTGAAAATATTCAGCCAGCCTTTCATTGGCACCACTTTTTCTACCACACCCGTGAAAATTTGTACGCAGCCACGGTTGCCAACAAACACCATGATCTCATTGCCATCTCGCTGGGCGGATTCCAGAATCTGCGCCAGCGCACTATTGGCGACTTTGCAGGCCAGATCGTCTGCCACCAGTTTAAACGCCTGTTGGCGCGTCAGGTTATGCCGCTTGAGCAGCGTAAAAAACTGATGAACATCCGTCATCGCACGCCACTCTTGCTCTACAGCACTGGCATCGACGTTGCTATGCGCAGCAGGTGCATCAACCGTTGTTAACTCAAGCGGCGTATTTTCCTCGACAATAAAACGCGCCAGAAGCTCGCTCCATGCCGCCATATCGGTATTGTCGGTGGCATAAACTTTCAGTAACGCATCGCCCTGATGATCAAAGAACTGAACACTCTGACGTTCGCCGCGGGCCGTGGTTTCTTTTATATGGAAAACACTGGCCCACTGGTTGAGAAACAGACGCAGATCCAGCGCGCGCGGATTGAGTATTAATCCGGCATGGCCGTTCAAATGCTGGTTGGTAAATGCCCCAACTTGCTCATGAACAGCATATTCATTACGACAGATACATTTGGTTTCGCCAACGCTTTCCAGCGCCGCGAGAATTTCACGAATATCGCCGCGCATCCGCCACGCATCGTGCGTGACACGGGCAAATGCCAGTTCTGCTTCGCTGATATTCATTAAACCTGCGATGTCACGCGCGTACTTTCCGGGATTTTGTTCTTTTAACTCAAGCCAGCGTGTGTAGTGGTTCATTGTCTCTCTTCCTTCCAGATAAATGCCCCGAAATATCGGGGCTGATGATTACCATTGATAACTCACGAAAATTTTTCCGTTACGACCATCCTGCGGGATACCCTGCGGTGACCAGTACTCTTTATCGAAGGCGTTGCCCAGTACCAGAGTGGTGGTCATGCCTTTGAGCGCCTGCTGTCCTTGATAACTAACGTAGAAATCATTCACGCCGTAGCCTGGTTGTTTGCTGTAACTGCTGCTGACATGTGTTGAGCGATCGGCAAACGTACCAACCCAGCCGACAGAGAAGCCACTGTGGGCGATCGGAATATTCAGGGTGCTGGTAACGGTATCCGGGTTAATGCTGGAGATATATTCTCCGGTATCGGTGTCTTTGCCGCGGGTACGGTTATAGGCCACATCAAGGCTAAACAGGTCAGTGGTATATTTCGTCATTACATCCCAACCCCAGATTTTGGCGTTCGGGACGTTATAAGACATGGTTGTCGCCGCCGCGAAATCGACGGTTGTGGAGATGTAATCCTTCGCTTTGGTATCAAAGTAGCTGGCTTTAAATTCCAGGGCATCATTGGACAACATCAGGTCATCAAAACGCAGCCCAAAGCCGTATTCCTGAGTTTCGTTGGTTTCCGGACGTAAGTTCGGGTTCGGCACCCAATAGTTGGTATAGAAGCGACCAATCGAGAAGTGCTTAGAATCGTTGTACATTTCACCCATCGTCGGCGCGCGGAATGCCTGGGCATACGAACCAAATAACATTAGCCAGTTGGTCGGGTTGATAGTCATCCCCGCGCGAGACGACCATTTGTCGGCATCAACATCTTTGTAACCATCACTGCTGCCGCGATAGCTGTCATAGCGGGTTCCGCCGAGCAGGGTAATCGGCAGATCGCGTAAGGTGATCTCATCCTGTAGCCAGCCGGAGCTGAAATCGATTTTCGCTTGCGGGAAGCCCGTTGTCGCACCGCCCGGATGCTGTTCCTGACGATAATACTCACCGCCATATGTCAGCAGGTGAGAAGCAAAACTATCGGCAAACAGCGTGGAGCGGTTCTCCAGTTTGGCACCTTTTGTTGTCTGTTCACGATATTCGCCGGAACTCCCCGTGTTCTGGGCATTAATACGGACTTCCGACCAGTAAACTTTTGCATCGGCATTTAACCAGTCGTTGCCCACTGGCGCGAGTTTATAAGCAAGTTGCGCATCACGTTGAATCGTTGAACGATCAACCATCGGATTACTGCTGTCAGAAGCTTCAACGGTCTGCGGATTTTTTGGTTCGCGCGCGTCGTTATTGTAATAACGCACTAATCCACTCAGAGCCTGGGCAGAATCAATTTGCCAGGTCCCTTTCGCCAACATGTTATTAATGGCCTCATCATTCGGCGCGGTTTCGCCATTGCTCTGGCGTAAATCACCACGATCGCGGCTGGACCAGGCCACAATACCATCCAGATTTTCCGTTCGCCCAAAAGCACTCGCGCCTAACCCCAGGCTATGATCTCCCGTGCCGCCAGTGCCAAAGACACGAAAACCGCTGCTTTGTCCTTCCTGCAATAAATCTTTTGCATCGACCGTATCGTAGGAGATAACCCCTCCCAATGCGCCACTGCCATACAGTAATGCCGAAGGTCCACGGACAATCTCAACACGTTTGATCAGCGCCGGATCGAGGAAAGTCCCATTCAGGTGCCCGGTATCGGTTCCCTGACGAACACCATCAACAAGGATCAACACGCCGCGATGGTCATAGCCACGCATATTCACATCCTGTCCATTTGTACGCCCAGTACCATCAAGGGTAATCCCTGGAACATGACGCAGTAGATCGGTGGCTGACGTAGCCGTTTGGTTTTCAGGGGCGGAAGTGTCGATAACGCTGACCATCATTGGCGCTTCGAAGGAACTGCGTGCATTCCCTGTTGCCGTAACGGTCATGGTTTCAGTAGCAAAAGCAATCGTCGGCAAGCTGGCAGAAACAGCCAAAGCCAACAAACTCAAGCGCAACGAGGTAAATTGCGGACGTGACATAGCGATTCTCCATGAGGAAAATAAAAAATGCTGGCTGCCTGGGTAAAAACCGGGGTGGCTGGCGAAAAATAAATTTATTTGTGATTCAACGCGATAGTATTAGCCGGGTGAGTTAATTGGCGTTTATATCCCGTGAAATTACCTGGTATTTCTGACCATTGCGCAAAAGCACGCCCTCTTTGTCAGGCAAAGTGGTACACCACGTCTGAAGTGAAGAGTGCTGTGCGTTATCCTTCGCAAAAGCTATGATTTTGTTATCCATATAGTCATATTTTGTTAAAGCCAAGCGTGATAATGAGAATTATTATCGATCAATTTTTTATGATCAAGCTTTTTTTTAACCGCTATTAGCACAATAAACAGGGGGTTATGAAATCTATCTTGTCTCCTGGAAACCATCCTGTTCTTGTGGTAATTCCTCACGGCGTCATCACGAAGCTTTGTCGTTAACGGCAATAATTTCCCCATCTCTTCGCTCTGTAAGCCGCAATATCCCTGAGATCTCCGCTTTTTCCCGCCCTGAAATTTAGTCGGCAACAATAACGTTAGCTGACGAAGCATCTTGATAAAAATCAAAAATAAATACGCTTGTAACACCTTGTGTATTGAATCGATGGTTGTGTTTCATATATAACTCAAATGATAATCATGATCATTCTCAATTTGATACGAGTTCTCATATGATGCCAAGGATCACCAACAGGCTGTTTCTTTTTTCCCCACTAACGTTATGTATTTCAGTTATGGCCTCCACCGCGAAGACCACTGTAAAACGTATCCCCATGAAAAAACTGTTTACGGCAGTGTTGGCACTTAGCTGGGCCTTTAGTGCAACGGCTGCCGAACGCATTGTGGTCGCAGGAGGATCACTGACGGAGCTGATCTACGCGATGGGCGCTGGCGACCGCGTGGTTGGTGTCGATGAAACGACATCTTATCCACCAGAAACCGCCAAACTGCCGCATATTGGCTACTGGAAACAGCTAAGCAGCGAAGGCATTTTGTCACTTCGCCCGGATAGCGTAATTACCTGGCAGGATGCAGGACCGCAAATTGTGCTCGACCAGCTACGGGCGCAAAAGGTCAATGTCGTCACTCTGCCGCGTGTACCCGCCACCCTTGAGCAGATGTACGCCAACATTCATCAACTGGCAAAAACGTTACAGGTTCCTGAACAAGGTGACGCGCTGGTGACACAAATCAATCAACGCCTGGAGCGAGTACAGCAAAGCGTGGCGGCAAAAAAAGCCCCGGTTAAAGCGATGTTTATTCTCTCTGCTGGCGGCAGTGCGCCACAGGTTGCCGGTAAAGGCAGCGTCGCAGACGCCATTTTGTCGCTTGCCGGAGCAGAAAACGTCGCTACCCACCAGCAATACAAAAGCTACAGCGCGGAATCGCTGATTGCGGCTAACCCTGAAGTGATTGTCGTAACCTCACAAATGGTCGATGGCGATATTAATCGTCTGCGTTCTATTGCCGGAATTACCCACACTGCCGCCTGGAAGAACCAGCGTATTATCACCGTTGATCAAAACCTGATTCTGGGAATGGGCCCGCGTATTGCTGATGTCGTTGAGTCGTTACACCAGCAACTTTGGCCGCAATAAATGGATTTGAATCAGACATATGAATACGAATACTACGTTAGATCTCAAGCCACATTTTGCTTTAGACGGTACGCAGCCATTTAAAGACAGACGCGCCATGATGCCATTTCGCGGGGCTATTCCGGTCGCCAAAGAGCAACTGGCGCAAACCTGGCAAGCGATGATCAACCAAACAGCAGCACCACGTAAACGACTGGTTTATCTGCACATTCCATTTTGTGCGACACACTGCACGTTTTGCGGTTTTTATCAGAATCGTTTTAATGAAGATGCGTGTGCTCATTATACCGACGCCCTGATTCGAGAAATCGAACTGGAGTCAGACAACGTATTGCATCAGTCCGCGCCCATCCATGCGGTCTATTTCGGTGGCGGTACGCCTTCCGCGCTTTCGGCACGCGATTTGGCCAGAATCATCACCACATTACGAGAAAAGCTGCCATTGGCACCTGATTGCGAAATCACGATTGAAGGCCGGGTGCTGAATTTTGACGCTGACCGAATCGACGCTTGCCTTGATGCGGGAGCAAACCGCTTCTCGATTGGCATTCAGTCATTTAACAGCAAAATCCGCAAGAAGATGGCACGCACCTCAGATGGCCCAACTGCCATTGCGTTTATGGAAAGCCTGGTCAAACGCGACCGTGCTGCGGTGGTCTGCGACCTGCTGTTTGGCCTGCCTGGTCAGGATGCACAAACCTGGGGAGAAGATCTGGCTATTGCCCGTGATATCGGCCTCGACGGCGTCGATCTCTATGCGCTCAACGTCCTTCCCAACACGCCGCTGGGCAAAGCCGTGGAAAACGGGCGCACTACCGTGCCCTCTCCGGCAGAACGTCGCGATCTTTACCTGCAAGGATGTGATTTTATGGAAGACGCGGGCTGGCGCTGCATCAGTAACAGCCACTGGGGCCGCACCACACGCGAACGCAATCTCTATAACTTGCTGATTAAGCAAGGTGCCGATTGTCTGGCCTTTGGTTCCGGCGCAGGCGGTTCGATTAATGGTTACTCCTGGATGAACGAACGCAATCTTCAGACCTGGCATGAATCCGTCGCGGCAGGCAAAAAACCGTTGATGATGCTCATGCGTAACGCCGAACGTAACGCGCAGTGGCGTCATACCTTGCAGTCGGGTATTGAAACGGCGCGTGTACCGCTGGACGAACTTACGCCACATGCCGAAAAACTCGCACCGTTACTGGCTCAGTGGCACCAAAAAGGCTTAAGCCGCGATGCTTCAACTTGCCTGCGGTTGACCAATGAAGGTCGTTTCTGGGCAAGCAACATTTTGCAGTCTCTTAATGAGCTAATTCAGATACTTAATGCGCCAGCGATTGCGCTTGAAAAACCATAACAGGAGTGACTTATGAGCCATGTCTCGTTACAGGAATTTTTGAAAACGGAGCCAGACGGTACGCTGGAGGCCATTGCCGAACAATACAATACCTCACTGCTGGAAGTGGTGAAAAACCTCCCCTCCCCGACAATCGTGCCAGGCGATAAATTCGATACTGTCTGGGATACCGTCTGCGAATGGGGCAAGGTCACCACGCTGGTGCATACCGCTGATGTGATCCTCGAATTTAGCGGCGAACTACCTTCCGGTTTCCATCGCCACGGCTATTTCAACCTGCGCGGAAAACAGGGCATGTCCGGGCATATCAAAGCAGAAAACTGCACGCATATTGCCTTGATCGAACGTAAATTTATGGGCATGGATACCGCCTCTATTCTCTTTTTCAATAAAGAAGGCAACGCCATGCTGAAAATTTTCCTCGGTCGGAATGAGCATCGTCAGCTCCTGAGTGAACAAGTCAGCGCCTTCCATACTCTGGCGGCATCTCTGAAGGAACACGCCTGATGACGCCCTGGCTACTCTTTGGCGCAGGCGGAAAGGGGGTTGGAGCCAGAACGCTCGAACTGGCACTGGCGGAACAACGTCCGGTCGTCGCTGTCGTTCGTCATGCCGATGCCGCCACGAGGCTGGCGCAACAAGGCGTACAGGTTTTTACTGGTGACGCTTGTGACGCCAGCATAGTCGCAGCCGCCTGTCGCGCTGCGGGTCCGGATGCGCTTGTCATCTCATCAATGGGTGGCGCACAGGATTATCTGGCGCACAGAACAGTGATTGATGAAGCCGAAAAAGCAGACATCAGACGCATGATTCTGGTGACTTCTTTGGGATGCGGCGATAGCTGGCCGTTCTTATCGGAGCGGGCAAAAGCCGCGTTTGGTCAGGCGGTACGGGAAAAAACACTGGCGGAAAGCTGGCTACAAACCAGCCGGCTTGACTACGCCATTCTCCGCCCTGGCGGACTGCTTGACGGCGCAGCAACAGGCAAAGCACAACGGATACAAAATCAGGAGTGTCATGGTTTTGTCCGCCGTGCCGATGTTGCCGCACACATTCATGAACTGGCAAACGCGCCAGCACTCAATAAGCAGATCTACAGTCTGATTGAACCGGGCCTGAAACCGGCGTAATCCCATGCGGCGCAGGCTCTCCGCGCCGCAACGTCATAACGGAGTTTTACGTGCTCAAGGATTCATTTTCTTCCGCCAGTGTCTTTATGGGGCTATCACTATTATTGCTTGCCCTGGTGCTGTTCGGTGCCTGTCAGGGAGCGTTAAAAATCAGCTTTAGCGCCCTTCTTGATGAGGAATACCGCGATATCTGGCTGAATATTCGCCTGCCACGCGTTTTACTGGCAGTGCTGGTAGGCGCAGCGTTGGCAACCGCTGGGGTAATTATGCAGGGGCTTTTTCGCAACCCCATGGCTGACCCAGGATTGCTCGGCGTCAGTAGCGGTTCAGCATTAATGGTTGGCGTGGCAATTGTCCTGCCCTTTTCCTTCCCTGTGGTGCTGGTGCTCTATGAGCAAATGGTGTTTGCCATCGCCGGAAGTTTAGTGGTCTGCACCGTCATTTTTCTCATCACACAGCGCCATCGCGATGGCAGCATGATGCAATTGCTACTCGCCGGGATCGCCATCAACGCCCTGTGCGGTGCGGCGATCGGCATACTGAGCTATATAGGCGATGAGCAGCAGCTACGACAACTCACGTTGTGGATGATGGGCAATCTCGGTCAGGCGCAATGGCCGACATTATTGGTCGCCAGTTCATTCATTCTGCCAGCCATTATGGCAACAACCTGTCTCGCCGGGACGCTGAATTTGCTGCAACTTGGTGATGAAGAAGCCCATTACCTCGGCGTGAACGTAAAGCGTAAACGCCAACAATTACTGTTGATTAGCTCGCTGCTGGTTGGTGCTGCGGTATCGGTAAGCGGCATTATCGGTTTTATTGGCCTGGTGATCCCGCATCTGATTCGCATGACGACCGGGGCGAATCACCGCTGGCTAATCCCTTGCTCTGCCCTCGCCGGAGCCTGTTTGTTACTGATGGCAGACACACTTGCCCGCACGCTGGTACAGCCAGCAGAAATGCCCGTAGGATTATTAACCAGTCTGCTTGGTGGGCCTTATTTTATGTGGTTGATTCTGCGTAATCGGAGGATCGCATGATCAGCGCCAAAAACCTGGTTTATAGCCTTCATGGGCGACGTCTGACTGACAATGTCTCGCTGACTTTTCCCGGCGGAGAAATTGTTGCCATTCTCGGCCCTAACGGTGCGGGAAAATCCACGCTGCTTCGCCAGCTAACCGGCTATCTTCAACCTGATAGCGGCGAATGCCGGTTGTTTAATAAGCCATTAAATGAATGGTCAATTACCGAACTGGCGAAACACCGGGCCGTGATGCGTCAGAATAGCCATATGGCGTTTCCATTCAGCGTACAAGAAGTGATCCAGATGGGGCGACATCCTTATCGTACCGGTAATCAGGGTGATGAAACGGCACAAATACTGGCGTTATGTGACTGTCAGTCGTTAGCTAACCGCGACTACCGGCAATTATCCGGCGGCGAACAACAGCGTGTGCAATTGGCTCGCCTGCTGGTGCAACTCTGGGAAGCAATACCCTCGCCAAAATGGTTATTTCTTGATGAACCAACTTCGGCGTTGGATATTCACCATCAACAACATCTATTTCGTTTATTACGTCAGTTAGTTCGAGAACGGCAATTTAACGTCTGCTGCGTATTGCACGATCTTAATCTTGCTGCCCGTTATGCTGACCGTGTCGTATTAATGCAAAAAGGCAGAGTTGTCGCAAATGGCAAACCGCAAGATGTGTTGACGCAGCAGGCGCTAACTACGCTCTACGGCGCGGATATTACAGTATTAAGCGATCCCGCTAATCATTCGCCACTGATCGTCCTCGATCATTAAATACGACGGGAGTGCCAGTCTGGTACTCCTGTCGAATTAACTATTATGAACATCAGCTAATTGAAACACCTTTCACCCCTGCCATTCCTTTTAGTAATCGCAACAGGTCTTCTATCGGCGTCGTAGCATGAAGCTGGATATCAATAGCAACCACCTCATGATCTTCATTTTCCTGCAACGAAACTAAATCTGTTTTTATTTTTTTCTGCTTAAACCAGTCGAGCATCGACACTGTATTACCGTTCACCAACGTAAGCTGCAAATGATAATTTTTGCTCATCAGGCGGAAGGTTAATTGATGGAAGACTTCCAGCACCAATAAGGTCATTACAGAACCGTAAATCCCCAGTTCATACATGCCGCTGCCAATCACCATACCGATCGCTGCTGTTACCCAAATATCCGCAGCGGTAGTTAAACCGACAATATTTTGATTACGAACGAGGATGTTCCCCGCGCCGATAAACCCGACGCCAGTGACGACCTGAGCGGCAATACGGCTGGGATCAAGCCCGACATGGTCGAACGCCAGCACATCAGCAAAACCATATTTCGACACAATCATAAACAGCGCACTGCCCATACCAATCAAGACATGGGTACGTAAACCAGCACCTTTGCCGCGTATTTGCCTTTCTATGCCAATAGCACCACAAACAATTGCGGCCAGGATCAAACGAATAATGAATTCGCTAGTCATATAAAAACGCAAAAAGGAGCAGCAAGATGGCTCAACTTGCTACTCCTTTTTGCTTTATTCCTGTTAATTCGGCAGGACATTTGCCAATTTATCTTTGAAGGTATACAAATTTTTCTGCGGATTTTTCTTACAGTATTCAATCACTTTAGGGATCTGAGTCAGGTCAGTTTCGTTTAAGGTTACAGTATCACCGCCTTTATAAACTGTTTCTTCATGCAGCATCCACCATGCAACAGGTGTCATTGCTTTTGGATTCAGGTCAATAAATTCCTGACAAGTCATATCCTTAGCAGATTCATTAGCAGCCAGTGCAGATTGCGCATTCACCAGTGACAGAGCTGCTACAGCGCCAACGAAAACAATGGCTTTACGTAGAGATGAAATATTCATTTTACAACCCATTCAATAAATAATTTACATATGAACAGGAGGATCACCTGCTTTTAACGCAAGGTATTCCGGCCTGTTCAATATTTAAGGAAATACGATGTAACGCATTCCCTTAATTACATATCTTTCTTGATTTTGTCCCACTCGCCTTTAACTTTATCTTTAAAGCTGGCTTTTTTATCCTGGGTACAAGCCTGAACGATAGCAGGCGTTACGGTTGCAATACCCTGAACATCTAAAACCGCATCTTCTGGTTTGTCTTTATTATTCAGAGCCTCAGCAAAACCGACTGCAGTCGGCTGGAAGGATTCGTCTACAGCCAGGAAATCTTCACAGGTCCAGGAGTTGACCGGTTTTTTATTGTCGGCTGCTTTTTGCGCATCGGCTGCATTGCTCACTACAGGCAGAAGAAGCAGACCACCTAGAATAACGCCTAATACTTTTTTCATCGTAATATCCTCAACTATAAAGTGAAAGAGCCGTCACGAATCAATTTCGACATTGAGGTTATAACCTGGTTTTCTGGGTATGTCATGTTGAGACAAAATATCAAAATCAGATATTTTTATTATAATACAATAGGTTACATAGTCATCAAGCACAGTAATTAGGAAATTTTTATTAAATCAACTGCATTCTCTGATGCATTTTTGGCATAGATTGATAGCAGGGGTTTTCCTTCTTAAATTTATAGGGTGGTTCTATGTTATATATAGATAAGGCAACAATTTTAAAATTTGATCTGGAGATGCTTAAAAAGCACCGCAGAGCGATCCAGTTTATTGCCGTGCTGCTGTTTATCGTCGGTTTGTTATGTATCAGTTTCCCGTTTGTTTCTGGCGACATTCTAAGCACAGTCGTTGGCGTATTATTAATCTGTTCGGGTATTGCGCTTATTGTTGGATTATTCAGCAACCGCAGTCATAATTTCTGGCCTGTATTATCGGGTTTCCTCGTGGCGATAGCCTATTTATTGATCGGCTATTTCTTCATCCGTGCACCAGAACTGGGGATTTTCGCCATTGCGGCGTTTATTGCAGGATTGTTCTGTGTCGCAGGGGTTATTCGCCTGATGAGTTGGTATCGCCAGCGCTCAATGAAAGGCAGTTGGTTACAACTCGTTATTGGCGTGCTGGATATCGTCATTGCCTGGATCTTCCTTGGCGCAACGCCAATGGTTTCTGTGACATTGGTGTCAACCCTGGTAGGGATCGAACTGATATTTAGCGCTGCCAGCCTGTTCAGCTTTGCTAGTTTGTTCGTAAAAAATAATAACTAGCAGACCTATCTCTGCTCCATTTTTTAGCCTGGATCATAGTTACGTATAATGACTATGATCCTGGCAATATTCACATCACCGCATTACTCCTTTGATAAATTACGTACTATTGTTGAAATAACTATCACACAACGATTAAACCAACCATTTGAAAATTTTATATTTTTCTTTATTTTGCAGCAAATTAGCCATTTCAAACATTATCATGGCTGATATTTTTCGTTGTCAGGTTTAATGTTTTAGAAGTGCTGTGAGAAAGTGAACTGAAGGTTCCATAAACATCGATACTATGGGTACAGTCTGGGGTTTGTTTTTGCACTATCAATGCACTAAAAGAAAGCTGGCAATCCAATTGCCAGCTTAAATAGAAACAAGGAGACTCAATATTTAAATCGGATTACGCTTTAACTTTAGTAATATTCTTCAGAGATCACAAACGGATAAATTATAACTTATTCTTGGGTAGATTCCTGCAAACTGTTAATATTCTGTTTACTAATCACAAATTGATAACAACCAGGAATATTACCTAGGATCAATATATGGAGTACGTAATGGATAAATCTGAAGTTTTGATTAGTGTTAATAGACGTATTAGTTCACGAAGGGCAAAGTTCTTATAGGCGTTTACTATATTGAACACCATATTCGGACATGGATGTAAATAATGAAAAGGACAACATGTTCGAAACGATAACGGCTAAGGAGCAAGTTATGATTTTTCTCATGACGAAGGATTCTTTTCTTTTACAGGGCTTTTTGCAGTTGAAAGATAATCACGAAATGATAAAAATCAACTCCCTGTCAGAGATAAAAAGCATAGGCAACAAACCATTCAAGGTGATCATTGATACCTATCATAATCATATCCTTGATGAAGAAGCGATTAAGTTTCTTGAGAAATTAGATGCCGAAAGAATCATTGTTCTGGCACCTTATCACATCAGTAAACTTAAAAGTCAGTCACCTATTTATTTTATCAGCCGCAAAGAAAGCATTAACACTCTGCTTGATATTACCTATGGAAAACACTTGCCCCATAAGAATTCTCAATTATGTTTCTCGCATAATCAATTCAAAATCATGCAACTGATTCTGAAAAATAAAAATGAAAGTAATATCACGTCAACACTGAATATTTCTCAACAAACATTAAAGATCCAGAAATTCAATATCATGTACAAGCTGAAACTTAGACGTATGAGCGACATCGTGACTCTGGGGATCTCTTCTTATTTCTAAATAAGGAGTCGATGTGGCCCAGCGATAATTGCCTGAAATTAATGGCTGGCATGACGAGGGATGCAAATGCTGACTCCATTACTCCCGGTGATAACCAAAGGAGAAGCAAAAACGAGCTTATTCCCCTGGTATGTGTATCCACCAGTAGAAACCTTCGTTGCCCGGATGCAGGCAGAGACTGTCGGCAGAACGGCAACATTTTTTTTGCCATTCGCGTCACTATATTGGTCGCTCTGCCTACATGCTCCCTCGCTGGCTTACAACCCCATGGCTTGCATTATGCCGCTGGTCTGTAAATCCCTCATACCTCTCCCCGCGCGTAATTCAAAGAACCGTTATTTCTCACGAATTTTCAGGGACTAAAATGAACAGAAAAAGAAAACTGTTAATACCGTTGTTATTCTGCGGCGCGATGCTCACCGCCTGCGATGACAAATCGGCGGAAAATGCCGCCGCTATGACGCCTGAAGTGGGGGTAGTGACGCTCTCCCCCGGTTCGGTCAATGTGATGAGCGAACTGCCCGGCAGAACCGTTCCTTATGAAGTTGCCGAGATACGCCCACAGGTGGGTGGCATTATCATTAAACGCAACTTTATCGAGGGTGATAAGGTCAACCAGGGGGATTCACTTTATCAGATTGACCCTGCTCCATTGCAGGCAGAGCTGAACTCCGCGAAAGGTTCGCTGGCGAAAGCCCTCTCCACCGCCAGCAATGCCCGCATCACCTTCAATCGCCAGGCATCGTTGCTGAAAACCAACTATGTCAGCCGCCAGGATTACGACACCGCGCGCACCCAACTGAATGAAGCGGAAGCCAATGTCGCCGTCGCCAAAGCGGCTGTTGAGCAGGCAACCATCAATCTGCAATACGCTAATGTCACCTCGCCCATTACTGGCGTCAGCGGAAAATCGTCGGTGACCGTCGGCGCATTAGTCACCGCTAATCAGGGAGACTCTCTGGTAACCGTGCAGCGTCTGGACCCGATTTATGTCGACCTCACCCAATCAGTGCAGGATTTTTTGCGCATGAAAGAGGAAGTCGCCAGTGGGCAAATCAAACAGGTTCAGGGCAGTACGCCAGTGCAGCTTAACCTGGAAAATGGCAAACGTTACAGCCAGACCGGCACGCTGAAATTCTCCGACCCAACAGTGGATGAAACCACCGGCTCCGTCACGTTGCGTGCAATTTTCCCCAACCCGAATGGTGACTTGCTGCCTGGTATGTACGTCACGGCTTTGGTGGATGAAGGTAGTCGGCAGAATGTGTTGTTAGTACCGCAAGAAGGCGTTACCCATAACTCCCAGGGCAAAGCAACGGCGCTCATTCTGGATAAAGACGATGTTGTACAGTTACGCGAAATTGACGCAACCAAAGCCATCGGAAATCAGTGGGTTGTTACCTCTGGTTTGCAAGCTGGCGATCGGGTGATCGTTTCCGGTTTGCAACGCATTCATCCAGGTATCAAAGCACGCGCAATTTCCTCCAGCCAGGAAAACGCCAGCACCGAATCGAAACAGTAACGTTGCAGGCTTAAGGGGACTTTCATGGCTAACTATTTTATTGATCGCCCGGTTTTTGCCTGGGTACTTGCCATTATTATGATGCTCGCGGGTGGGCTGGCGATCATGAACCTACCGGTTGCGCAGTATCCGCAGATTGCGCCGCCGACCATCACCATCAGCGCTACCTATCCGGGGGCTGATGCGCAAACGGTAGAAGACTCGGTCACTCAAGTGATCGAACAAAATATGAATGGGCTGGATGGCCTGATGTATATGTCATCAACCAGCGATGCGGCAGGCAATGCTTCCATCACCCTGACCTTTGAAACGGGAACATCGCCCGATATTGCGCAGGTTCAGGTGCAGAATAAACTGCAACTCGCGATGCCTTCGTTACCAGAAGCGGTGCAGCAACAAGGGATCAGCGTTAATAAGTCGAGCAGCAACATCCTGATGGTAGCGGCGTTTATTTCTGATAACGGTAGTCTCAACCAATACGATATCGCGGACTATGTGGCTTCTAATCTCCAGGATCCACTAAGCCGTACCGCGGGCGTCGGTAGCGTGCAGCTCTTTGGGTCAGAGTACGCCATGCGTATCTGGCTGGACCCACAAAAACTCAATAAATACAGTCTCGTTCCTTCTGATGTTATTTCCCAAATCAAGGTACAGAACAACCAGATTTCCGGTGGTCAACTGGGGGGGATGCCACAGGCGGCAGACCAGCAACTGAACGCCTCAATCATTGTGCAGACGCGTCTACAAACGCCGGAAGAATTTGGCAAAATCCTGCTGAAAGTGCAGCAAGATGGTTCGCAAGTATTGCTGCGCGACGTTGCCCGCATCGAGTTGGGGGCAGAAGATTATTCCACTGTGGCGCGTTATAACGGCAAACCTGCTGCCGGGATTGCTATCAAGCTGGCTGCCGGAGCGAATGCCCTTGATACCTCGCGGGCGGTAAAAGCGGAGTTAAACCGATTATCAGCCTATTTCCCCGCCAGCCTGAAAACGGTTTACCCTTACGACACCACACCATTTATCAAAATTTCAATTCAGGAAGTTTTCAAAACGCTGGTTGAAGCTATCATCCTCGTCTTCCTGGTCATGTATCTGTTTTTACAAAATATTCGCGCTACGATTATCCCAACGATCGCCGTGCCGGTCGTTATTCTCGGCACATTTGCGATTTTGTCGGCGGTCGGTTTTACCATCAACACCCTCACCATGTTTGGGATGGTGTTAGCTATAGGGCTTTTGGTGGATGATGCCATCGTGGTGGTAGAAAACGTTGAACGCGTGATAGCGGAAGATAAACTGCCACCGAAAGAAGCGACGCATAAATCGATGGGGCAAATCCAGCGTGCGCTGGTCGGGATTGCCGTTGTTCTTTCTGCGGTATTTATGCCGATGGCCTTTATGAGCGGCGCAACCGGGGAAATTTATCGCCAGTTCTCCATTACGCTGATCTCCTCTATGTTGCTTTCGGTGTTTGTGGCAATGAGTCTGACCCCAGCCCTTTGCGCCACCATTTTGAAAGCCACACCGGAAGGCGGTCACAAACCGAACGCCTTGTTCGAACGCTTCAACCATCTGTTTGAGAAATCGACTCAGCACTATACCGACAGTACCCGCTCACTGTTGCGCTGCACTGGTCGCTATATGGTGGTATACCTGCTGATTTGTGCCGGGATGGCGGTGCTGTTCCTGCGTACACCGACCTCTTTCTTACCGGAAGAGGATCAGGGGGTATTTATGACCACGGCGCAGTTACCGTCAGGTTCCACAATGGTTAACACCACTAAAGTGCTGCAACAAGTAACCGATTACTATCTGACAAAAGAGAAAAATAATGTCCAGTCGGTGTTTACCGTTGGCGGCTTCGGCTTTAGCGGCCAGGGGCAAAACAACGGTCTGGCATTTATCAGCCTGAAACCGTGGTCTGAACGCGTCGGTGAGGAAAACTCGGTGACCGCAATCATTCAGCGGGCGATGGTGGCTCTGAGCAGTATCAATAAAGCGGTGATTTTCCCGTTCAACTTACCTGCGGTAGCGGAGCTGGGTACAGCATCAGGTTTTGATATGGAACTACTGGACAACGGCAACCTGGGGCACGAAAAGCTGACTCAGGCGAGAAACGAGTTGCTGTCACTGGCAGCACAATCGCCTGACCAGGTAACGGCGGTTCGCCCGAACGGCCTGGAAGATACGCCAATGTTCAAAGTGAACGTCAACGCCGCGAAAGCCGAAGCGATGGGCGTGGAGCTGTCTGATATCAACCAGACCCTCTCTACCGCCTTCGGCAGTAGCTACGTGAACGACTTCCTCAACCAGGGGCGTGTGAAAAAAGTGTATGTCCAGGCAGGAACACCGTTCCGTATGCTGCCGGACAACATCAACCAGTGGTATGTACGCAACGCCTCCGGCACGATGGCACCGCTTTCCGCTTATTCTTCAACAGAATGGACCTACGGTTCGCCGCGACTGGAACGCTACAACGGCATTCCGTCGATGGAGATTTTAGGGGAGGCCGCTGCTGGAAAAAGTACCGGTGACGCGATGAAGTTTATGGCAGAACTGGTGGCTAAACTTCCGGCGGGCGTCGGCTACTCCTGGACTGGGCTGTCGTATCAGGAAGCGTTATCGTCCAACCAGGCACCCGCGCTGTATGCCATTTCACTGGTCGTGGTGTTCCTCGCCCTCGCCGCGTTGTATGAAAGCTGGTCAATTCCATTCTCGGTGATGTTGGTTGTTCCGTTGGGCGTTATTGGCGCATTACTGGCAACTGACCTGCGCGGCCTGAGCAATGACGTCTACTTCCAGGTCGGTTTGCTGACCACCATCGGGCTTTCAGCCAAGAACGCCATCCTGATCGTCGAATTTGCGGTTGAGATGATGCAGAAAGAAGGGAAGACACCGGTAGAGGCGATTATCGAAGCGGCGCGGATGCGTTTACGCCCGATCCTGATGACCTCTCTGGCCTTTATTCTTGGCGTACTGCCACTGGTTATCAGTCATGGCGCAGGTTCCGGCGCACAAAATGCGGTCGGTACAGGCGTTATGGGGGGGATGTTTGCAGCAACCGTGCTGGCGATTTACTTCGTTCCCGTCTTTTTCGTCGTTGTGGAACATCTCTTTGCCCGCTTTAAAAAAGCGTAACGTATGAATGAGAGTAAGGCTGAACGTGAATGTTCTGCCTTACTCTTTCCTGACAACCATTCACTACTCAACAACCAGCTAACCATCAGGAATACCAGACTTAGCAAACAGCATTGAAAGTAGAAACCACTCCAGCCATTGGTCATCAACTTGAACAGTACGACACAAACCAGCATTCCCGTAATTATATGAATAATCAGCTTAATAACTCCAAACATGCTGCACCTTTTCCTCCTGAAAATACTAATATCCGTTTGCGAACTGCCAAAGAGAACTTGCCGGTGCCCCCGGCAAATATGGATGGGAAAAGATTTTTACATGAAGCGTAAAGCAGATCCTGACCGACTTTCGAATGATAGATGAAGTCAGGAAAAAGTCCCTGTTGACTGTTGCGCAAACTGGTGTGGTGTTACGCCATAATACTGGCGGAAAGTGTTAATAAAGTACGACGTACTGCTATAGCCACATTTTTCTGCGATCATCGGTAGCGGGAATTGTCGTAACTCGAGCAATTGTCTGGCCATCGACATTCGCGAGGCCAGTAATATTTTACTAAAGCAGGTGTTTTCATCCTGTAGCTTCTTTTTGATTAGGCTTTCACTGGTATACATCTTTTCTGCGATATCACGCAGATACCAGCGTCTGGCAATATCAAAGCTAATAATGCGTTCAACTTTTCCTGCAATGGTACTAATGCTATTAAAAAGGAATGGAATCAGCTCTTTATTTCGTGAAAACATCGAAAGGCAGGAGAAATAGAGCATATTATTTAATGTCGTTGAAGCAATGTCCTCTTTAGTAAAACTATCGAATATTGCTGTAACCAACGGCATCGGTGGGGTCATGTTAACTAACAGCTTTTTTTTATTGTGCAATCCTAAACACCGGAACGGTGGACGGACATTGTGTAAGTAATGAGTAATTATTCGTTCATCAATATCCAGCCTGCGGACATTTGATTCATTAAAGTCAAAACTCTCCGCCATATTTTTTTCTATCAGTAGAATACTATCTTTATACAAAGATAGTTTTTGCTGCTCATGGTATATATCAAATGAGCGACAGGTGAGGATCACCGAACAAACATGTGCCATGACAAGCCCTTATATTCCATTACCACGAACATTACAATTTCAGTATACAAATGAAATGATGAATGATTCACTCCGTGAGCCAAAACTGCCAAAATTGGTAGGACCAAAAGCCAGCCATAACGCAGTGTACATAACAGCTAATTACTAATAAGTAAATGCGTCAGCAATATATTTTAAGAAAGCGTATAGCTTATGTTTATAAAAAAATGGCTGATATTATCGACAATTAAAGTTATATTTTATTTACTGAGAGCACAAAGTTTCCCGTGTCAACAAGGAGCGTTATAACGGTTTATTAGTCTGGAGACGGCAGACTATCCTCTTCCCGGTCCCCTATGCCGGGTTTTTTTTATGTCTGAGTAAAGAATCAGAGTCTTATCCCTTCAGCATGGCGTTCAGAACTGTAAAAATTTCCCTGCCCAACAAAACTTGCTATCGGGTCACCATTCAGTATTCCCTGCGCTATTCGCTCCTGATACTCTGTCGGCGTCATACCATAATAGTTTCGAAAGACATAAATAAAATACGACGCACTGTTATAACCGCAGGATACGGCTACTCGTTTTATTGGAAAACCATGAACAACAATCAGTTGCAACGCCCGCTGCATTCTACATTCAGTCAGTAACTGTGAATACGATGTCTCTTCTTCACGCAATTTTTTCTTTAACAAACTCGGACTCACCAATAACTCACTGGCAATCTGTGCTAATGACCATTCATGAGCAATATTATTATTGATGACCGTGCAAACCCGCGTTCGCATATTCGGTCGCAAAATATTCATAAGCAGTGGTATAAACTGTTTATCTTCAAGAAAAATAGACAATAACGCAAATGTTAATGCTCTTTTACGTAATATCTCACCATAGCGGAGATCTTGATTTTGCGAAAGATGTACAACTTCCTGAAAAACAGGGATCTCTCTGGAACAATGATGAACAACTAACGAAGGAGCTTTTTTATAGGTATAAAGATTTAGCGTCTCCTCCTTGAGCATCGGGAGAAATAGTGAAAGTGTGTCCTTCGTGACTAATACGACGTTACCTACACACTTATCAATCAAGATCTGGCTTGCATCCGCAAAAACCACATCACCACCATTAAAGCAGCGATATTCACCATTCAACATAGTGAGAATAAATTTATGTTTTGCGTACGCAATTAAACAATTCCCATATTGTGATTGCATAGTTGACTTAATATAACATAAATATATTACTGATTATTAATGTAGCACGCCGCCATCTTAAGTCAAATTTATTGGCAAATAAATTTAAACAATTTTGACAGGGGAATTGATTAAATGTGAAGGGAAATTGTGTAAGAGCATTGAATTTATAATAAAAAATCGAAAGTACCAACGTAAGGAGATTAATACAAAACAAATGATCTACTGGCGTCATTTTGTTTGATTTTAGAAAGATTTATATTAGATACAACTTAACAACGCCATGAATACAAAATCAATATAATATTAATATTGCGCTAATGAACGTATGCCCCGGTTTTCAAAGCGGGGCAAAGATTATTATAACGCCCTGTTATCAGGTATGTTTAAAGCTGTTCTGCTGGGCAATACCCTGCAGTTTCGGGTGATCGCTGAGGTATTTCAGGGAGGCTTTGTAGTCTTCCAGCAACAGTTCAGCAAAGTCCATTTCGAAGCCACGACGACACATAATACGCATCACCACGATGTCAGTGGCTTCACCGCCAAGGGTGAAGGCTGGAACCTGCCAGCCGCGCAGGCGCAGACGTTCAGAGAGGTCATACAGGGTGTATCCCGGATCTTCCCCGTCTTTCAGTTTGAAGCAAACCGCCGGGATACCTTCGTCCGGGCGACCGGTGCAGATAAACTCATACGGCCCCAGTTTAGCGATTTCATCCGCCAGGTAAGTGGCGACCTGATAAGAGGCGTTCTGCACTTTGGTGTAGCCTTCACGACCGAGGCGCAGGAATTCATAGTACTGGGCAATCACCTGACCCGCAGGACGTGAGAAGTTGATGGCGAAAGTCCCGATTTGCCCACCGAGATAGTCAACGTTAAACACCAGCTCTTTCGGCAGTGCTTCTTCGTCACGCCAGATAACCCAGCCGCAGCCCAG